>JAWCPE010000104.1:0-7403 GCA_038870415.1 Bathyarchaeia archaeon
CGGTATTTAGCCTTCGCTCCTTCCCTGCTCTGTGGAAACCCTCTGAGCGGCGCTCCTCTGCGTGCTTAAGAGACGCGTACCCGTTCTCCGGTCTGCCCCCTCTTCGAGAGGAGCCAGATGAAGCTGAGGAGGGCCTCTAGAGAGCCTCCTTCCCCCTCGACGCCTTGGAAGGCCCGGTAACTCTTTTAGGAATAGGCACTTATCCTCGGCGACGATCACGCTTTCTCAGGCAGTCTGCGAGGGGGGTTCCAGGACCATGGTGCAAGATAGCGACCTGTTCAACCTGAGAGGTAAGACAGCCATAGTGACCGGCGGCGGGAGCGGGATCGGTAGAAGGGTCGCCTTAGCCTTAGCAAGGTACGGGGTGAGGCTGCTCATAGCCGACATAGACGAGGAGGCGGCGGGCAAGGTCGTCTCGGAGATTAAGGCTGAGGGCGGGGAGGCCGACGCTTTGAGAGTTGACGTCACAGCCGAGCAGGATGTGAAGAGGATGGTGAGCTACGCTCTTGAAAAGTATGGGCGGATTGATATCCTCTTCAATAACGCCGGGATCATTCTCACAGGCCCGGCGGAGAGCCTCCCTCTAGAGGCTTGGAACAAGACCATCGCGGTGAACCTGACTGGGATGTTCCTCTGCGCTCAGGCCGTAGGGCGAGTGATGATCAAGCAGGGGGGCGGGAAGATCATCAGCACGTCGTCAGTCTCCGGGAAGCTAGGCCACCCCGGTAACGTCGCCTATGCGGCGTCTAAGCACGGAGTCATCGGCATGACGAAGGTGATGGCGGTCGAATGGGGCAAATACCACGTGAACGTGAACTGCATAGGGCCAGGCATCGCCAGGACACCTATGACAGAACGCCTCTTCAAGAACGAGGAATGGTACAGGCAGCAGGTGGCGAAGGTGCCTATGGGCCGCCTAGCAGAGACCGACGACCTAGTCGGCGCCGTCATCTTCCTCGCCTCCCCCGCCTCGGACTACATCACCGGCCAAACCATCTTCATCGAAGGTGGACGAACAGCCGACTAGCCTCATCTCCCTACGCGTAGAAGAGCGACTATGGGCAGGTCTCCTTTACCGTTGTGGGTGAGGCGTCAGGATCAGCCCGAGGAGTATGCCGGCTGCTAGGCCGAAGAGGTGGGCGAAGAGGTTCACGCCGAATCCCATGCTCTGGACGAAGATGAGCCCAGCGTAGACGAGGGCCCCCGCGAGCTGCTGCCCCCTCCGCTGATAGACCGCGTAGGAGCCTATGATGCCGAAGACGGCGCCTGAGGCGCCGCCTGAGACGGTCAAAGGCGAGAGGAGAAAGAGCGAGGCGACGTTCCCGACGAGGCCGGAGCCGAAGTAAACGGCTAGGAAACGCTTTCTGCCGTAGATGGCCTCGTTCATCAAGCCGAAGTAGTAGAGCCCAAACATGTTCAGGGCTAGATGGAGGATGTCGAAGTGGACGAAGATCGCGGTGAAGGGCTGCCAGTAGAAACCGTACTGCAGCACGAGGAGACTGACCTGACCTACAAGCCTGTAGAGGTAGCCGGGCCCTAACGCGAGCACGGCGAAGACCGCCACGTTAACACCGATAAGCCAATATGTCACCGGCATCGCACGATGGTACGTCAAACCGTTCTTCCACCAGTCTGCCAGGATGGGACTTACAGTAAGGCGAGTTTATCTCCCTTCCTATCGCCGGCTCTGACAGCTGTTAGGGGTTTCAGACATCTTCCTTCATGTACCAGAGCGGTCACTCTACCAGCCTTTCCCGCTAAGGAGCTATCAGAACCCGTGAGCGAGCCCCAAGGAGTCAGAAGCTGAAAGAAGCCCCTGCCCCCCTTTCTGCGGTACCTCGGCAGACTCTCTTCTCCATATGTAGTATAGCTTCTCCTGGGCTCTTATTGCTATAGAGCGTACAGCTTTCGCGAGCAGGTTTGGGTCTGCGGCTAGGTCTGCCCTCACTCTCGCAGCGTGGGGGAGCTTCCGCGCGTAGAGGTCGCCCGTTGCTAGGAAAGGGTGCTTGGCGATGATGTTGAGAACCTCTTCTCTCCGGGCCTCTGTCAGGCCGGCTATAACCTTCAGGTTGTAGGCTTCGCTTGGGGCTAGGCTCGGGTGGAACCCGTAGGCTTGAAGCCTCTCCATGAGGTGTCTGCAGCCTCTCTGGAAGCTGCTCTGGGCCGCGACCTGCTGCATGCCGGCCTTGGCGAAGAAGGGGTTAAACCGTGCCATGACGGCGATGGCTTCCACGATGCGGCTTCCCGCCTGTGGTAGCGTCTCCCTGACAAGCCTCGCGCCCAAGCCTATGCTGCGGTACTTCGGATGGACTACGACGCGGCTTATGAGCAGGAAGTCCCTGTTCACCTCCTCCACGCTGGGGGCGTAGCCCAGAAACCGGTTTCTTGCGGCGCACAGCCGCGGAGCGAGGCTGTAGACGATGGCGGCGACGAGGCGTCCGCGCAGCCATGCAGCGAAGACCTTCCTGACGCCGAAGGGGCGTCCGGCCCTGTAGTGGAAGAACTCCAGCCGCCTGTAATCGCTCCAAGCGGCAGGTTTGATCTCAACGTCTCTGAGGACGGTGCACTCCGCGTTCAGCGTATTCGGGTACCGGCTGGTCTCCACCTCGGCGCCGAGCCTCTTCACGATGTAGACGCTGGGGTTGAGGTCTTCGAAGAGGTCGCCGTGGCTCGTCGCAACGACGACGGTTCGCCCAGTTCGCCTCGCGGTCTTCTGGAGGCTGAAGGCAACGATCCGCGCAGTTTCACGGTCGAGGGTCGCGGCGAACTCGTCGAAGAGCCACGTCGCGGCGCCGGAGGCGAGCATCTTCGCGAGGCGGTAGCGGTACCGTTGCCCATCGCTCAGCTCGCGGTAGCGCCGCAGCCAGAGGAATGCCTCGTTCAGGCCTGCCTGGCTGAGGTGGTTTAAAGCCTCATCTACGGTCGCGCCGAGCCCCTCGACCGGAACTTCTTCCGGCGAGACTGCCACATCGGCGTCGGTGAGCACCCGGCCGAACTCTGGGCTTCCCCGCATCTGCTCCGCGAGCTCACGCAGGAGCAGTGACTTGCCGCCGCCCGACTCGCCGGTGATGTAGACCACATCGCCAGGGTTCACCTCCACCTTATACTCGCGGTAGACAGGCCAGGTCTGCGCTTCGTCGAGGCCTAGGCCGAAGGCCTCCGCCACAGCCAGAGTCCGCGGGGTCAGTTCGGGCCGCGTCTTGAAGCTCCTCTCCACTTTGACGAGGAGCTTCGGCCTCTTCGCCGGCGCCGGCAGGCGTAGGGTGAAGACGGTCAGTCTCTTCGGCCTCCGAGCAGGGCGAAGCTAGGCTCTGCCGTGGGCACGGCGGCTACGGCGAGGGCTACGGCCCAGAAGCGGTCGTCATGCGTCCCCTCGGGGTGCGAGAACTGGACGTGCCCCGTCTTCGACAGCTCGTATCGTTCCGCGTTGAGCTCGTCGATAAGCTCGCGGTCGTAGGGTATGCGGAAGAGGCCTCGGCTCATCCGGTCGCGGAGGACCTGGGCTAGGTTCTCCTTCTCCGCGACGGTGAAGGTGAGGCCTCTCACGCCTGGGAGGCCGGCGTTCCGCATATCCTCCGTGATGTAATCGCCTACGCCGGTGATGTCTGTCCAGACGGCGTGGACGGTCCGCCAACGGTCTGAGAGAGCCTTCACGTAGCCTATCGTTGAAGCATACGCGGTGCCGAGGGGGAACCTGTGCAGATGTATGAGTCTCGAGGCGTCTTCTCGCCTCTCGACGACGGCGATGACGGTGTAATCCTGTGCTTTTCCGAAGTCGCAGCCCACGTAGAAGGCGCCCCTCGCCTCGCTTTGGAAGTCTAGGTAGCTGAGGTTCGCGTCGATGCTCTTCGCCAGGAGGTCCTGTGAGAGCCAGGAGTCTACGTCGTCTATGAACTCGGCCTGGTACTCCATCCTGTACTTTTCAGGCCTCAGCCTCTCTAGGGTCTTTATCTCCTCTACGGCTTCGGGCTTGTAGACGCCTGCCTTTAAAGCGTCCGTCCAAGTCGCGACGTGCTTGCTGAAACGTGGGTCGTTGTTCAGCTCGTAGAAGACGCTGTTCTTACCCCAGGGCGTAGAGGAGACCGTCAGGCTGCCGCCCGTCGTCGCGAGCATAGGCGTCAGCACGTTCCGGAAGATCTCCTCGTCGTTCGCGAAGAACGCGGCCTCATCGGCTACGATCGCGTTCGCCGTGAAGCCGCGGAGGAGGTTCTCGCTGTTCGGCAGGGCGACGATCCGTGAGCCGTTCCTGAACTTTATCACGGTCCTCTGCTGCTTCGCGACGAGCCTCTTCCTCACGTCAGGCCTCAACTGAGCAAGCAGGTCTTGGACGCGGTCACTGAGGAGCATGCTCTGCCTGAGGCTGGGAGCCACGATGAGCGTTAGCGTCCCTGGGTTGTTGGCGGCGTACCAGATGGCTTTCGCCGCTACTGCGAGGCTCTTCCCTGTCTGTCTCGCCCAGCGGAGAAGGATGCGCTTCGAGCTGTCCCTGAGGTAGGCTTCCTGGTAGCTGGTCGGCTTGAACCCTAGGAGTTGCTCGCTGAACTCGACTGGGTCAGCTGGAAGCTCAACCTTAGGGGTTGCTTCTAGGCTTCTTAGCTTCTCGGCTTTTCTCCTCAAGCTCCTCAATCTCGCGTTCAAGGGCTTCCACCTCGTAGTCGCTCAGAACCCTGCTTGCTTTCCCGACGAGTTCAGCTAGGAGCCTTGTCGCCGCGGCTCTCTCGTGTTGCCTTGTCCTCTTCGCGTAGATCTTCTGTTCCAGTCGCTGGATGAGCTTCTTTACTCGCCAGTAGAGGTCTTCGCGTTCCACCTGTACCTCGAGGATGAGGGGAGCCCGGACCGTTAATCGCGGTTTCATAGGTCTTTCCCCATGGTTAACCGTGAGCATATCCGCCTCAAAGGAGCGTGCCGCAAGCCCTGATTCAGCCGAAACCTAGCGCGGGAAGGCTCTGATCGAGACCGTTTCTCCCTACGTTTCATTGCTGAGTATTGGCGAAGAAGGCTCCGAGGACGAGGCCGCTTAGGAAGACGATCGCGTTCAAGGCTTCAGGCTGCACGGCGCGGAAGAGTAGCATATGTGTTATCTCGATCGCGGCGAGGACACCGATGGAGTAGAAGGCGGCTGCCACGCCGTAGACGAGCGTCTTAGGCGGCGGAAGCCTCCCCTCTCCTGAGCCCTTCATCAAGGGCTTCCGTCCTGAGCGCCTCGTGAAGGCGGCTTGAATCCAGCCTGTCCACAGGTTCACAGCCACCCTCTCCGCTTCAGCAGTTGGGAGTACCGCCTGATGTGCCGGATACGTTCGGGCGGCACGAGCGCGGGGATGAGGACCTCTAGGCGGCTCCAGTCGATGTTCTCTTCGAGGATGTCCATGTAGGTGGCCTCGTAACCATCGGCGAAGTCGCCGAAGTACAGCCGCACATGGCGTTTGTTCTTGCCCCATATGCCTGCGAAGATGCCGTAGTGATGCGCGAGGCATTCAGGCGGCCCGAAGGCGCCACGGTCTACCTTGCTGCTGTCATTCCAGTAGACATGGATGAAGTCGCCGACCTGAGGCTTCTGACCGCCCTGAGAGGGAGTAGGCGTCTCAATGCCGGACAACTCAACTCGCCCCTCTGCTTAAGGCAGCGCCCGGGTCATCCACCGCCAGTGTCAAGGCGCGGTCGCCTCTACGAGGATGGGGAAGGTCTCCGTGTCCTCGACTACGCCTGTCTTGGTCAGCTCCAGCTCCGCCAAGTATTGGCCGACCGTGGCGAAGTCGCCGTTCGCCACGGTGTAGGTGCAGATGCCGTTCGCGGCGTCCGTAACGGTACAGGTCCCCGTGAACTTACATGACTCGGAGCCTGAAGCCCAAACCTTGAGCGTAACCGTGTAGCCTGTCAGGTTCTTCGCCGAGCCATCGCTGTTCTTCACGTTGAAGGTTAATGCGAAGCCGTAGTTGCCCCGTTTAACGCTGAGACTCATCCTTCAGTACCCCTCCTCTCCTATGCTATGCTATGCGAGCTTGGCCTGCATGACGATGCGGTAGACGGAGATATCCTCTGAGGCGGAGCTTCCCTTCACGTAGGGGAGGAGGCTCTTCTGCGCCGTGAGGTTTACCTCTGTCCAGGGGCCGGCGAGGCCGTCCTGCCGCGCGGAGCCGTTCCAGGTGGCCTCGCAGAGCATCACGCCGTCCGTCTGGTTCCATATCGCGACGCCCTTCCCGTTTCCAGCCTCGTTCCCCTGCGCGGTCACGACGACGCGGACCTGCTTCACCCTCGCCAGGTCGAAGGGGAGCGGGTGCGTTAAAGCGCCGTGGAGGAAGACGTACCCGGTGCCAGGGTCGGTCTTCGTGAAGCTGCCGTCGCCCTTAGCCATGAAGACGACCTCCAGGTACTTCGTCACGGTGCTGTCGTGGTCGTACGTCGAATGGATATGCCCGGTACCAGGCCACATCGCGAATGGGTAACCGTACTTCGCAGCTACGTCTCGCAGCGGTAGAACCGTGTGGCCGCTCTCGGCGACGTTGCTCAGGACGGCCTCGAAGTTTGTAGGGGTTATCTCCTCGCCGCCCGTGCCGATGCTGTGGCAGTGGAGGATGAGGCTCTTACCGGCGGCCTCGGCCTCCGCGATCCACGTGGGCACGGATGTGTAGGTGGCGTTCGTGATGGTGCGTCTCAGGATGCTCTGGCTGGGGTAGCCGTCCCAGCCCGTCCCTGAGCCCTGGCAGCCGTACGGGTGGTACCGTGCGACGAGGTCCTTCGCGGAGACCCCGTCCCTGTCATGGTAGACGTACTGCGGGTAGCAGAAGCTGAGGCATGGGGCCTCGATGCGCTGCTCTATCCAGTTCTTCGCGTCGCGGACGGTAGCCTCGACCTCGGCCCGCGTGAGCGTGTTGAAAGCGGGGCCGTTCGTCGTGTGGTTCCCTATCTCCCAGCCTGCGTCCCTGAGCGTCTTGACCTGGGCCTCGGTCATGTACCCGCTTAAGCCGATGAAGTTGGGCATGATAAAGGCGGTGGCCCTCCAGCCCCTGGCGGAGAGCCTCGGGTACGCCTCCGTGTACTGGCTGACCAACCCATCGTCGAAGGCGAAGACCACATACGTCGCCGCTGAAGCGGTCGGATAGGCTCTGCGAAGCGGGTGAAGCCTCGCCTCGCTCGATTCGCCGCCCAGGTAATCGACGAGGCTGTTCCAAGCCGCGGCGTCGATGATGGGCGGATACTTCCTTACACCTGCCATTCTACTTCACCTAACCTCTAAGGTGACCGTGACCATGGGGCTTGACGAGTGGAGAAAATGCGCGGAGTCGAAGCAGGACGCGTCGAAGACCTCGACGCCTTTGAAGGGAACCCGAGCGTCTAGGCTGCGTCTCCCAAGCTTAACGGTTAAGCTCCGTCTTGAAAGATAGCCCGACCCGCTCACGCCCCCT
>JAWCPE010000105.1:0-7340 GCA_038870415.1 Bathyarchaeia archaeon
GCGGAAGACGGAGCCGAGCTACGCGAGGCTCCGTCTTAAGGGGAGAAATGAGGCTCACCTCAACTTCATGCTTCAGGAACTCTACAGGCTAGGGGCCTCAACGCCCAGAGCGGTTGAAGCAACGCTCAGACCAGCCCCGGCGGATATGGTCCTGCCGGATGAGTTCTACTCGACGACAAACCATCCCACTGAGGTCTTCATCCGAGGCCGATGGATACCAGTCCAGCAGCAGGCGATGGATAAGGTCATCGTCGTTGACCTAGACGTTCCCAAGGCTGTCTGCAAAGCGATACGAGAGGTGGAGAAGGGCGACCTCATCGTCACCGGCGAGGCTGGGGTCCGCGTCAGGCCGCCCGAGTACCCCCGGCATGGCACAGGCATCTTCGAGTTCATGGGCAGTCGGACCAGCTCGGAGAAGCCCTCCTCCACTCTGGTGAAGCAGATCGCGAAGGATATCGCCGAGCTTAAAAGTCAAGGAGGCCGTATTGTGGTCGTCGCAGGCCCTGCGGTCGTCCATACAGGCGCCGCGGAAGCCTTAGCCCGCATCATAAGGCTGGGCTACGTGGATGCTCTCCTCTCTGGAAACGCCCTAGCGGTTCACGATGTAGAAGCTGCGCTCTACGGCACAAGCCTAGGCTTATCCCTGGCGAACGGCTCGTCGACGCTGCGAGGGAATAGGAACCTGCTCGCCGCCGTGAACGAGGTCGTGAAGGCCGGCGGGTTAAAGGAGGCCGTCCGTAAAGGCATCCTCAAGAGCGGCATCGTCTATGAGTGCGTCGTGAACCAGGTCCCTTACGTGCTCGCAGGGTCAATTCGCGACGACGGCCCCCTGCCTGACGTGATAACCGATACGGTGGAGGCCCAGAGACAGTACCGGGAGCAGCTGCAAGGCGCCTCCCTCGTCCTGATGCTGGCCTCGATGCTGCACTCCATCGCGGCGGCGAACCTCCTGCCGTCAACCGTGAAGACGATAAACGTAGACATCAACCCCGCCGTGGCGACGAAGCTCCTCGACCGCGGCACCGCCCAGGCGGTAGGCATCGTCTCCGACGTTGGCACGTTCCTGCCGATGCTGGCCGACGAACTCGCCAAGCTTAAAGCCTCAGGACTCTAGCCAAACAGAGGCGTAGTGAGCTAGGCTGAGCCAGTCGAAAAGCTTCTCGCATGCTGGGCGCGAGGCTAGCTACTTGACCTTCGGCGGGGGCTCTCGCTTATGTCTGGAGTTCTCCGACATCTTCAGCACGTGTTCGACGACGTGGACGGGGACCCCTGAGAGCCTGCTCACCTCCACGGGCGTGAGGCCTTTATCGAACAGCCCGAATAGGACTGGGTCGAGTTGCTCGTAGCTCAGCGGCAGCTCGTCCGTAGCCTTATGCCCCGGATAGAGCTGCGGGCTGCTCGGCTTATACGCGATCCGTTTGGGCACGCCCAGCTGCTCTGCGAGCTGCCGTACCTGCGTCTTGTAAAGGTGAGCGATAGGCTGGATGTCTGCCCCGCCGTCGCCGTACTTGGTGAAGTAACCTATCAAGGTCTCGCTTCGGTCCCCGGTCCCTGCTACGAGGAGACACTCAAGGTTCGCGAAGTAGTAGAGGACGACCATGCGGCATCGGGCCCGGATATTTGCCATGGGCTTCCTGAAACGCTCTTCACCCCTTTTACAGCCTAGCTCGTCGAAGAACGCCTCGCTTATCCGCTGAATATCCACGCGTCTCGTCCTGATCCCGAGCTGCTCGGCGAGCGTCTTCGCGTCTTCCATATCCTGAGGGGGCGTGAAGCTCGTCGGCATCAGGACGCCTAGAACCCGCTCTGGGCCGAGGGCTCGGACGCAGAGCGCGGCGACAAGGCTGCTGTCGACACCGCCGCTCAAGCCTACGACTACACCCTTCGCGCCTGTGGTCTCCACCTTTGTCTTGATGAAGCCCGTGACTTCGCGGATAGTTGACTCAGGGTCTAGCGCAGGCACAGCGAGGGATGCGGCCTTCTCAGGTAGCAAAGGCTTAGGGGCCTCCGGCGTTGCTAGGAATCCTCGGCTTATAAGCGTTCAGAACGTCACAAAATGAACGCCCACCCACTTTCTTCAAGAAAAAGTGGACATTCGTCGAAGCACGGGCGGTGGGCTCCGACTATCATCTCGCCCTTGCTGGTCCCTCCGTCTCACCGTCGGATAAAGCCCCCGTAGCTTAGCAGGGAGAGAGCTACCTCGACGAGGATTAGGAGGATTACCAGAATCTCCAGGGTTTCAGACCTTTCATGGCCTGCTTTGTCCATTACCAGCGTGTAGATGTGCCTCACCGTCTCCAGCTTCTGCTGCACGGCCTTCTCCCAGTCGTCCAAGTGGAACCTCCTCGTCAGAGAGCGGTAATATCGCGCGAGGTCCCAGTCGCCGACGAACTTGGTCACGTTCCTGATATCGCTCAACACCTGAGCTAGGTCGGCCTCGATCTCCGATACTTCAGCCGCAACCTTCTCAACGCTATGGCTTGGCCAGAACCTGTGTCGGCCGACTCGCAGGACGCGTCTCACATCATCGTAGACCGCGTCAATCTTGGCATCTAAGATCCGGTCGTAGACCCTCAGCTCCAGCAGCTGTAGGTTCGCCAGCTCGGCTATGAGAAGGTCGCTCTCGTACTCTCTCTTCGGCTCCAGGATGAACGTGGCCCCCCAGTCTATCACGCGGGCACTCTCACGGTAGAAGCTCTGAGTCTCCCTGAGGGCCTCCATCACCTCGGAATCGGACAGCTCGTCAGGGTCTTCCTCCTCCCTGAGCATAGCTGCCACAAGTCTTCCATACTTGCGCAGGAAGGCCTCAGCCGTATATGGGGTCCCCAATCTTCGGATCGCTATCGCCGTGTACTCCTCAGGGACTGGCTCCCTCTGGTAGATCCTTACGATGCAGGAGCCTATCCTCTCCTCTATCGCGGCCCGAATCTCGTCGCCTAGAGAGGCGAGTTCAAACTCTCCCTTCGGCGTTGTGACGACCGCCCTCCCATACCTTGGAAGCTCACGTATATGGCAGGCGAAGCTGTAACGGAAGACCACCGAGATGGCCCCGATATGGTGTAGTCGCACTTGAACCCTGACCGGGACGCCAAGCTGCCTCTCATCAAGCCTCAAGAAGAGCGGATACGGAGTCATCCTCACGTACCTGGGGAAGGGAAGCCTCTCCTCGAACTTCACGAACTGGGGAGGCTTCCTCAACGCTTCCTCCGCCTTCTTCAGGTCGAGTTCTCCACCTACATCGTAGAGGAAGAGATGAGCAGCCTCCCCTTCTATCTCCATGCCGCTCCCTAACCCGGTCAAGCCAGAGCTGACAGTTGAGACTCGTTCCCACTGGAGGCTCTTAAGCTCCACGTTCGTCGAGTATCAGATTCCTTGGAAACGTAGAAATAGCCATCGAGCAGAGAGGCCTGGTCGAGGAGCTACGGAGAGGGCTCGGTTTGAAAGCTAACGAGCTTCATAGCCACATGGCCTCGGTGGGAACCTGGGTCGACTGGAAGAGGACAAGTGACCGATTCCTAGCCGGCGACCCGGAGGCAACAGTCAAGGGGATCGCGGTCTCCTGGATGCCCACCGTAAACAACCTAAGGAGGGCGTGGGCGAAAGGCGCCAACCTCTTCGTGGCCCACGAGCCGCTCTACATCTCGGACGCGAAGCAGGGCTCTGTCCAGCCGGGCCGAGAAGCTTGGGCGGAGAAGAAACGTTGGCTCGACGAGACCGGGATGGTGGTCTATCGCTGCCACGACGTCTGGGACGACTACCCGGAGATAGGCGTCCACGGCGCTTGGGCAGACTTCCTAGGCCTCACGGGGAAACCCGTCGCGAGCAGCAGGTTCTACGAGGTCCACGAAGTGGGCGACCTCACGTTACGACAGCTCGCTGAGAGGATCCTTGAGAAGGCGAGGGCACTCGGCCAGGAAACCGTGCATATGGTCGGGGACCCCAACAAGAAGGTTTCACGCATCGCCTTAGGCACAGGCGCCATCACGGATTACCGCGAGATGTTCAACCTCGGCGCGGACGTACTCCTGCTTACGGACGACGGGACGAGGCTCTGGGAGTCTGGCCAATGGTCCCTAGACGCAGGCATCCCGCTTCTCTTGGTGAACCACTCCACGGCGGAGGAGCCCGCCATGCGAACCCTAACACGGTATATTCAAGAGAGGCCCCCTGAGGTGCCCGTCGAGCATATCCCAGTAGGCTGCCTCTACGCCGCCGTTCACCTGTAAACCCGCGATGGTCTAGACGGCTGTGTCTCTCCGTCAGAAACAGATAAGTTCAGCCTTCCAGATAGGGCCTGGGAGGTGTTAGGGTATGGTTGTGTCTTTTGAGAAGTTCCTGACGAAGGGCAAGAGTGTCCTTCTGGCGTACGACCACGGGTTAGAGCATGGCCCAACAGATTTCAACGAGCAATCGGTCGACCCTAGCTTCGTGGTGGAACTCGCCTCGAAGGCAGGCGTCAACGCCCTCGCGTTGCAGAAAGGCGTGGCGGAGAAGTACTACGACGGGAAGGTTCCGCTCGTCATCAAGGTGAACGGCAAGACGAACATCCTAGGCGGGGAGCCGCTCTCAAGGCAGATCTGCTCCGTCGAGGAAGCGATCTCGCTCGGCGCGAGCGCGGTTGGGTACACCATCTACCCGGGCAGCATCCACGAGAGCATCATGCTTCAGGAGTTCGGACAGATCGTGGAAGAAGCCCACAAGAGGGGCATACCGGCGATAGCCTGGGTCTACCCGCGAGGCGCGGCGGTGAAGAACGACACGAGCAAGGAGATGGTCGCTTACGCCGCAAGGGTAGGATTAGAGGTCGGCGCAGACGCCGTGAAGATCAAGTACACCGGCGACGCGGAATCCTTCAGCTGGGCCGTTAAGGCAGCTGGCAAGGCGAGGGTCTTCATGTCCGGAGGACCGAAGGCCCCGACGGACGAAGACTTCCTACGGCAGCTGAGGGGAGTCATGGACGCGAAGGCTACAGGCGTCGCAGTAGGCAGAAACGTCTGGCAGAACGAGGACCCCATCCGCATGGCGAAGAGAATCAAAGCGATAGTCATCGACGACAAGAGCGTGGAGGAAGCCTTAAAGATCTAGGCCTCAGGGCAGATGTCCCCCGGTCTTCCCCCAAGGAAGGGTATACTCTCACCTATCCGCTTACGGTGCCTCGGGGCTTGCCGGGTGGAACATCGCGATGAGCGTCTCGGTGTGAACCACGTTTGGGTGCTGGGCGATAACCTCGTAGACGATCCTGTTGAGGTGCTGGAAGTCCTCTGCCTCGACGACTATGACGGCGTCGTACCTGCCGAAGACGGAGCTGGCAATCTTCACGCCCTTGATCCGTCTGGAGCGGACGAGTTCCTGGGATGTGCCCGGCTTCGTAGTGACGAGTATGAAGGCTCTCAGCGGGGTCGACACGAGGCTCTTACGGCTTGACAAGACAATTTCACGCTCCTAGAACAGGCATACAGCGGTCTCGGTGTGGACGATCGCCGGATGCTTCTCCACGATCTTGTAGACGATCTCGCTGATCCTCTCCAGGCTGGGGGCTTCGAGCACGGCGATGGCGTCGAACCGGCCGTAGACGGAGTCGGCTTGGACGAGCCCCTCTATTTTCCCGCTGCTCCTCAGGTCTCGTACGAGCTCCTCGCTGGTTCCCGGCTTCGTCACGATAAGCAGGTATGCTCTCATCGTTCCCTTCTCACCTCCTTGGCTAGTAGTCGATGTACTTCATGATCTCCCATGGGGTCACGTAGAGGCAGTACTGGTTCCAGTCGTTCGTCTTCAACTCGATGAAGCTGTCGAAGATGTGGCTTCCCAAGGCTCTCTGGATGACCTCGTCGGTCTCCATCTCGTTGAGCGCGTCCCTCAGGGTTGTCGGAAGCTCGCCTATACGCATTGCTCTCTTCTGCTCAGCGGTCAGGCTGTAGACGTCCATGTCTACCGGGTCGCCTGGGTCGAGGCTCTTCTTAACGCCGTCCAAGCCGGCCATGAGGATGCAGGAGAGCGCCAAGTAGGGGTTACAGGAGGGGTCGACGGCACGGTACTCGACGCGCTTAGCCTTCGCATGCTCAGGCCCCTTGAAGTAGACGGGAAGACGGACCAGGGCGGACCTGTTCCGGCGGCTCCACATGATGTAGATGGGCGCCTCGAAGCCTGGCACAAGCCGTTTGTAGGAGTTGACTGTGGGGCAGCAGATGGCGGTCAGAGCCCTCGCGTGCTCTAAGAGGCCGCCTATGAAGTACCGCGCCGTCTGGCTCAGCTCCGCGTACTCGTCGCTCGAGTCGTACATGACGTTCGTATCGCCCCTCCAGAGCGATGCGTGGACGTGCATGCCGCTCGCGTTGTCAAGGTAGATGGGCTTCGGCATGAACGTCGCGATGAGCCCCCGTTTCTTCGCGATGTTCTTGGCGACGAACTTGTAGTAGACGACTCTGTCGGCGGTCTCGGTGAGGGGGCCGTACTTGAAGTCTATCTCCACCTGCCCGGCGGTTGCAACCTCGTGGTGGTGCATCTCTATGTCGAGGCCGAAGGAGTCCTCAAGCGTCGAGGCGACCTCGTTCCTGTACTCGATGGTGGTATCCTCTGGGGGCGGCCTAAAGTAGGCTTCCTTAGGCCTCAGCGTGAAGGCGCCGGGCGTTATCTCCGGGGACTCGGGGACGACCCTTGGGGCTCCCCAGGAGTCACCTTTGCCCCCGGCTGGGCTGACCCAGAGGTCCCAGGTGAGCTTCGTAGGGTCGATCGACTTGAAGACGAAATGCTCGACTTCAGGGCCGAAGAGCCCCGTGTAGCCCATGGCTTTAGCGGCCTCGACGGCCCGCTTGGAGACGTAGCTCCTAGGGCAGACCTCAGACGGCTGGTCGCTTCCGTAGGCCTCGTAGACATCTCCGAGCACAATCGCGCTCCTCTGGAACTCCTCCGTCGTCCACGGCAAGATCGCCAGAGTGGAGGGGTCCGGTCTCAGGATCATGTCGGACTCATCGATCTCCTTGAACCCGCGGACCGAGGAGCCGTCGAAGCCTGTCCCGACGGTGAAGGTGTCTCCCTCAGTGAATCTGGTCGCCGGCAGTACCACTGCCTGTAGTATTCCTCGTATGTCTGTGAAGGCTGTGTGAACCCATCGTATGCCATGTTTCGTCAGCAGCTCTACGGCCCTTTCCTTCGCGTCCATTTGACTGACACAGACCCCAGCTCTTCAGTCATTTGCATATAAATCTTTCGCTGCACTGGACATGTGTCTCTGAACTCCAAAAACATGTTAACGAATGCCCCCGGCTGCTTGGCTTACCCTAACTTTAATAGCTGGCAGCCTCCGCCGGGAGGATTAGACCTAGCACTCCACGCGGATGACG
>JAWCPE010000106.1:0-7237 GCA_038870415.1 Bathyarchaeia archaeon
TTTGCCTCGGAGGGGTCTGGGAAGCCCCAGTGAAGCTGTTTAGACGCGCCGGGGAAGAAGGGACATGCTTCCTTAGCCTCATCGCAGACCGTGACTGCTACATCGACCTTTCCGCCGAGGAACTCTCGGAGAGACTTCGACCTGTAGCTGGATATGTCTATTCCAACCTCTGCCATAGCTTTAACGGCGTATGGATTAACTCTAGAAGGGGCGACGCCTGCGCTGTAGGCTTCAAACCTGTCGCCGTACAGATGCCTCAGGAAGCCTTCAGCCATCTGGGACCTAGCAGAGTTATGAACGCATATGAAAAGGACCCTCCTCTTGCCAGACTTCAAGGTTTCAACCCCTATTTCCGGACGCGGCGCCTTGAGATATGCCTCTCTCAGTCCAGGCCTCGGAACACGTTGGGCTCACAATTAGAGGTGTGTACTTCCTTATAGGTGTATATTTAGCTCTCAGTCCAGGCCTCGGAACACGTTGGGCTCACAACCACTCTGAACGGTCTTCTAGCTATGCCTTTAACTGGGGGAGAGAGGTCCGCACGGGTTGGGCGTCTACGATGGGTCTTATCTCTTCTGGGATCTCGTTGTAGGGGACGAGTATTCTCTCTTCGCCTGGGGGGTCGTAGCCTGTCATGAGCACTTTGAAGTCTCTCCTCCCCACCTCGACCTCCATATGCCTCTCGCCGGGACTTATCATCAGCAGCTCATGCGGCTTGACGGCGTGAACCTCCTTCTCGACGAGGATCCGCATCTCGCCGGAGATGCCGATTATCAGGTACTCCCTCTTCGTATGGTAATGGTAAGGGGTAACCTCGTGTAGGGAACCGTCCGGCGACCGCTTCATCTCGTAGACGACGCCCCAGAGCAGCCTAGCCCCGCGATCCTGCAGATTGAAGGTTTCCTCAACCATGCTGGCATGGGTTACCAAGCGACACACCAGTCCATACTCGTCGATTGGCTAAACTAAGGAAGCCTCAAGCTCTTAAACCCGCGCTGACTATATTCTATGCAGGCTACCAAGATAGAGAGCCTAGAAGAGGAAGGCTTCGACTTTCCTAAGCCTATGATGAAGCGGCAGTCCTCCGTAGGGGTGGAGGCTAACATACCTGTGAACCCAATACTTTCGGGAGCATTGGAGGCCACTCGACTACTCCCTTACATAGATGCTCTGCATCTCATGCTAGGGTCTGGCTGCGTGGACACCGCCCACAGCGACGCCAATCGAGCCATCGACCTCTTAAGGAGGTCGAAGAGCCTCGAATCATGCCATGAGCCTTTACGGCTTCTAAGCAAGGCTGGGAGGAAGTCAGCCCCAACAACCCTCTATAGACTGGCCTATGAGATGGCTGCATCGAGGCCACGCTCCGTCCTGAAGCCGTAGCCATCCTCTCACGTCACGAGCATCCATAGGACATCCTGAAGCACCCTATGACCGATATGTACGAGCTGCTTGAACTCACTCCGTGAGGCTCCGGTAGGAGAGGAGTTGGAGCCCTAGGCTCCGCAGAGTTGTGGGAGTGCCTCCTGATGCTGGGCTCCGCTACGCCCGCCGCCTCCCCTGCCTGCCTCTGCGACCGCCTATCCTATCCCCAACCTAGAACCCGGCCCGTGTAGAGGGTCACCCCACTGACGCACCTCAGCCCGTTTGCCAGCCCCGTAAGGGTGAAACCGCGCCAGCTCCATCGCCTTCTCCGCCCTCGCCCCGGAGAGCCTCAGCCTCCCAAGGATTCTCCTAACCCATACGAGCTTATGGCCTACGCTCCTCTCCTCCACGGCCCCCGTCTCCTCATACCCGTGCATCCTATTCCAGACGACTTGGTAGACTTTCAATCCCCGTCTGATGGGTCTTTCCATTGGGAGCCGTCAAAAGATTGGGCCTCGACCTCTACCTGCGGCCTAGCTTCGCCGAGAGAATACTTTGGGATAACAACCGTTTCTTCGCCGGGGTCGTCAAGGGCATGATAGACTCCGGCGCGGATGTAGTATCGCTTCAGGACGACTTCGCAGATGTGAGGGGGCCGTGGATGCCTCCAAGCCTCTTCAGGCGCTTCCTAGCCCCCATCATCAAGAACACGGTTGAAGCTATCCACAGGAAGGGTGTACCCGCCGTGCTGCACTGCGATGGGAACCTCTACCCGGTACTCGACGACCTCGTCGCCACGGGCATCGACGGGCTCCACGCCATAGAGCCCGCCGCCGGCATGGATATAGGACGCGTGAAACAGCTCTAGGACGACCGGATCTGCCTCCTCGGGAACATCGACTGCTCGATCACGCTTCTCTCGGGGACGATCGCTCAGGTCGAATCTGAGGTCAAAGCCTGCATCGATAAGGCGGCGCCGGGCGGCGGCCATGTGTTCATCTCGAGCAACTCGATCCACGACTCCGTCAAGCCGGAGAATCTCCTAGCGATGATAGGAGCTACGCGGCGATACGGCGTCTACGCCCGTGCATCTAGGTTCGCAAGGTCAACGAGAAGCCAAGCCTCACCTGAACTGTTCTGAACGCGAAGAAGGAATGCCCCTCTACGCGTCCTTGTGACGTTAAGCTGAACCGTGTCGAAAGGGTTGAATCGTAGGAGTGAGCGCCTTAGCGTCCACCGGTGTTCAAATGGCACACTTGGTGATCCGACAGTACTCACCTGAAGCCTCTATTGTTGACGCCGTGAGGCTGCTCAACCACTGCTATGCGGACAGCCCAGGCTTCTCCCCCCTCACGATGGAAGAGCTCGAAAGACTCAGGACGGATGGAAGACTTAGGCCTGAGCTTTTCCTGACCGCCTACCTTGACGGGGAACCCGTTGGGCTCTGCATGGCGTTTCTCCGTCAGGGAGACACTAGAGGCTGGCTAGACCGCCTCGGTGTTCTCCCCGGCTACAGGAGGAGAGGCGTAGCTAGGGCGCTCCTGAAGCAGTGTGTTGAGAACCTCCGCGACGCCGGGGCTCAGGAGCTACTCGCTCGCTCCGTCGAGCTTGGAGACTTAAAGGCGAGGAGCCTCCTCGAAAGCGAAGGCTTCAAGGAGGCTTACCGTCAACTGTTGATGGTCCGAGACCTTGCATCGCCGCTGCCCGACTACGTTTTGCCGCAGCCTTACAGGGTTAGGACGCTTAAGCCTAGAGAGGGCGAGGCCTGGCTGAGGGTTCGGAACGAAGCCTTCCGCAACGAGCTCATCGCAAGCCGCCCTTGGACCCTTGAGGATTTCAGGAGAGAGTTCGTCGACAGCCCCTACGCTGGAAGAGGCAGAATCTTCGCCGTTGAGCATCTCGGCGAGGTCGTGGGCGTCGCAGCCGCATGGTACATGCACTACCGCGGCGTTGAAAGGGAGATTGTCCACTGGCTTGGAGTCCTCGCTCCGCATCGACGGAGGGGGGTCGGCCAAGCCCTAGTCCTCGAAGCCTTAAGGTTCTTCCAGGAGCGCGGCTCAAAGGAGGCTAGGCTGATAACACAGTCCGCTTTGCCCAACGCTGTAAGGCTTTACAGGAAGCTAGGTTTCACCGTCGAACGGGAGAGCGTCATCTACTCAAGACCGGTCACCTGAACCGTCCTCCACAACAGGCAAGAGCTACCGACCGGGTACTTCCTCCGGCTCCTAAATGTAGTGTAGGCATCACTTGTGAACACACCCCTAGGACGGAGCAGGGCCAGCTCCTTGACCGCTTATGAAGTCGCCGATAGGCTCCGAAACCTCCCGCCGCCTTGTTGAACGCGACCGCGCCTTCGGAAGGTAGTCCGAAGACGCCGCGCGTTTCCTGAGGCTATTCTGCTCTCGCAGTCAGGTCGGAGACCTGCGCGTTCCCATCAGGTAGTAATATGCCCTCGTGCGCTCTTCTGGATCTGATGGTTAAGCGATGGCGCAACGCAGGGAGCTGGGAGCCTGTTGGACTCGCAGGAACAGCCGAGGCATCATTGAGGCCCCGGGGGCTCCCTGAGGCTAAATACCGGACATGATTGTAGGTGCATCCTACCTCCTACCGGCGTGGAGAATCCTCGCGGTATCTTCGAGGAGACGAAGGTTTAACCTTGTCCTGAGGCGTCGCATACTCGGTTGAGGCGATGGCGCCTCCGGCAGGGAAGCATAAGCGTATCTTCTTCGCTCATCCGGGCATAGTTGAGAAGATCAAGGCGCAAGAGGTGAAGTGCACCTATAGGCGGAACGCGAAGAGCGGCCTATACGAGGTCTACACCGGAGGCCGGTTCCACCCGAAGCCCACAGACCTCATTATAGAGGTCTACTGTGCGGAAGCGGTGGAGACGGTGAAGCTGACAGATGCGGACGCTCAGTTAGCAGGGGTTCCCACAGCCCGAGAACTACTGGAGTACCTAGGCCGATGGTACGGCGTGGTCCCAGAGACCGTCATCAGGAACTGGTACAGGCCCGTGCAGTAGACTCGTTCTAACACCTCGTATCTTAGGCTTTGGGAAGCATCCGAGCAGTCAGCCCTTATCTTATAATCGGAAATCGGACCATGTTTAGGCATCCTCTGAGCTGGGAAGAGCGGCTCTGCAGCGCCCTTCCCGACCGCGCATAGGTATACGGTTGAAGACGTTATAGGAGAGTAAAGGCGTCCTTGCGGCGAGCCTCGTGGAGGCCGTACATCACCTTACCTATGGCTTGTTGGAATTCTTCATAGTCTAGTCGCCTACGCGCGGCCCGTCGGGGTCGGCATCCTGGAACTAGGCGTCATCACGGGCGTGCAGCTCGTCGCGGTGGCCCTTACGAAGCCACTCATAGGACACCTTTCAGACAGATACGGCCGCGTCAAGGTCATCATCCTAGGCCCCCTGACAGGTGGGCTACAGTTGTTGATGACGCCGTTCACATATCCCTTCGCCGTCCGCGCCTCTATCTCGACCCTTTACGGGCTGGGCTTCGCCGTCGCGAGCTCCTCTACGCCTGCTTTGGTCTCAGACCTAGCCCGGAAGGAATCCTCAGGCGCCGCGATGGGCCTCCTGAGCACCATAATGGACTTGCTAAACCTCAGACCTCATAATCACTTCTTCATACTCGTCATCGCGCCGGGCTGCCAGGGCGTCTTCTGTTTCCTAGCCCCAGCCTCCTGCTCATCACATCAGCCTTCTGGGCGCTTCTCAGTCGATGAAGGTTTGGAGAACAGGAGGGGGCGAGAGGCATTGGATCAGGCTCACTGTAGGAGCCCTATTCACGCCCTTGGTCTGCTCAGACTGGTTAAGGTTTGATGACGGCTCTTCCTAGGATTCGGCCTCCTCGGAGTTCTTTGAGGGCCTTGTTGACGTCCTCCAGAGGGTAGACCGTTGAGACGACGGGTTTCACCCTTCTCGCGTTGACGAGCTGGACGAGTTCTTCGAGTTGCCATCGGGGGCAGCCGCCTTGGCCGTGGATCTGGGTCCGGGCCCTCAACAACTCGAGGGGGTTCGCTCTGAACGGCTTCGAGAGCGCACCGATGATGATGAGCCTCCCGCCTCGACGTAGCACCTGCAAGGAGTTCTCCAAGGTCTCCGGCGCCGCAACGAGGTCGAAGACCTTATCGACGCCCAAACCCCCCGTAAGGGCGCGGGTCTCCTTCACCACATCCTGCTTCGAGGCGTCTATCACGCCGTCCGCCCCCAGCCTTTGGGCTAACGCGAGTTTCTCCTCCGCGATGTCAACGACGAACGTCCGGGCGCCCGTAAGCTTCGCCACCTGTAACGCGATGGTGCCGAGTCCGCCGAAACCGTAGATCAGGATAGACTCGGCGAAGAGGACGGGTGCGCTCCTGATCGCGTGGTAGACCGTCGCACCCCCGCAGGCTAGGGTCGCTCCGTCCTCGTATGAGACGCCGTCGTGAAGCTCGACTAGGTTCCGGGCTGGGGCCTTCGCGTATTCAGCGTAACCGCCGTCCACGTCGAAGCCGGCTGAGGCGGAGCCGGTGCACTGCTCCTCCAGCCCGACGCGGCAGTTGTGGCAGCGGCCGCAGGTGTAGTGGTAATCGACGACTACCCGCGTGCCGGGCTTCAGCCAATCCGCTTCCTCGCCGGCCTCGGCGACTTCGCCCGCCATCTCGTGTCCAAGCGTGAGGGGGAGTCGGCCGCGCCTCATAGAGCCCTCCTGAAGATGCAGGTCAGTATGGCAGACCCCGCACGCCTTAATCCTCACAAGGGCGTCGTGACGGCCTATCTTAGGCGTCTCAACCTCCATCAGCTCAAGGGGCTTCCCGTACTCGACCAACCGTGCGGCTCTCATCCTGTCAAGCCTCAGAGGCAAGCTTTGAATTTGAACCACTGCATGATATAAGCTCACATACCCGTGAATCCAAAGAGGGGGAAGGGTGGAAGAGCCGTTCAAAGCCGGCCTCTACAAGGGGATGAGGTCGACTGCAGGGAGGTTCTACGCTTGGTTGAAGAGCTTCAGGAGAATTTAGCTGCAAGTTACGAGAGGCTTACAATGAAGGCGCTCATAGCCGTACCGTGCATAATCATCCCCCTAAGGGTGAGCGGGGGAGAATTGAAACGGTCTCGGAGAGAGGAGGGGCTATGGGCTGAGTTTTCTCTCCTCACCGGGCATGGCGAGGAACTGTCTCAGGGTCTCAGCCATCTCGCGTAGCCTCCTATCGACGAGAGCGTTGACGGTTCCCTCCTCGAAAGCGCCGTCAGGCTTCCTGATGCCTGCCTTGACACCTGTCAGGGTCTCGATGCCTTCGTCTATCGTGCGGACAGGGTAGATGTGGAACTTCCCAGCTTGGACGGCTTCGACGACCTCCTCCTTCAGCATCAGGTTCTGCGCGTTGCTGGCAGGGATCATCACGCCTTGCGAACCGTCGAGGCCTAGGGCTTTGCAGACTTCGTAGAAGCCCTCGATCTTCTCGTTGACTCCGCCTATCGCTTGGACCTCGCCCTTCTGGTTGACGGAACCCGTCACTGCGATGTTCTGCTTTACGGGTAAACCCGAGAGGGCTGAGAGGATCGCGTATAGCTCCGTGCTGGAGGCGCTGTCGCCCTCGATCTCCTCGTAGCTCTGTTCGAAGACCAGCCGCGCAGAGAGGGTTAACGGCTTATTCCAAGCGAACTTCTCGCTCAGGTATCCGCCTAGGATCATGACGCCCTTTCCGTGGATACGTCCGCCGAGGCCGGATTCACGCTCGATGTCGATGAGGCCTTCCCTTCCTAAGCCTACTGAAGCGGTCACCCGTGAGGGCCTCCCGAAGGAGACATCGCCTAGGCCTAAGACGGCTAGACCGTTCGCTTGGCCGACCTTCATTCCTGAGACATCTATCAGCAGGA
>JAWCPE010000107.1:0-4607 GCA_038870415.1 Bathyarchaeia archaeon
TGTGGAAACGCGCCCCTGGAGGAGGTCGCAGTAGGACTCCTCACGCTCCTCGGCATAGATACAGGCATAAAGTATGACAGGATAGTTGAGGTCTCAAAGCTAGTCCGCCAGCTGGCAGGAGTGACGCTCTCACCTGGGAAACCGATCGTGGGCGAGAACTGCCTGACAGTTGAGTCCGGGATCTCCGCGATGTTCGCAAAGAGGCTGAGCGACGCAGGCGCCCTCACAGGAGCCTTCCCCTACCTCCCGGAGCTCGTAGGCCAAGAGTTCAGGATAGTGCTGGGGAAGAAGAGTGGAACCCACTCGATCGCGGCGAAGCTGCAGGAGATCGGGGCTAAAGCCACAGAGGAGCAGATGGAGCAGATGCTGACGAAGGTGAAGGCCCTCTCAATAGAGAAACGAGGCCTCGTCACAAAGGAGGAGTTCGTCCAGATAGTGAACTCCGTCCTCGCGGGAAAGTAAAGTAAGAACCTTCAACTGAACAAGCCGGTGTAGCCCCGTCAGAGAACACGCCACCTTTCTCCGTAATGCTCGCGCTCGAGGGAGCCCGCAGCCCTGAACCCCATCGGGCAGAGAGGCATGTCGACTACTCGACCCTTCGATGGTAAAGGAGATAAAGTATGGGCGCGGAGCGGAAGCTATGAACCCCCGTGAGAGAGCCCTCACGGCGCTGGAGCACCGTGAACCGGACCGTGTGCCCCTCGAGGGAGTCGCTTGGGGCGAATGGTCCTATCCCTTCATGCTCCGGCTCCTAGCCCACCTAGGCATAGAGGGCGGACGCCTCACGATGGCGGAGCGACAGGATGCTCTAGCCGAGCGGCTTGGCATAGACTTCCGAGCGGTAGGCGTAGACCCTCCAGCTTCCTTCCGTGAGGTTGCTACGTACAACCAGCTCTTTCACTACCCCTGGGGGATCGAGGTTGCCAACGACGTTCTAGAGGACGAGTGGGGCGTCAGGCGGACCCTAAACGCGACGAGGCTTCAGAGCCGCGTCATCTACCATCCGCTCAGGGGGAAGACCTCGCTGGAGGGCTACGTCTTCCCCGACGCGGAGGCCCCAGGCCGCTTCGACGCCGCGGAACGCCTCCTTAAGAACTGGCGGGGAAAGTACGCTGTAAGCGGCATTCACGGGGGCGACGCCTACTTCTGCCAAGGCTGGTACATCCGCGGCTTCACGGAGCTCCTACGCGACCTCTACGCGAACCCAGGCTTCGCAGAGGAACTCTTCGACGGACTCCAGAGCTACTTTCTCCCCGTGAGCAAGCGGCTCGCCGAGATGGGCATAGATGTCCTCTGCATAGCGGACGACGTGGCGATGCAGACAGGCATGATCATCTCGCCCAGGCTCTGGCGGAGGTTCATCAAGCCCCGGATGAAAGCTGTCGTTGAAGCCGTCAAAAGCCAGGGATGCCACGTCCTCTTCCACACGGACGGGGACTGCGAAGCGATTATCCCTGACCTCATCGAGATAGGCGTAGACGCCCTCAACCCGATCCAGCCCGAATGCATGGATCCGGCCCGGATCAAGAGGCTTTACGGCGACAAACTGACGCTGAGCGGCACAAT
Organism: Bathyarchaeia archaeon; assembly: GCA_038870415.1. GTDB lineage: Archaea > Thermoproteota > CALKCG01 > B24 > JAWCPE01 > JAWCPE01. The sequence continues at coordinate 1,567 of JAWCPE010000107.1, forward strand.
ATCCGTGCAGAGGACGCTGCCGATGGGAAGCCTCCAAGACGTGGAGGAAGAGGTGAAGACGCGCCTCAAGACCTGCGGCCGAGGAGGCGGCCTCATCCTGGCGCCTACGAACCAAGCGCTCTTGGACATAAAGGTGGAGAACTTCTTAGCCGTCTACGAGACAGCCCAGAGGTGGGGACGGTACCCCCTCGTCCTATAACTTAGGCTGCTCGAGAAGAGCACCCGTTTACCTACACGAGTCTCTGCTGAGCCGCAAGTCGTATCACGTCTTCAAGGAGTATCTAACATCCCTAAGAGACAGGTATGCATCCGCGATGAGCAGGGTTAGGATTAGGAGGCAAAGCCTTACGGATTCATTGCCGCCGGGTAGACGACCTCTTACAACTCAGATAAGCGCGGTCTCAACCTCCGAGATTTCTCTCAGCTTTCGCGATGTGCCACCTCAGAGGCCTACTCTGCCTCAAGAGGAGAGCTGCTTGATGAGAGCTACTCCAGAGAAGGAGGCCTCAGCCAGTGTGAGAAAGAGGCCCTAGAGCATGAGGCAGCTTGAGCCCCCAGTTTTTCAAGACGTGAAGACTACGGGATTGAGGACGCGGAGAGGCCTCTCACCTGCCAGATAGCGTTTCACGTCCTCCGCGATCATTCGGCTGCACCTCTCCACAACGTCCCGGGAGTAGCCTGCGATGTGCGAGGTGAGCGTCACGTTCTCCAGTTTAAGCAGTTGGTCCTCTGGGCTCAGGGGCTCCATCTCGTAGACGTCGAGGGCGGCGCCCGCGATCCGCCTCTCGTTCAGGGCTTCGGTTAGGGCCTTGTAGTCGACGAGGCCGCCCCTCGCCGTATTCACCAGATACGCGGAAGGCTTCATCAAGGCCAGCTCCTTGGCGCCTATGAGGCCGCGTGTCTCCTCGTTCAGGACGCAGTGAAGCGTCACAATATCCGCGCTCCTCAACAGCGTCGAGAGGCACACACGCTCCGCTTGGGCTTCCTTGAAGCGTTCCGGGGAGACGTATGGGTCATACGCGATTATACGCATCCCGAAGGCTCTAGCTCGGACGGCCACCTTGGAACCTATGCTCCCTAAGCCTACGATGCCGAGCGTTAGGCCACCCAGCTCAGGACCTAGGTTTTCATGCCTGTTGTAGTCGAGGTTCCAGACGCCCTGCTTCAAGGAGGCGTGGGCCCGCGCGATATTCCTCAGCTCAGCTATGATGAGGCCTAGGGTGAAGTCGGCGACAGCGTCCGCGTTCCGGCCCGGCGTGTACAGGACCGGTATCCGCCTCCTCGTAGCCGCCTCAACATCGACGTTAACGGGTCCGCCCCTCGTGCAGCCTATCAGCTGCAGCTCCGAGGAGGCCTCGATCACCTTCGCCGTCACCGGGGCACCGTGCACGACGAGGATGTGGACGCCCTTCATCTCCTTGATGAGTTCCTCAGGTCTACCCACGGATTCCCAGACGCCTAGACGGGTCTCCTCACGTCTGTAGGCGACCGTCTCCTCGCGGAAGAACTTCCACTCTAACGTGTAAAACTCCAAGTCCTTTCTGTCGCTGAGGGCTTCTTCCAAGGCCTTCTGCAAGATGGCTGGTTTGATGAAGAAGTCACCTGCGAGGAGGAACCTCAGGGTGAAGGCTTCCGCCCCCTCTCGCTGGGATGGTTACATGTACCGTCTCATAAGCGTCGAGAGGAACGTAACCTTAACCGCATCCTCCAGCCACTCGGTCATGTGGTACGCTTCCCGGATGGTCTTGCCGATGGCGACGACGCCGTGAGCCCTTAGGATCGCAGCCTTCACCTCAGGGTCTCTGAAAGCCTCGAGGACAGCTTCAGCCAGCTCCATCGAGCCCGGCGGGAGATACGGGACTAAAGGCGCCTTCTCCACGGCCGCCCTTGCTGTAGCCAAGACCGCGGGAAACGGTCTGCCCGCGGTTCCGAGTGCTGTCGCGTAGGGTGGATGCGTGTGAAGCACGGCTTGAACGTCGGGCCTCGTCTTGTAAAGCCCGACGTGGAAGTTCACCTCCTTCGAGGGTCTCCCCTCGCCTTGGATAACCTTCCCGTCCAAGTCGACCGTTAGTATGTCGGCTTCGTCCATCTCGGCCATGCTCTTGCCTGTGCCCTTGATGTAGACGAGCCTCTCCTCGGGGTTTAGGACGCTGCTATTCCCACTCGTTCCAGGACACCAACCACGGCTCCCCGCCAATCGAGATACCGTCATCAGGCTCCTCTTCAGTCCTTCGGTATCCATACGGTTCCCTCTTACTGTGACTGGTGACCACGATAAACGAAGAGTAGAGATATGCCTTTCCCTGAAAGCCTCAGAGTAGGCTTAAGCTAGAGCGGGGTTCTCGCAGCCCGTCTTCCTCGCCTTGACAGGGCGAAGACCAGGATGACTACAGCAGCGATGACGGCGGCTACGCCAGCGAGGGCCTCAGGCCTCCGGAACAATGGCACCTCGACCGTAAGTGCAGCTGGGGGGCTCTCGAAGCTTCGCTCATAGTACGGGAAGACCGCTTTTACCTGGTAGCTGCCCGCCTTCTCGAACCGTTGGCTGCACGAGTAGCTACCCTGAGCATCAGTCACCACGGTCTCAACCGGTTGACCGTCGACCGTTACGCGTATGGCCTTACCTGCGAGTGGCTGTCCGGCGGCTGTTAGACTACCTGTGACGGTGAGGCTTCGCCCCGTCTCGATCTTCACCTCGCTGAGCCTTACCGTAACGGTCGGGAGCGGCCACGTCACCTGTATTATGTCCACGGATTGGCCGTACTGGAGGTAGACGAAGTAGTGGGTTCCGTTCGAGACGATCTGCGGTTCTACGCGGACCCCGTTCACGGTGGTCTGGACGACGCCGTTCATGACGGGCACCGTGATGTTCATGGCGCCGCGGGTTCCGGAGGGGCCTTCCACGCGGAGGCTTATCCGGTCTTGGGTGACCTCCGGCCTATCTAGAATGGTGGAGTTGGTCACAAAGACGACGGGCTGCGCCGTGCCGTTGAGGACCGCGTTTTCAGTCTGCGTGTTGAAATCGGCGACTCCCCAGCGGT
>JAWCPE010000107.1:4617-7199 GCA_038870415.1 Bathyarchaeia archaeon
CGGTTAGGCTTAGTCTCGAACTGGACCTGGTCGAGGTTCGTCACGTTCGCGAGAGCCCAGACCGCCCTGTAAGCGTTGGCTGACAACGGCGCCGCTACGGTTCTGGGTACGCGTATCTCGACCATCTCGTGTTCGTCTGAGCCTCCTTCCAGCGTCAGGTTGAGACCTGGCATAGGCGTCTTGAACGAGGAGTCGCGGAGGAACAGCAGAACGCCCTCAGGCCTCGTCGGCTGGAAGCTCAAGCCTTCAACCGAGAAGCTGAACCCGTGGCTGACTTGGGCAGAGTGGTACTCGAGGGCCGCGTGGAGGTTCCTAACGCTCACGTTCATCGAGAGCAGGAACGCTTTCAGCTGCTCCGAGGCCTCGAAGCCGGTCTGAGGCATCGACTCGTCGAGGCTGCGGAGGCAGATGTTCTTGACCGTGTTCACCTCGCGGTCCACGTCGCCTTCGACCAGCTCGGTGAACTCCACCCTGAACGCGTCCTCAACTCTATCGTACAGGATTGAGGTGTTGGCGCTTAAGGCTCGCGTGAAACTGGTCTCAGCCAACTCTTCGGCTAATCGTTGTATCTGCCTCACGTTGCCTGTCTGGGGCGCGAAGGCCGAGGCCAAGGCGGAGGAGGCCCTCACCCAGCTGCCGTTAACCTCAGCCCGAACCGTGAGGCTGCCGTAAAGCTCCTGCAGCTCGACGCGTTCCAGCTTTAGCTCCGTCAGGGTTAGGTTCCCGTCCGTGTAGCCGCTCAGCAGTTCTCGGAAGACCTCCTCATAGAGGTCGAAGTCTGCTACGAGGTCCTCGATGAGTTCCCGGGTGATTCCCAGGCCGTTGCCGAGGGTGCCTTGGCCATACCAGAGCCTAAGCGTCAGATGTAACATCGTGGCGCCTTCGAGGCTTTCGCTCGTATGGACAACGTGAATGGTGCCGTTCGCCCCCAGTAGGCCGGGCAGGTCAAAGTCCAAGGAGGCGTCGCTTCGCGTCTGTTCACTATGTACCGTGAGGTTAAGTCTGAGCCCTGAAAGCAGCGGGGCGACCTGAGGGTCAGGCTTGAGGAAGAGGTTGACGCGGGCCTCCGTCAGGTTGAAGCCTTTACCGGCTAGGCTGAAGTTGAAGGCGGCCTTCATAACCGGGAGACGAGCCTCACCGTGCTCAAAGGCTTCCTCAAGGCCGCCCGTAGCCTTAGCTTTCACAGTCCCGTTAGGGTAGACCCTCAGCACTAGACTGCCTTTGAGGGCCCGCAACGGTTCGCCGTGATCAGCCCAGCTCTGAGCGTGCACGGAGGCTTCCGCCACGGTGGAGAGGAATAGAACCATGCAGAACGCGAGGACAAGTAGGGGTGTAGAAAAGCGTGGACGGCGTACACTCGACATCCTCATGCCCCAGTTAGGAGAAAACCGCGCTGAACCGGCGGCAAGCAGATATTTAACACCTGCCATCAGCCATCCATGCCATGAGACTTGCTCAGGGAAGATTACGGGCTGAGGGGGACGGCTCGCTCCTAGTTAAACAGGTACATGGCCTCCGGTATAGGCTGGATATGCAGGATGCTTCAATTACCTCCTTCCGAATGGGAGCGGCTTGACTGGGGAAGCTTTCCCGAAAAGGCGCCTGACCCTTCAGTCTCTTGCCAGTCTTCATGCCTAGGATACCGCCGGGTGGGCAGTTGCTATGATGAGGGCTGAGCCAAGCCCGTCGCATCGTTGACTTAGCCCATTTCAATTGATTTAGGGTTCCTCTTGCCCTCTTCTCGAGTATAGAGTTCAGGAATTACCTGCCTCTTAGCTCTACCATGCTTCCTTCCATGCCTCAGGGATAGAATCGGAGCAGCTAGAGTGTCGGACTGACCGGAGCGATTCCCGAATTGATGGACGCCCCGCCGATTATTAGACACGCCCGTTCTTCTCTGTTACCTTAAGGGGGGAGCTCTCTCCCTGGCGTTCTAGGAGGTGATAGTCTATCTTCGTCAGGGAGAGGACTCCCCTTCCGGTTCTCCTCTACGGGGTTTATCTGGTCTTCGAAGGTTTAAGCCTGAGGGCTGCCTCTCGGGCCTTGGAGCCTTTCACCCGCCGGAGCCATGTCTCCCTCTGGCGTTGGGTTCAAGGCCTCGCTCCGTTGGAGCGGCTCTTCAAGCCCAGGCGCGTCCGATGCTTCCTCGTGGACGAGGCCATGGTGAAGGTAGGCCGGTTCGAGGCGTGGGTCTAGGTGGGTCGCATACGAGCCCTTCAGGCGGAGGCTCCTAGCCCTCTGGCTCTCGTGGACCCGGAGCAACCTGACGGCGGAGTTCTTCCTCAGGCAGCTCCTGGAGCGGTATGGGCGCCACCCGGGTCTACACGGACGGCGCGTTATGGTACCCTGAAGCCTGTCAAAGGCTGGGCTTGGAACATGGGCTTTGCACGCCTAGGCTATGGTTCGTGTTGGAGAGGGCCGTGTAGAGGGTGAAGGGCCGTACGGAGTGCTTCGACGACTACTTCCCCTGCAGGCGGACGGGCTGCAGCTAAGCCGCGTCCAGAGCTGGCTGAGAGCCTTCAACCTCCACCAGCAACCAGAATACCTTAAGCTCATAGCCCTCGTCAAGGAGGTGATAGGCT
>JAWCPE010000108.1:0-7111 GCA_038870415.1 Bathyarchaeia archaeon
TTGGGAAGCTGCTGAGGAAAGCCGCAGGCACGAGCGCCTCCCTGATCACCTTTGAGAGCTCGATCTCCCTCCGCGACGGCGCCGGGTTCTTCCGCTCCTCCGTCGAGAACGGGGCCATGTGGTAACGGCACCTTAGGATCGCGCCCTCCGGCGAGGCGAGATGCCTCGGATGGACGTCTCGCGGGCCGTAGACCGCTACGAGTACCTTCGTCCTGCCCTGCTCGATGTAGGCGGAGCCGTCCGCCTTATCGAGCAGCCCGACCTGGATCCTTATGGGCCTAAGCTCGTCTAACGCTCTTCCGTCGTGTCTTGTGAACTCGCTCATCCTCCTAGACACCCCTCTTCCCTCTGCTCTTGAGGAACTCAGTCATCCTATCCGTCAACCCTGGCACGTGGGCTTCACGCTCGATCTTCCTGAGGGCCGCGCTGACAAGCTCCTCGTCCTCCCAGGTCTTTCCTGCGATGAGTATCCAACCGTTCTTCCCAACCGTCAACTCGCAGCCTGTCTCGCGGGTCAGCAGCGAGATCATCGAGCCCTTCTTCCCTATCACCCGCGGGATCTTCGCCGGCGTAACCTTCTCGATTCTGCCCCGCGTGACCTTACCTAACCCTGGTCCGCGGATCGTGAGGAGGGGGCCCCTCGTCCTGTCGAATTGGAGCACCTCGGCGATGACCACGTCGCCTATCGCTAAAGCTTTCGAAAGCTCGTCGCTCTGGGGGCTGAAGCCCCGGCCGAAGACATCTGAGGCGTTCAGGACGCCTGTGTAGGGGGAGCCGATGTCGAGAAGCCAGCTGCTACCGCCTAGGTCTATCACCTTACCTAAGATGAGGTCGCCTACCTTCGGCTCGTAGACGCCCCTGAGCGCTATCACCGAGACCGTATGGTCCTCTTGCACAGCGAGGCCGATCCGGCTTGCGTATATTCGTCCGCCCTGCCTGAACACGTTCGCTCCGGCTGAGAAGTCGCCTTCAGCCAGGAGCTCCCCTGGGAAGACCAGCTTCCTCTCCTCGAAGAAGACTGACATACCATACACCTCTAGGCTGAGCTAAGTCATCTTACTTCAGTATCTTCGTCTGCATCGTTCCCTGCGTGAGCTTACCTAAGCGGTCTAGGAAGCCTGCATGTAGGCCGGCTGGCATCTCTAGGACGCCCACCCAGGAGCCGTCTGCCTGCCATTCCTCCCTAGATACGGTGCCGAACTCCTTCACCGCGCCGTACGCTCTAGCCGCGTGCTCAGCCGGGATCTTCACCGCTACCCGCATCTGCTCCATCCTGATGGGGAGGATAGGCCGGAGCTCGTCTATGACATCCTTCGCCTGGGCCTCCGCGTCCTTGAAGGGGTCGATTGAGACCCTTACCTGCTCGAGGGCCTGCTCGATCCTCAGCACTGGATGCGGCAGGTTCGTCCGTGGGTCTATGCAGTTTCTCGCGATGAAAGCCACTATCTGCCTACGTTTCTCCTCGACGAGTCGCCTTCTCTGCTCGGTGGTTATCTGGAGCTCCCCCCTCCTCAGGATTGCTTCCGCGACCTGGAGAACCTCGGAGGTTCCGAAGGCTTTCAGTAGCTTCTCAGAGGAAGCCTTCAGCCCCTTCTTTGCGTCTGCGAAGACGCTGTCCGCGACCAGGATGTTGCCTAGGTCGCCGCCTTTCCCAAGCTTGTAGGCGAGCGCCTTGTCAGGATGGACGACTATCTCAAACCTTTCCCCAGCTGCGCTGAGCCGGGCGACGATGAACTTCTCACTCATACGCGGAACCTGTTCTCTAGAGTTTACTGATGTAACCGTTGACCTCGTCGTCTGTGAGGCGGCGGAACCGCTTATCAGCGGCTCCTATCACGGCCATCTTGACCCTGCGGGCGTCAAGCTTGCCCTCAACGGTCTTCGCTAGGCACTCAAGGCTGAGCATGATGGCCTCGTCTAGGCTCATATCGTCCCTATGTTTAGCTTCAAGGAGCTCCACCGCGGCGTCTGAGCCTGCCCCAAGCGCGTAGGCCTTATACCCCCAGTAGTCGCCTCCTGGAAGCGTCACGAAGAGCTTAGGCCCATCCTTATCGATTCCCCCGAAGAGCATCGCGACCCCGAACGGCCTCACGCCTGAGTGCTGCGTGTAGATCTGTTTGATATCCGCGATCCGTCTAGCCAGGACCTCGGTGTCGATGGGCTCATCATACGTGAGCCTGTTGCTCTGCGCGAAGAGCCTCGCCTGGTCGATCAACACCCTGGCATCTGCCCCGAGGCCTACGATAGCGACCCCCAGATGCTCGTCGATCTGGAAGATCTTCCACGAGAAGACAGGGTCCTGAAGCTTGGAAGGGGCCTTCTCCTCGGCGGCAAGGACCACCCCCTCCTTGGACACTACCCCGAGGACCGTAGCCCCTCGCTTTACCGCCTCAACGGCGTACTCAACCTGGAAAAGTCTTCCTTCAGGCGAGAAGATGGTGATAACTCGGTCATACGCGCCTGGCGCTGCGAACATGCCCACAAACTCCACCTCTTAGGCTTGAAAAACCTTGCCTTAATCTTCTAAAGTTCTTCGAGGTAGATGAATGCGTGGGATAATAAGCTTTTGGGCTTTCCAGGTGCGGGTCCCTTTTCCCGAAATTACTTCACCCCTCCAGTTGGGGGCGTATGAGGAAGCTTAACAAGGGGATGGTAAGGTGCATCACCCGTTCGAGAGAGAACTTCCCCAATCATCCCCAGGACAGGACGACGCTAACACAGGGGGTGAACTAATTTCAGGAAAAAGCAGGCTTTCCAGGTGCGTGAGGTAAGCTTTTTCGGTGGGCAACCGTAATGCTTAAATGTTTGACTGTTAGACTATAAGCCGGGCGTAAAAAGCCTTGGCCTTACGGAAACGGGACAAGCTCGAGATCTACGCGAACATACTCTTAGCCGTCTACCAGGAGCTGCGCAGGATCAAGGAGGCGAAGGTGACACGCGTACAGTACAAGGTAGGCGTCCCCTTCGACAGGTTCAAAGGCTACGTGGAAGAGCTGAAGCTCCTCGGATTCGTAGAGAATGAGGCCGGCCTCAGGCTGACGCCGAAGGGACGCGAATTCCTCCAGGAATACTCTCGGCTCCTAGGCCTCCTGAATAAGCGAGAGGAGGTCTTCGGCGACGCGGACCCTGAAGAGTGGCTGAAAGGCGACGACTACATCTAGACGGCCACAGCTAACAGACGGCCCAGTCTTCTCCAGTCAACCGGAGGGCATAGAGGATGCGCCCCATTTCCCCCAACCGAAGTGACGTTCTCCTAACGGAGGATGAGGAGACCCAGGGTCTAAAGGGAAAGCAGGAGTTTCAAGAACATCTCCAGCTTCGCCGAGAGGTCTACAGCGTAGTGGAAGGCTTCACCGGGGTCCCTGAGCCAGACGGTGATATCTAGGTCCCTGAAGGCGTCCCCTTCCTTGCATTCTCATGTACTCTTGCGCCGTCTATCTCCTAGTACCTGTGGAAGAGCAGGTTTCTAAGCCTCGCGGCGGAGGCAAGTCTTGAGGCCAACTCCTCGGGTATGGTGCCTTTAGCTCCAAGCCTTACGAAGCATTCGGGGAACCCCTCAGCTTTCTCGTTGAAGACGCCTAGGAGGACCTGCATGCATATGCTTGAGGCAGCCTCCACCTTTGATCCGGAAGCTAAGCTTAACGAAGCCCAAGAGGCCGCTGAGCGAGCCGTCGCCTGCTTTTCGGGGTAGACGAAGAGACTGCTTTCCCTCGGAGACTGACGCCCGCTCGCAACGGTGATTGGAGTTAAAAGGCTTCTCTACCTCTCAGAGGAGTTGGGCTTCCACGTTTTCGAGGGCTTCGTGCATCATTCTGTACGTGCGTTGCTGAGCAGCGTCAGTTGCCTCTTCTGGAAGTCTAGCAGCCATCGGTGGGGTTCGAGTAGGCTGCGGCCTAGGAGCGATTTGACCGTCCCAATGGCGGTTATGCCTCGGTTTGCGATGCCGAGGTCTCTCTGGGTCAGTAGGACTCGATAGAGCAGGGTCTCCGTGTACCCGGCGGCGGTTCTGATGGGGACCCTTCCGATGGGTTTGAGGGCTAGAGTCTCGATGAGCTTGGCGCCTAGGGCTATTGGGCCGCTGAAACCGGTGTCGACCTGTAGGGTCTCTTGCTCTGACCTGGATGGTTCTTCTGGGTTGGCCACTTGGGCGGAGATGGAGGGGTATGGAGGCTGCTCGTCGGTGGAGAAGGGCCATACCTTTCCGCCGCCCCACATAGAGGACACCGTTCTCTGCTCTATAGGCCCATTACCAGGTGTTGCCTCGGCTCTCCCACGTTGGTGATAAGCAGCTCTTCGGCCGGGTATCGGTCGGCGGTTCTGTCAGCTAAGACCAGAAGGTCATCGTCATCGTCTACGACATCGCCGTCGACGAGGGCTACGTACTTTCCTTCATAGCGGGGCTTAAGTCCGAGAGCCTCGATGATCCGGTTCTTAGCCTCTCCGCCCTTTAGGATCTCTCGTCTGAGGGCTGCCCAGTTGACTCTGTATTGGCGCCTTCTTCGGTCTTGAGCCGAGGGCGAAGATAGGAGAGTGCCTCCGGCTAACGCCGAGGAGAAAACGTTCCGGAGGTAGCGTTCCGAGTAGCTGAGGCGTCTCGACGCCTCTCTTAGGGCGAAGGGATGAAGCTGGAAAGCCTTCAGGAGCCCGAGAGTCACTTCATCCATATGACTCACATGATACAAGTGGATCAGGAAGGAGTTAAGGATTGCCCCTTGAACGACGATACCGTTACGTTAAGCTCAACCCTATAGGGTTGACTAGTCAAGACGAGGCCTTACCGTAACAGTATCTGAATGACCGTCCGGCAGAGAGGCGGCCTGAGAAGGTCCGCCTTTGAAGCCTTTGAGGCCTTTGAGGGAGTCTAGCTATCGTTGGCCGCGCTGCGCCTTCGAAGGCTCTCCCATAGCCTGGAGCGGACCTAGTTAGTTGGTCCAGTCGCCGCTTTGGGCGATGTGATGCGGGCCGGGGGGTCGGCAGCCTTCGCAGGTGATAACTCGGCGAGACGCGCTGCTTGGCCGTGGTTTGGTAGTTTCGGCGTTACGGTCATCTACGTGCTTGGCAGCTTTGGGGCCGGTTGGTGCTCTGCGGTTACGCTTATAAGCCGGAGTAGCCCAATCATCAGGTCACGGGTGGACCTGAGGTACGCACTTGAGGTGCGTATAGGCTTATAAGCAAGCAGGTCCAACTGTTGAACAGTTCGAAAAAAGGAGGAAGGGGAAAATGGCGAGGAACATCAAACAGGACCGGAAAGCAATCAGCCCAGTCATCTCAACCATCATCATCGTCGCCATAGCCATAGCCATAGCCATAGCCGTCGCCTACTGGATGGTCGGCATCACCGGAGGCTTCACCCGCTTCGAAAAACTAGACGTAACAACAATCTACGCAGACGCCTGGACAAACAACACATCAGGCTACAACATTACCCTGTCGATGAAGAACAGTGGACAAGTAGCAATAACGTTCGATAGGATCCTGATCAACGGGAAACCAGCTGTCACAACCGATGGGACGACAGGTGCATACGGGGCTAACGTGGTGGCAGAGCTCGTTTCCGGCGGGACGTCTTGGAACAGCACATTGAACCCGGGCGAGTCGCGCACGATTCGCATTCTATGCAACTCGTCGGCCAGCTCAACGTTCTCGTCAGGTGTGAGTATCGAGGTCGCGCTGATGACGAGGTCCGGTAATAGCTACCCGAAGTCTGTGACGCTTCCGTGACCGGTCCGTCTCCCTTTCTTTTTCTTTCTTCGAGCCTGTGTTTCGAACGGAAGGTTAATGGGGTTCACCAACGTTTCACGTTTACACTTGGGGGTTGGGGCTGACTTGACAGCGGAGGGGGAGCAGAAGCCGCCGGCTGAGGGGTTGAAGCCGGCTGAGGGGCAGAAGAGGGAGGGTTTCAGTCTTTTCAAGAAGAAGAAGGTTGAGGTTGCCAAGCCTACGGTTGTCCTGGCGCCTGTGCCTCCTGAGGCGAAGCTGATCGAGGAGTACTGGATCAGGGAGCCTCATAGTAAGGTGAGCATCGTTGCGCTTCCGCAGCTGGGCGGGGCGAAGGCCTACTACATAACGGAGGTGACGCTCTCGGCGGAGGAGAGGCAGGCTTACGAGAGGCTGATCGATATTCTGAGCAGGGAGCTGGAGCCTCCTAAGACCGAGGTTGCGGATGCGAAGGCTTACGTGCTCGGTGAGGCTCGGCGGCTTGCTGCGAAGTACCGTGGCGCTGTGGGGAAGTTCGACGAGGCCGCTTGGGATAGGATACTCTACCACATCGAGCGGGACCTGATCGGTTTCGGTTTCATCGAGGTGCCTATGAGCGACCCGAGGATAGAGGATATCTCCGCGAACGGGGTGGGCATCCCGGTCTATATATGGCATAGGCGGCATGAGAGTCTCCCGACGAACCTTATGTTCACGGAGGAGAAGGCCCTAGACGACCTCATCATCAAGCTCGCCCATCTCTCGGGGAAGCATGTCTCCACGGCGTTCCCCATCGTTGACGCGATGCTCCCTGGGCAGCATAGGCTTGCGGCCACCTTCAAGCAGGAGGTCTCGCCGAAGGGCACCTCCTTCACGATACGAAAGTTCAGGGAGGAGCCTTTCAGCATCATCGACCTCATAGAGCTGGGCACGCTCGACGAGAGGATAGCGGCCTACTTCTGGCTGCTCCTGGAGAACCGGAACACGCTCATCGTGATAGGCGGAACAGGCGCTGGGAAGACGAGCACCCTCAACGCTCTAGCCAGCCTTGTGAAGCCGTCGATGAAGATCGTCACCGTAGAGGAGATACCTGAGCTTAACCTGCCCCATGAGAACTGGGTCCAGCTCGTCGCCAGGGAGAGCTACGGGCTGGGCCTCACGAAGACAGGCGAGGTAAGCCTCTTCGACCTCGTCCGTACATCGCTAAGGTATAGGCCTGACTACATCGTCGTCGGAGAGGTCCGAGGCGCCGAGGCGTTCGTCCTCTTCCAAGCGATGGCGACAGGCCACGGCGGCATGTGCACCCTACACGCTGAAAACCTAGACTACGCCGTCAAGCGGCTGACAAGCCCGCCTATGAACGTCGCCCACGCGTATATCCCGTTGATGAACCTCACCGCGATCGTGGAGAGGG
>JAWCPE010000109.1:0-7099 GCA_038870415.1 Bathyarchaeia archaeon
GCTACACGTTTCAGAGACCATCCCTGCAGAACCCCGTAGACGAAGGCGGCGTTGTACACGTCCCCAGCGCCAGTCGGGTTCAAGGGCTTAACCTTGAACGCTGGCGCCGCGATTCTTTCGCCGCGAGTGACGACCATAGAGCCTCTCTCGCCTAGGTGGAGTGCGACCATGCCTACGCCCGTGGCTAAAACCCTGTCTAGGGCCTCTTCAATCCTCTCCTCACGCGTGAGCCGTTGCAACTCTCGCTCGTTGACGAAGAAGATGTCCACTTCGCCCAACGTCCGGTTGACGTGGCTGACGCGTTCGTCTGTCCAGCCTTGATTGTCCCAGCCAATATCGAGGCTGGTCTGGACTCCCCCCTCCCTCGCGGCTCTGAGAAGCCTCCGCGTTGGCTCCCCTATTAGCTGGGGGCAGTACCAGAACCCAGACCGGTGCAGGTGCCTCGCTGACCCCGCCAGGGATAAGTCTATGTCCGTATAGGAGAGGTCTAGGTTCGAGCCGTGCGTGGCAATGAACTGCCTCGTCCCATCCGTGTAGGTGACGGCGAAGGTTATGCCTGCGGTGGACTCACGCCTCGTCTTGACGGCTAAACGTACGCCGTACCGGGTCATCGCGGCTCGAAGCCATTCACTGATGGGGTCTTCGCCTAATGCCCCTATGAAGGCCGTCCGCATTCCAAGACTTGCAGCTGCACCGGCAAAGTTGGCAGCGTTCCCGCCTGTGTAGAGTCCCATAGAATCGACGGTGAAGGATGTCTCTCGTTCAGGGAGCGAGACGATAGGGGAAGTTATGATGTCGAGGTTGATGTCCCCGACCGCGACCACGTCTAGAGCCTTGTGAGGCTTCTCCCCCACATAGCTCGGTTCTAGGGAGAGCCTAGATTCCACGCTAAGGGCCACCCCGCTTCCTCCTCGCGATCCGCTCGTAGACCGCGAGCAGCATGAGCGGCAGGAGCACCGTCGCCTCGCCTTCCACGGTCACCTCGTCCGCGTTCTCTCTGACTTTCCCCCAAGAGATAGCCTCTCTCAGCCTTGCACCTGAGAGGCTGCCGTCGTACTCCACGGCGGTAGTCAGGAAGACGGCGGAGTCCAGCCCGTCCCTGTACTGGTTGTACCAGATAACCGTATGCTTGCTTATGCCGCCTCCTATGATGAGCGCACCGGTCTTCTCCGCGTCGAAGACCATGTCGATCAGTTCGCGCATATCCTTCCAGAAGTCGAGCTGGAACTCATGCGTCTGAGCGAACATGAACAGCTGGCTTCCGAAGGCCGAGTCTAGAACCCCCAGGGAGTAGATGGGCACCCTCCTCTCGTACGCTGTCCTGAGTAGGCTGTCAGGGCTTTCTATCCGTCTGCCAAGCTCCTCGCACAGCTCCCTCACAGAGTAGCTGTGCTTCCCCTGCTGCAGCTCAGCTAGGAGAGGTTGCAGCCGGGACTCGATGAGGGGGCCGTGCTCCCGCATCGGGATGAAGATGTTGCCCAGCCTGTGGATTCCCACCCTGTGGAGCTCGACATCGTCAGCTTGAAAGCTACCTTCGTAGTAGGTGCCCCCCCAGGCCCTTGAGAGGTCGTGGTCCAACGTCCCTCCTGTCGTGACGATGACGTCTACAAGACCTCGCTTGACTAAACCCGTCAAGGCGCCTCTGAGACCTGTGGCCATAACGCAGGCTGGGAAGGAGAGGAAAACCGTGTAGGCCTCATCGGTTAATATTCTTTCAAGGATATCGACGCCCCTCGCCACAGCCCTGGCGCTGAAGCCCCCCGCGGCGCCCATCTCCGCTATCAGCTCGTCGGCATTCATCCCCTCAGTCAGCTTCATGTCGCGAACCGGGACTTGGAGAAGCCCCTTACCAGCCACTCCCAACCCTGACCACTTCATCGACGCTCTGAACGCGCAGCGGGATGTATAGCCTTAGCGGATAGACTCGTCCAGTGCGCACACCTACTCACGGTAGAGGTAGCGCCGCGAGCGAAGTCTTAAATCGAGAGGATAGGGGTTCTAGCCGGACCCATGCCAGGAGAGCCTATTGCGCCAAGCGAAGTATCACGTTGAGGTAAGAAAGGTGGAGCGGAGTCTCCCCGCGTCTAGGGAGTCCCTAGAAAGCCTGAGGGGGTTGGGGGCTAAGACCATCTCGAGGATGAGAAGGGAGGCCGTGGACTGTCCAGTGGCGGGCAAGCCTCGGTCCTTCGTAGAATGCTTCGCCTGCGACAGCTTCATAAGACGTGCCAGGGGCGTCGTCGACTGCGAGGGTTCACGAGGCGAACTCTAGGCTGGCGCCCTAGCCGCTTCGAGGCGTCTTTCGGGGAAAGGCCGCAGGTCCATGACAGCGACGCAGCCGGTCAACGCTCTACGGCGAACGACCTAGGCCCGCGAGCGACCGTCTTGACCCAATCAGCCGTCTCCTCTCCGAACGCCCCGCCGCCAATAACCCTTTCCAGATATAAGCCTTCAGGGGCAAGACATCGGACGTGGTGTCTTGGAATCTCTACACCTTTCTAGGCGATATCTTAAGGTTGTACTGCTTCGTCTTTTCATGCATCCTTCCTTTCTGACGTAGGCCTCGGCGGGCGTCTCAGCCCCCTCGAAGCAGAGGCTTAGGTGAGGCTTAGGTGAGCTTCCTACCATTTGACCCGTTCCTCCATGGTTGGAAGAAACAGGCCTTCTCCCGTAGGGTCCTGTACAGCCATCTCCATCTTCCCATTCGTCTGGGGGTGGCTTACCCTGCCGGCGATATACTCTACGTGGTTCTAGGAGAGGAAGGCTTGGAGCATGGTTATGCTTGAGGCCCTCTTGAGGCCGGCGTCGGCGTAGAACTAGCCTCTCCTATCCGTGAGGACCTCCCTGGGTACGCCGTGCTTCTTGAAAGGCCCTTATCGTCCTGTTCAACTGCAGGTGAGTCGTGAAGCCTGAGCCTGCGATGAGCCTTGAGGCATCATCCTCTACGAGGAGGAACCACCTGCGCTGTAGGCTTCGTCGAGTCGAGGAGGAACCACTCCTTAGGATAGAGCGTCATGCTGCGGCGTCGCTCGTACTTCAACCATTTTCTCCGACGCTGCCTCGACGTCTCCCGCCGGAGAGTCCCTACTCAACCAGGAGCATACGGACGGTGTTGCTGGCGCCCTCGGGACCACAGGATCGCCTCGACTGATACCTTCTATGATCGGATAAAGGGCATCAGAAGGATTGACCCCACGGAGCTACCTGGGCGGCAGCCTCTCTGGCTAGGCTCTTGCCCAGGCGCAGCCGAATCCTGCCGGATCAGGGTTCGATAAGAGCTAATACGAGCGTATCTTGTATTTAGGGTAAGAATCACATGTCCCGGCTAGTGGTAATCGTAGATTATGACCCTCGATGGCCGAGCCTGTACGAGGAGGAGAAGAGACGGATCCTAAGCGTTATCGGGCATAAGGTTCTGGCCCTAGAGCATATCGGTAGCACGGCTGTGCCTGGGCTGGGAGCTAAGCCTATCATCGACATCATGGCCTGTGTCAGCGGCCCCTCCGACGCGGACGAATGCATCCCACTTCTGGCAGGTATCGGCTACCTAGATGTCACGCGTGAAGAGGGGGACCCGGACTGGTACTGCTGCCTTGGGAAGGCCTCTCACAGCGTAGGGTACCATCTTCACCTCGTGAGGTATATGGGCGATTTCGCAAGGAAGCACCTCCTCTTCCGGGACTTCCTCCGGAGCCATCCTGACACAGCACGGGAGTACTATGAGTTGAAGAAGAGGATGGCCGCCAGGTACGGCTCCGACCGCAGGGCCTATACAGAGTCCAAGACCTCTTTCATCGAAGGCGTCGTTGCCAGAGCCCGCTTGTAACACGTGATCACGCTGCGTTTCTATCTCGGCTTCTTCAGAGCCATCTTCTCTGCAAACCACTTGATGGCCGCGCTGGCATCAACCGCAATTCTTCCACGTCGCTCATCCTTGAACCGCCTTATGATCTCTTCAGCCTTCACCGCGCCCTTACTCGCCCTCCTTGTCTTCTTGTTTATTGTCTCTTCATCAACCCGTATCATAATTACAGTCTCTTGTACAATCATTTATAATTGTACGAGAAAAATTCGTATAAAGCCTTACAACTCGCGGCTCCAGCGGCCAGCAAGGCCGTGAACCATGTTTTGATATCGAAACCTACGTACTATCACCCGCTAAGTCAAGTCCCCAGACCAGTTCTCCAAACTCCTCTTGGCAGACTGAACGTGAGTGATCACTTGCTGTGATCGCAGCACGAGATCACGATAGGTGCCTCGTTTTCATATGTGCTCACGCCGAGCAGTAAGCCGGAGGTGTGAGATGTGGCAGGTATTTGGAGAACCGAGTACGCGGCAGAAGAAGCGATGAGGAGTAAGGAGCAGTTCGAGAAGCTAGCGGAGGTCGCGAGCCGCATCGTGCTTCTCGCTCAGAAACAGGCGGGAGGCCAAAGGCTCAGACCCCTATGGAAGGAGTCGGAGAAATCCCTAGTGAGGGGACAGCAGTTCAACTGAGGAAAGTCGAGGAAACGGTCTCCTCTTCCCGGCCGGGACTGAGCGGCTGCCTCACATAGGCGGCTCAGAAGCTTCAATTGCAGCTTCTACATAGAACGCTCCGCCAAGAAAGATGGACTACATTACAAAGTTAGGTTAGTTAGGTTAAGTTTTTGCGTAGTCGAAGAGCTTTCTAACCTCGATCTCTTTAACATTCTTCCACTCCTCTTCGTACTGTCTGTTCCCTCCGGTGACGAGGAGGTGTATGTCCGTCGCTATCGCTGTGGCAAGGATGATTGCATAGGCTAAGGAGAAATTGTGCTTGGTCTTGTAGAACCCTGCATTCTTTCCTTCATATCTCCTCGGTCGTTCCGTTTCTGATCAACTGTGAACGCTTAAGGTACGTGTACTGGACGTGCGCTTCTCGTTCGCCGTGCCACGATCGAGAAGAGGGGGAAGGCTTCATGCGAAGGGTCGGAGAGGGGAGTCCATAAAGGTTGAATAGGGTCAGCGCCGGCTGGATCGATGGTTACCTCACGTAGGCGGTCTCTTGGCTAAGGACCCTATCTGCGGAATGTACGTGGATGAGAGCCGCGCTGAGTTCAAGGCGACGGTTCGCGGTATCACCTACTGCTTCTGCAGCGAGACCTGTCTCCGGGAGTTCACCGCCCCCCAGGTGGAGCTGAGGAACCTTAAGGTCCTGGTCGCCTTCGGCGCCGCGTTGACCATTCCTACCCTTGTCCTGACGTACGTAAGCCCTCTCCCCACGTCTTTGACGAATCAGGTGCTCTTCGCCTTGGCTACGCCGGTCCAGTTCATCGTGGGGTGGCGTTTCTACCGCGGCGCCTGGGATGCGTTGAGAAGCCTCGTCGCGAACATGGACGTTCTTATATCCCTAGGGACGAGCGCCGCTTACCTCTACAGCGCCGCGGTTACCCTCTTCCCGTCCGTCTTCCCGTTTACGGGCGTCTACTTCGACACGTCCACGGTCATCATAACGCTCATACTCCTAGGGAAGCTTCTGGAGCACGTAGCGAAGGGCCGGGCCTCTGAGGCGGTTCGGAAGCTTATGGACCTCCAGCCGATGATGGCCCACGTGGTCCGCGACGGCCGAGAGGCGGAGTTACCCGTTGAACAGGTCGAGGTAGGCGACCTCCTCATCGTGAGGCCGGGCGAGAGGGTGCCCGTCGACGCCATCGTGGTGGAGGGCCGCTCCTCCCTAGACGAGTCGATGATCACCGGCGAGAGCCTCCCGGTGGAGAAGACTGTAGGCGACCAGGTGATAGGGGCCACTATGAATAAGACGGGCGTCCTCAAAGCGGAGGCTGTGAAGGTCGGCCAAGACACGGTGCTGTCGCAGATCGTGAAGCTCGTCGAGGAGGCCCAGATAGGGAAGGCACCTATGCAGCAGCTCGCCGACCGCGCCGCGTCATACTTCGTCCCCGTCGTCGTCCTCGTAGCTGTCGCCTCCGCCCTCGCCTGGTACTTCATAGGCCAGATCGGTCTAACGTTCTCGCTGCTCGCCTTCGTCTCGGTCGTCATCATCGCCTGCCCATGCGCTTTAGGCATCGCCACTCCCGCGGCGCTCCTGGTGGGCACGGGGAAGGGCGCGGAGAACGGCGTCCTCTTCAAGAGCGGCGACTACCTCGAAGCCGCCCATAAGATCGACACGATCATCTTCGACAAGACCGGCACGCTCACGAGGGGCGAGCCCTCCGTGACGGATATCGTCCCGCTTAACGGCTACGATGAAGATAAGGTGCTAGCCGTCGCGGCCTCGCTTGAGAAAGGGTCGAGGCACCCGCTTGCGGAAGCGATCGTGAGGGCGGCCTCCGCGAAGAACCTAAGGCTCGAGGATGCGGTGGACTTCGAGGAGGCCCCAGGCAAAGGCGTCAGAGCGAAGCTCGGCGACGACCTGTTGCTCCTAGGGAACAGGAGGCTTATGGCCGACGCCCAGGTATCCCTAGCCGAGGCGGAGGCGAAGGTCGTAGGCCTCGAACAGGATGGTAAGACGGTGATTGTCCTTGCGGAGCAGGGGTCTCCAGTCGGGCTTATCGCGGTCGCCGACACCTTGAAGGAGCACGCAGCTGAAGCCGTAGCGGGTCTCTCAGCGATGGGCATAGAGGTGGTGATGCTTACAGGGGACAATCAGCGGACGGCAAAGGCGATCGGGAAGAGGCTGGGCATAGGCCGCATCGTAGCGGAGGTTCTTCCCCAGCAGAAGGAGGAGGTCGTCAGGCAGCTTCAGGCGGAGGGGAAGGTCGTCGCGATGGTCGGCGACGGCATAAACGACGCGCCGGCTCTCGCTCAGGCAGATGTCGGCATCGCTATAGGCAGCGGCACCGATGTGGCGAAGGAGACGGGTGGCATCGTCCTGATAAAGGATGACCTCCGCGACGTGGTCGCCGCGATCAAGCTCAGCAAGCGGACCGTAGCGAAGATTAAACAGAACCTGTTCTGGGCCTTCATCTACAACGTCGCGCTCATCCCTGTAGCCGCGGGTATACTCGTACCATGGCTCGGCCCCGCGATATACGAGTGGCTTCCCATGTTGGCGGCGGCTGCTATGGCTTTCAGCTCCGTCACCGTCGTCGGGAACTCGCTCCTCCTAACAAAGTTCAAAGCCTAG
>JAWCPE010000110.1:0-5304 GCA_038870415.1 Bathyarchaeia archaeon
CTCTGTCTCGTCTTGGAGAAAGGGGGACTACTCGAAGAAAGCTTCTCCTTCCCAGAGGTGCTTTCGAGCCTCCTGCTCATCTACCTCTATTCCCAGCCCCGGCTTGTCGGTTAGCTCGATGTAGCCGTTCTGGATGAGGGGCTTCCCGCCCTTCACGAGGCTGTTCCACCATGGGACCGCGACGGAGTGAAACTCTACAGCTATGAGGTTCGGCATCGTCGAGGCGGCGTGGACGGCTCCCATCGTGCCGATGGGCGTGCAGCAGTTGTGCGGCGCGACCATTATCTGGTTCATCTCCGCCATCTCCGCGACCTTCTTGCCCTCCAGTAGGCCGCCGCAGAAGGACATATCTGGCGCCGCGACCCGTATCCCCCGCCTCTCCAAGAGCTCCTTAAACCCGTACCTCGTCTGCAGATGCTCCCCGGTCAGCGTAGGGGTTCTTATCGCCCTCGTAACCGTGACGTAGTCGTCCACGCTTCTCACCATGTCTTCCAGCCAGGCCAACTCGTACTCTTCGACCGCATTCCCGAATTTTACCGCGTCGCCTGTCGAGAACTGGCCGCAGTCTAACGCCAGCTCTGTCTCGTACCCCACCGCCCCGCGAAGAGCCGCCACCACATCTACCATGTACCTCAGGCCGACGCTGGTGAGGTGCCTCAGCCATCCCTGCCCGGCGATCGCTCTAGGGCCTGCTGCGGCCGCGTACCCCGCGCCCAAGTCGAACTTGATGAACGAGAAGCCCAACGACCTAATCCGCTTCGCGTTAGCCGCGTACGCCTCAGGCGTATAATGCTCCGCGTCGAGCTCGTAATCCGACCGGGCGGAGATAGGCCTCCCACTATGTGAGTCACAGTAGATCGGCACCTTGTCACGGAGCTTTCCACCCATCAGCCTATGGACCGGTTGCCCAACAGCTTTCCCGGCTAGGTCCCAGAGGGCGGTCTCCACGCCGCTTAGGGCTGCGATCCGCGTGTCGCTTCTCCAGGGGCCTAGGCCCATCTTCCTTATGAGCCGCTCCACCGGGAAAGCCTGCTCGCCTATGAGCGCAGGCTTCAGCTCCCTCACCATGCTGGCTGTCTCGCGGAACTTAGGCCAGGGGAAGCATTCCCCGTAGCCGCAGACCTCTTCATCCGTGTCTATTCGAACGAGGAGGAACTCGAAGTTCCCACGGAGAATCGCGGTCTTAACATCGGTTATCTTCAACCAGAAGACCTCGGACCGGGGATGGCTCCCCGAGGCTATATAAGACTATGCGGCTAGCCGTGGACTTTCTGTCGGTTTACGCTTCAGGTTACTGTAAGCCTAGGTTCCACCGTCACTCGAGAGTACAGCCTGTCATGTTACAGCTCGGAGCGGGTCGCCGTTTAGGCAGCCTTCCTCTTGCCTCGCTGCATGAACACGACGACGACCACAGCGATTACGGCTACCGCGGCTACGCCCGCGATCCAGAGCGGGAAGCCTCCGCCTGTCTCCGGTGCGGTGGCGGGGATATCCGCGTATGAGACGAGGTACGTGCCGTAGTAGTCGGTGCTTGCGCCGGCCATCACTTGCACGATGATCGGGTTGTTGGAGGTAACGTGGTAGTAGCCGCTGGTAAGGGTGAGGTACGTATCCTTCTTAAGCGACTTCGCGGAGCCGTTCACGTTGACGTTCACGTCCGTCGGGGCGAAGATGACAGCCTTCTGCGGCGCGTAGAACCAGAAGTCCTTCGCGTCTATGCCCGCGGTGAAGGTGATGTCGGCGGTCTCGCCCCAATGGGCAGGCTGAGCTATCTTCGCCGGGCTGTCGCCCCCGTCCCCGGACCATACAGCGATGTTACCGGTGCTCTCAAACCGTAGATGCTTAGGCGCCAAGTTTGGGTCGTAGGGCGTGGAGGGGGGATCATTACCTGAGGTGGGCGGCGGCGCGGTCGGCCCGTACACGTACCAGTAGTCGCCCACGTTCCCCAGCGTCTTGTTGTAGAGCAGCTGGCCTGAGGCTAGGTCGTAGACCTTCACGTCCGACGGCTCATACGCGTAAACGATGAACATCCCTTGGCCGCCTTGGTTGCTCCAAGAGGTTCGGCCCCCCGGCTGGACCTCCCATACGATCTGATAGTAATTGATGTAGCCGAAGAACTTCCGGCCTATGAAGTCACCGGTCACCGAGGGCAGAGACGTGAAACGGCCTCCCCACCAGCTTGCGATCATGATCCTGCCCGTAGACTGGACTTGCACCATCTGGCGTCGTCGGACCAGGCCTGAGACGTCGTAAAAGCTGTTAGCCGTGAGAACAACGGAGGTAATCTCGTTCCCTGCCGAGTCCTTGACCGTGACCGCGGCATCCTCCACCGCGTAGATCGTCAAGCCTATGTATGGGTACGTAGTGTTGCCGCCCGACTGGGCCATAAAGATGAAGTCTTTCCCGACGTAGCTTCCATCCACCGCGGGGTAGAACATCGAGCCGCCGGGGCCCCTCTCGAGCACCACGTTTCCTGCCCCGACGCTCACGGCGACGGGCTTGTCGGAGACCACTTTGTAGTACGTCTCCTTCTCCGTCTCCACGGTTAGCAAACCCATGCGGTTGATGGTGCCCTCCTTCATCAGCTTCGCAGGTTCACCAGTGATGTCGTAGACGCTCACCTTTGTGCCGTCCGTGAGGCCGACCACGTCTAGCTTGGAGGCCTCCCTGATCGTTCTAGGCGCCCAGGCGTAGAAGACCTTGCCCGCGCCTATCTCTTGGGC
Organism: Bathyarchaeia archaeon; assembly: GCA_038870415.1. Taxonomy (GTDB): domain Archaea; phylum Thermoproteota; class CALKCG01; order B24; family JAWCPE01; genus JAWCPE01. The sequence continues at coordinate 2,724 of JAWCPE010000110.1, forward strand.
TGCCGCGGCGAAGCCTAGAACGTTCCCCGAGAGCACGAGCAGTAGCGCTGCAAGAATCACACCCTTGTGTCCAACCGGACGGGACATAGAACGGGTTCCTCTCACGTCGTATAGGTCTCTCTCACGGCGCGTATATAATGTTGTATGTTCGCTCCGAGCTCTTGCGCCGCCAGCCCGGCGGTCAAGTTTCCTGAAGGGGAGAATGAACAGCGTCATGGCTGCTGTCTTTCCGCGGCCTGTTCGAGGGAGCATAGGGGGTCCTACCAGGGGAAGAAGAACTTCAACACCGACAGTATCGTGCCTATGAGGAGTCCGGTCATCCAGCCGCCTATGAAGCCTCCTATGAACGGGATGACGTAGCCATCGTAAGCTCTAGCTCCGCCCAGCTTCAACAACGCGTACTTGATGATCCAGCTGACGAGGTAAGCGGCGCCGAACCCCTGGAACGCCTGCGCCGTCGTCGCGCCGATACCGACCCCTACCGCGTTCAACGGGAACCAGGCGAAACGAGCGCGGAGGAACATCAACGCGCCCGCTGCGAGGAAGCCAATGATCGCCCGGTCTAGGTAGGGGGCTGTAGGCCTTGTGACAGCGCCTGTGGGCATCTGCGCGGGGATAATCCACCAGATCCACCAATAGGCGGTGTTGCCGCCAGGCGTCTTCTGAACCCCAGCGCTGTAGCCAAGGTGGACCTGCGTGATCAATGCTACCGGGAGGCCGACCATTACGCCTATCGTCGCCGCAATGAATAGGTCCCTCACCCAAGTCTTACTGTACAGCTGAAGCCTGTAGTTGTTGAACGCGTACGCCGTGGTGCCTCCCGGGTTGTTCACGAAGTCCCTGCCGAAGAGGCTGTGGCCTAAGACCATCGTGTTGTAGTAGTTCTGGTTCACCATATCGTCTGTCCAGCCTGGGAAGACCGTATTGTAGAGGTTCCCGGAATGGAAGTGCTGGAAGCTGTCCATGAAGGTGACGGCCTCACCGTGTATCCTAGTCATCGCTAAAACCGCCAGCGTGGCGAAGAGCCAGAGCGCAAGCACGGAGGGTACCCCCGTTCCGCTCACGAGCGCTAAGGCACCTATCAGAGCTAGGCCGAATATGAAGATGATGAACATCGTCCGGTAGGTGAAGCCCTCCCTTTCCGCTTCACCGGGCTTAGGCCTCATGATCGACCCCGCTACCTCGCGGATGTACCTCCAGCCGAAGATGAGCGGCCAGATCGAGAGGCCGAAGAAGACTAGGCCGATGTCGAAGAAGGCGACCGCTTCGTAGACGCCCGTGTGGCCGTATATCCAGTACCTGGCGCCTTGGCCCCAAGGCCCGGGGGACGGGTAATAACCCGCATTGGCCAAGCTGACGGGCACGAGGACGCCGAAGATCAACCATGAGACCCACGAGCTGAAGAGCACGTCCAGCGAGAGAAGCAACCCCATCCCGACCACAATAGGGTTGAGGGACATCTCCAGCGTCGCCATAGGCAACGCGTAATGGAGCGCCGGGATCGCGTATTCAAGCAGCAGCAGACCGGCGTGGCCGGCCCAGGGGAGCGCCTCCCAACCATAGAGCGAGGGGAACCAGGCGAAGGAAAGACGCAGTATCCAAGGCAGCACCGTGATAATTCCAATAATAAGCCCGACAAGTGTCATCTTGGTCCTAGAGTACCTAGGCTTCTCACCAGAGGACACTTCTACAGCTTCTCCTTTCTGCCAGAAGGCGACGAGTTGCTGGTAAGCCTGAGCGACGGGGAAGGTCATCCTCTCCACCTCGACGAAGCGCCTCCGCATTATCATGGCCACCGAGGCGCCTAGGAAGTAGGCCCCCCAGCCCCATAGGACCCAGAAGGCGATGACTGGAGCCCAGTCTCCCCATGGGACCGGGGCCCCTCCGGTCATAGCAGGCTCCAACACGTTCGCGGCGGGCACCCAGAACGTGGGCACGTAGCTGCCCAGCCTTGACATCCAAGGCTCCGTGAACCGTATGGGCATAAGCTGGAATATGGCTGACAGCGGGTACCTGAAGCTACTGGTCAAGCTCACCATCATGGATGTCGAGAGGAGCACATGAACCTGCCGGGGCTCTATGCGCTTAACTGGGGGAATAAACCGCAAACCCAGAAGCACGATCAAGACGAAGAAGGGGCCAGGAGCGATGCCCCACCAGTTATTACCGAAATTGAAGTAGTGGGAAAAATATGAAGCAAACATCACAGCGTTCATGCTGATGAAGGACAGAACCGCCGCGAAGATAACAAGTCCCACTACGAAGCCGGGCGTTAGGACCGATCGCCTAACCTCTACGGGAGACTCAGAACCCTGAGACGGCTGCCCTACTGCCATCTTATGCACCAACTATCCCTAGGCCGAAGCCTATATAGAACTCGTCAAGCCTTAAATAGTTTACGGCCAAGTTACTCAATCCCAGCCTGAGTGCGACGAATGAGGTGCCTGAAAGTTTGTTGAGTTGGAGATACCGCATCCCCCTCATACTGTTCTTAGGGCTGCTTCTCTCGGTGAGCTTGACGAATACTTCCACCGTGGAGGCGCAGTGGGCTGACGTGGACTGGCCTCTTGTGGTATCGAGC
>JAWCPE010000110.1:5314-6988 GCA_038870415.1 Bathyarchaeia archaeon
GGGCCATGTCAGGGCCTTGTCGGCGCTCCCCTCAAGAGTTACGGGTTACCCGGGCGCTGAGGCTGCCTCCACCTACATGGAGGAGACCCTCAAGTCGTACGGACTCTCCACGCGAACGGAGAGCTACTTCGTCACAACCCCGCTCGACATGGGCGCCAACATCACGCTTCTCTCCCCTGATGGAACGCCCATCAGGGTTCTGCAGGCCTACGCGATGTGGCCGAACGTGGTGAACCCCAGCCCCTACAATAGCCCGCCTGAAGGCGACACGATGATCTACGGTGGGTACGCGGACTTCTCAGATTTCGCCGACTACGCGCAGAGGTTCAACGTCAAGGTCGAGGGAAAGGTCGTCCTCGTAGAGTTCAACAGCCGTTGGTACTGGAAGAACGCAGCGCTCCTAGGGGCTAAAGCGGTCATCTTCATAGCTCCCGACGAGACCTTCCGCCCCCAGGCTGAACAGAAGACGATGTCAATCCCGGTTAACTTCCCGAGGCTCTACGTGAGCCGCGAGGACGGCCTCATGCTCAGGGATTTACTCCTCCGCGAAGGCTCGATACAGGTGAGTGTATCGTCCTTCATGAAGTGGGTCCGGAAGCCCACCGTTAACGTCATCGCGACGCTTGAAGGCGAAGACCCCAGCCTCAAACGCGAGATCGTAGCCGTGACCGCCTACTACGATTCCTGGTCTCCTGTGCCAGCCCTTGCACCGGGGGCAACGGACGCCTTGAACCCCGCCTTCCTGTTAGAGTTCGCCCGCGTCATCACCCAGACGCCGGACCTCGCGAAGCCTAAGCGGTCGGTGATGTTCATTGCCTTCTCCGGCCACTATCAGGGGATCTGGGGCGCACGCGAGTTCATCGACGCTCACTTCGCAGAGATAGGCACGAAGATCAAGCTCTTCCTAAGCCTAGACTTGGCGACGGAGTCGAAACAGGTCGCCCTGTACCATACGGGCACTACCTATCCATACTCGAACCCCGCGGCGCTGCAGGCTAAGTACTATTGGGCTAGGGATGCGGTCCTCACACGGTACAAGCCCGCGATGGAACAGGCCCTTGATAGAACCTACGAGACGCTCGACGGGATCATCGTCGTGAAGCCGCCCTACGAGATGCCACCGTTAATGTTCGAGAGCGACGCTTTCACCCTTACCTGTTACGGCGGAGGCCTAGCCTTCCGCACTACGAACGCGATCAGGCCGTGGCAGAAGACACCGCTTGATACCCCCGACAGGCTGAGGATGGAGAACCTCTGGCCGCAGGTCGAGTTTATCACCGGCGTATATTACGCGTTCCTGAACGACCCGAGCATCTCAACCCTTCTAAGTCTGATGCCGGGCAAACTGGCGACAGACTGGGGCTTCGCCACCGTCACAGGCCAGATCTCGCTCTACAACGCGACGAGCGCTTGGTTCGACCCCGTCGTCGCTAAGGACGCAGTAGTACGCGTCGTACAGATGTCCTCAGCCCTCGCGGTACCGGGCGTAATGACGCAGGCTATCCCTACATTTGCTGCCACAGCGAGCGGAGTAGGCTTCGCAAGCCCCTACCCTGGGGCCCCGCTCTCAGCCATAGATATTGTGATGCTGCCGGACGAGAACGGCGTCGTGAAGTTCAAGGGTGTCAAACCCTTCACCTCCGGCCTTATGATGGCTTACGTCATAAACAGTAC
>JAWCPE010000111.1:0-1008 GCA_038870415.1 Bathyarchaeia archaeon
GATGTCTCTACGGTCTGACGTCTCCGTGGAGCAAGTGATGAGGTCTCCACCTTTGACCGCGCTCTTCTCAGATACAGTATCGACGGTCGTCGACCGGATGCTGACTTTTGATATAGGCGCCGTGGTAGTTGAGAGCGGAGGCCAACCAGTAGGCATCATAACTGAGAAAGACATCCTGCAGAGGGTTGTCAAGGCTGGGAGGGACCCCTCTAGGACCCTTGCAAGGGACGTGATGACCTCGCCCATCGTGGGGATCGAGGTTGGTAAGAGCATCAAAGACGCGTTGAAGCTGATGCGGGAGAAGAACGTTAGAAGGCTAGGTGTCACGAGGGCTGGAAGACTGATAGGCATAGTCACCGAGAGACGCGTCCTAGACGCCCTGGTCCTCTCATAGAGCAAGTCGACCTGCGGAGAACCGGATAATACCGGAGCGCATCCTTAGTGCGGGCCTTCAAACATGACATGTAGCAAGCCGCCCCTGAAGCCCAGCCGCAGGCCCTACAGCGCTCATATGCGATGCGGTCATAGTCCACTCACCACGTTGTAGGGTGGTTTTCATACCGTCAACAGACCCCTAGGCGACTTCTGATTCAGCTGAGAGGAGGCGTGGAAGGGTTTTGATCGAGGCCTCCTTCCCCCCGCGTCGTTTCCCAGCCTTGACGAAGATACTTTGGAGCGCCGCCTAGATGAGACTTCGCGCCCCTAGGGGAATACCCGGGGGGGTGAAGAGGCAGCCGCTCTCTCCTTCTGCCCACGACCTCAGGGGATAGAGCCTTCTGACAGCGAAGCGAGATGCCTTCTCTTCTCAACGACCGCCTCAAGGGGGGAAGAGGCGGGGAGAAGCTTAAGGACAGGTTCACAAGCAGCCCCTCCTACGGCGCCAGTCGGCGTCGGGATGCGGCGGGCTCTCAAAGCTGTCAGTGGCGGCGAGGTGCACCGCGTGGTACGGCGTCTGGTCACGTTGCCCCGCTACGCGTCAGACGAGGTGACGGACGTTTCTCTGCTCTC
>JAWCPE010000111.1:1018-6950 GCA_038870415.1 Bathyarchaeia archaeon
GAAGCATCTAAGAGGGTGTTAGACGTACCTGGGAGGGGCCTTCCGGGCATGGTTAGGCGGACACCTCTCGGTTCTGTCGTCGAGAAGAGGTACGCGGTGAACGAGTGGCTTAAGCCCGGAAGCGTGGAGGACCGGCTCTACCAGGAGAGGATACTGGAGGCGGCGAGGCGGAGGAGCACGCTCATCGTCCTCCCAACGGCCCTTGGGAAGACCGTCATCGCGCTGCTGCTCGCGGTTGAAAAGGCGAGACATGGAAGGGTTTTCTTCCTCGCCCCGACGAGGCCGCTCGTTGAGCAGCACCATCGGACCTTCTGCGACAAGACCCTCATCGAAGAGCAGGGGCTCGTGCTCGTCACCGGCAAGTCTCCGCCTGCGCAGAGGAGGGCCCTCTACAGAAACGCTAAGGTCGTGTTCGCGACGCCCCAGTGTGTATGGAACGACTTGAAGAGCCAGGCCTTAAGCCTAGCGGACGCTTCGCTCATCATCTTCGACGAGGCGCACAGGGCGAGGGGAGACTACGCCTACGTAGGCATAGCCCTCCACTACCTCAGGCAGTGTCCCAAACCCCTCGTTCTCGGCTTGACGGCTTCCCCCGGCGGCTACGAGGAGAAGATCGTCGAGGTCTGCAGGAACCTAGGCATCGAGGCGATCGAGTACCGCACGGATGAGGATGAGGACGTTAAGCCCTACATTCAGCCGATAGAGATGGAGTGGCGGCGCGTCAAGCCGCCGGAAGCCTACCTGCAGGTCCGCGAGAAGCTCAGGCAGATGCTCATCGAGAGGGTTAACAGCCTACGGTCGCTCGGCGTCCTCAGCGGTAAGGAGCCGGCCTTCGTGACGAGGCGCGACCTCGTCGAGCTGAACGAGGAGCTCCAGCGGAGGCTCGGGGCAGGCGAGAGAGGCTACCTCTACCAGTTGAAGGTTCAGGCGACGGCTACGCTGAGCCTGTCGCATATGGTTGAGCTGATCGAGACGCAGGGACCTGAGACGCTTCAAGCCTTCATAGAGGGCTCCCTAAGCCGCATGGCCCAGGAGGGAAGCCGAGGGCATAAATCCATACTCGACGACCCCCTCTTCGAAGAGGTGAGGCGCTCACTAGCAGCATCCCTGAGCGTCGAGAACCCGAAGGTTCAGGAGCTGATGAGAACCCTCAGCGAGCAGCTCGAAGTCAACCCAGCCTCAAGGATGATAGTCTTCACCCAGTACCGTGACACGGTCAAGGCCATACTGAGGAGACTGGAGGGGGCGGCGAGCATCAGGGCCGCTCGTTTCGTCGGCCAAGGCTTCAAGGAGGGCGACCCCGGGATGAGCCAGGAGCAGCAGCGGGAGGCCCTAGAGAGGCTCAGGGGCGGCGAGCTGAACGTGCTCGTAGCGACGAGCATAGCTGAGGAGGGCCTTGACATACCTGAGGTGGACCACGTCGTCTTCTACGAGCCCGTCCCAAGCGAGATAAGGTACATTCAACGCCGCGGCAGAACAGGCCGGAGGGTCGCCGGGAAGGTGACGGTCCTGATAGCTGAAGGCACCTTAGACGAGGCCTTCTACTGGTCGAGCATGACGAGGGCTAAACGGATGAGGAGGCTCATCAGGGAACTGAACAGGAAGCTGCCGCAGATGCTGAGAGAGGCCAAGCCGACGCTAACCTTGCCCGTTGCCCCTAGGCTGGCGGAGAGGAGGCTAGGCCCCGTGACGCAGGTCGCGGTTAGAGACGCCGCAGTAGGCCCTACTGTCCCCGCGGCGGAGAGGCTGTGGGCGCCCCAAGCCGTGCAGACGAAGGGTTCAGGCCAAGCCCTCAAGTGGCTTATGGAGAACCTGCCCGGGGAGGAGACGCCTATCGAGGAACTCATCCGGAGGGGCGTTGAAGAGACAGGCCTTGAGCAGGCTGCGGTTGAGACAGCCATATGGCGTTTGGCCCAGCAGGGCCTCCTCTACCAGCCGCAGCCCGGAAAGGTGAGGAGACCCTAGACGCGTCTATCTGACCGCTGCGCCCCTAAGGAGACATAGCCCCTCTTAACCCGTCAGGAGCGCAGGACCGCGTGAGGCGACCGCAGCCAAGCTATGCAACAGAGCAGAGGGGTCGAAAGGCCCTTAAGCGGTCCTCTCCAATAGTGAGCAGAGGCGTGTTGAAGGATGAAGTATAAGTCTTTAGGGAAGACAGGCGTGAAGGTCTCTGAGCTCTGCCTCGGCACGATGATATTTGGCCGACAGGTGGATGAAGCCTCGTCTATCAAGATAATCAAGAGGGCTGTGGACGCAGGGGTCAACTTTATCGACACCGCGAACGTCTACGCTGAGGGCCGCTCAGAGGAGATCGTGGGCAAAGCCATCGACGGAATGAGAGAGAGCATCGTCCTCGCGACGAAGGTAAGGGGCAGGATGGGCCTGGGCCCCAACGATGAGGGCCTAAGCCGGAAGCACATCATGCGGAGCGTCGAAGCCAGCCTGAAGAGGCTGGGAACCGATCACATCGACCTCTATCAGGTTCACAGGACCGACCCTACCACACCGTTGAGGGAAACCCTGACGGCGCTGAACGACCTCGTCAGAGCTGGGAAAGTCCACTACATAGGCTGTTCGAACTTCCCCGCGTGGCAGGTGGAGAAAGCCCTCTGGATCAGCGACGTGAATGGGCTTGAGTCGTTCGTGACGGTCCAGCCACGCTACAACGTGATCGATAGGGAGGTCGAGCGTGAGCTTCTCCCGTTATGCGTAGAGGAGGGCCTCGGCGTCATACCGTACAGTCCCTTAGCCGGGGGCTTCCTCACAGGGAAGTACCAGCCGGGCAGGCCGCCGCCGGAGGGGACGCGATTCCAGCTCCGCCCCGAATGGCTCAGTCAGAGCTTCACGCCGCGCAACCAAGCCGTACTCCAGGAGCTTGAGAAGCTGAGCAAGGAGACCGGGATGACGATGGGCCAGCTCAGCCTCGCCTGGCTCCTAGCGAACCCCGCCGTAACCTCGCCGATCATAGGCGCTTCCAAGCTGGAACAACTCGAAGAGAACCTCCAAGTCGTCGACCGGCCCTTGCCGGTTGAAGCGTTAAACCGGATCAGCGAGGTGAGTAAGCCTGACTGGCTTCGCGAACAGGAGGAGCGTGAAGCCCGGATGAGAGCCTTCCGGGAACGAGAACAACGCCCCTGGACCGCGACGGCTACCTAGGCCCTTGCGATACGTTCCTCAGCTTCTCTGCAGCATCCTTCGGTCTCTGCAGAGCTGCGGCGCCCCACCTAGCCCGGCATAGGGTTGAGAGCTCATGGCAGCTCGAAGCGAGCCGTCGAGTATGCTACCTGCTCGCGCTGGGTTACCCGGCCTGTGATGCCCGGTAGGCGGCGCGGTAGGTGTCGTCTTTGGCGTAGTCGAAGGAGACTATGCGTTCCGGCTTGACGCTTATCCTCACCCATCTTGTCATCTCCAAGAGTCCTCGGGCTAGACGTTCAGCTTTCTCTTTTGGCATATACTTCTCAAGCACGGATGTGGCCATTGGAACCGTGACGTTATGCTCCAGCTCTGCTTGGCCGTAGACTATGAGCCCCCTCGACGGCGGCCCCTCAACATCGACCAGGACTGTGACGTTCCTATTACGTTCAGCGTTCCTAGCTTTCCGGCTGGCCTCAGGTGTTCCTATCCTTATGAGCCCGTTCTCGTACCTGAACCAGACAGGAGCCGCGTGTATCGTCCCGTCCGCGTTGAGGCTGCAGAACCTTGCAACCTGAGCCTCCCTAAGCAGGGATTCAGCTTCTTCCCCCGTGAGCGGGGGCGACTGAGTGTAAACCATCCCTTCACCTTGCGCAGCGGGATGTTGATAAAAGGCCAGTAGGGTTGGGATTGTCCCGAAGTAGAAGCACTAATACCCTAGGTCTCCTTGACTAACCATTCCATGTCAGGTTCGAAACCTAGCCCTACCTTGCTCGGCGCCTTGTACTTGCCGCCGATGGGCTTACGTCTCTCCTTGTTGAAGGCCTGCTGGTCTACGCCGTACTTGACGAGGTACTCGATCATGGGGCACGTCGCAAGGTTCTCTGAGAAGACTAAGGCCTGCGCGGCCTCGGTCCAGCTAGCGTGAGGGATTACGGGCACGTCGAAGGCTGACGCGATTGCGCAGATCTTCTTCATCTCCGTTATGCCGCCGGCCCAGAGAACATCGGGCTGAAGTACGTCTACGGCTCGTCTCGTGACGAGTTCTTTGATGCCCCATCGGGTGTACTCGTGTTCGCCGCCTGCGATAGGGGTCTCAAGCTCTGCCGAGAGCCTGGCGTAGCCCTCTATGTCGTCCGGCAGGAGCGGCTCCTCTAGCCACGAGGGCTCGTACCGTTCCAGTTTCGCCGCCATCTTTAAGGTGTAGTTTCTCGTCCAGCTCATCCAGCAGTCGAGCATGAGTTCGACATCGTAGCCTACGGCGTCGCGGACCGTCTTGGCGAGCTCCAAGTTCTTCTCCATGCCCTTGAGGCCGTCACCTGGCCCGTAGCGGAAGAACCATTTCAGGGCCTTGTAGCCCTCCGCCGCGTAGCCTTGGCTGACCTCCGCGACGTGCTTCGGGTCGAGGCTGTGGCCTAGGCAGCTCGCGTAGGCGGGCATCTCCTCCTTCACCGGGCCGCCTAGCAGCCGCACGACGGGCTCCTTCTTCGCCTTGCCTATGAGGTCCCAGAGAGCGCAGTCCACGGTGGATATGGCCATCATCACCTCGCCCTTCCGTCCGTGAACCTGCAGACGGTACATCTGGTCCCAGAGCATCTCTACGCGGAAAGGGTCCTCGCCCACGAGGACATCCTTGAACGCGCCTTTGATGAAGTCTATCTGGCCGCGTCCAGTAGGCCCAGAGATGCCTGAGACCTCTTCATCCGTCGTGATCTCGAGGAAGCTCTGCTCGAACTGAGCCGGCCTCGGGAGGCGTCGGCCTCCTCGTTCCCTGAACTTCGGGTAGAGGTCTACAGGCATCACGAGGCGTTCCTGCCAGAAGTCCTCGCCGTAAGGCCAAGGCCCCCGGAGAGTGAAACCCTTCACATCAGTGATCCGCATGAAGACACCGAGCGCCACCTAGACCTAGGTCAATGTATAAGCCTTAGCATCGAGTCGTGGAGTACGTAAGTTCTCTCCTTTGAACAGGGGCTTCGAAGAGGAGGCTAGGCCTTGGGGCGAGGCATTTTCGGTTTGATAAGTCTGGGCGGCGCTCTCCCCCGGTCAGACTGAAGGGTTCCGTGCGGTTTGTAGGCTCGAAAAAACCTTAAATATGGTTCCGTGATCTAACCTCGACGCTCGCAGCGTATCGAACCCTTCCGAGGTGTAGTCGCATGGCTACCGAAGCGATACCTGCTATAACCGAGTCGGGCCAGCCGATCCTCATCCTCAAGGAGGGTACCTCCCGAAGCAGGGGGAGAGAGGCCCAGCGGAATAACATCTCCGCGGCGATGATAGTGGCCGAGATCGTCAAGTCGTCTCTAGGGCCTAAGGGCATGGATAAGATGCTCGTTGACAGCCTGGGCGACGTGACGATCACGAATGATGGCGCCACTATCCTCAAGGAGATGGATATTCAGCACCCCGCCGGGAAGATGATGACTGAGATCGCGAAGGCCCAAGACAGCGAGGTAGGCGATGGGACCACCTCCGTCGTCGTCCTAGCCGGCGAGCTCCTCTCGAAGGCCCAAGAGTTGATCGACCAGAAAGTCCATCCGACCGTGATCGTGGACGGCTACAAGAAGGCTGCTGAACAGGCGCTCAAGTACATGAACGAGTTTGCCGTCAAGGTGGACCCTACGGATAAAGAGATGCTCCGGAAGATAGCGATGACCTCTATGGCGACGAAGTCCATCTCGGAAAGCCGCGACGTCCTAGCCGATATGGCTGTGGAAGCGGTCCTCGCCGTGGCTCAGAAGACCCCTGAAGGGTACAAGGTGGACCTCGACGACATCAAGGTGGAGAAGAAGGCTGGCGAGTC
>JAWCPE010000112.1:0-6853 GCA_038870415.1 Bathyarchaeia archaeon
ACGACGGATACGTGCGCCAGCACGGAAGAAGACCTTGACAGACTGAGTCAGACCCTTAACCTAACTAGGTAGGGATAGATTCAACTCTATGAACCCGGCAGACGCGGAGGCGCTGTTACAGAGGAGCGGTGTAGGTTGACGAGCGTAACAGTTCCGTACGCCGCCTGGTACGGGGATACCCGACATGTCTTAGAGTTCCCCGACGGCTGGAAAGTCTCAGTCCGAAGGGTGAGGGGAGCCCCGGCGTTGAGCGAAGAGCAGATGCGCGCGGCGCTTGCGTCGCCGATAGGGGCGAAGCCGCTCTCAGCCTTAGCTGAGGGCAGGAAGCGGGCCGTCGTGATCGTGGACGACTTAACCCGGCCGACCCCGGCGGATAAGCTCCTGCCGCTCATCTTGGAGGAGCTGAAGCGAGGAGGCCTGAGGGAAGACCATGTCCGCGTGGTTATGGGCATCGCGGCTCACAGGCCTATGGTCGGCCCGGACCTCGACAAGAAGCTGGGCAGCGGGCTTGCGGACCGTTTGGAGGTCTTGAACCATAACCCTTACGAGAACCTAGTCTCGCTCGGCTCCTCGTCGAGGGGCACACCCATCGAGTTGAACGCCGACGTGTACGAGGCCGACCTGAAGATAGGCGTCGGGAGCATCGTGCCCCACCCGACCGGGGGCTTCGGGGGAGGCGGCAAGATCGTTCTCCCAGGCGTCGTGAGCATGACGACGATAGAGCATAACCACTCGAAGATACCTGCGGTGGGGAAGCATGGCTTCGTGGAGGGCAACCTCATCCGCGCGGACATGGAGGAGGCCGCGCGGAAGGCAGGCCTCGACTTCATCGTGAACATGGTCGTCACGGAGCAACGCGGGGTGGCAGGCCTCTTCGCAGGCGACCTCGTCGAGGCTCATCGCAGAGGCGTCGCCTTGGCTAGGGCCCTCTACGGCATAGGCCCCCTCGAGAAGGCGGACATCCTCGTCGCGAACGCTTACCCTATCGATTCGGAGTTCCTCCAGTCGGGCAAGGCCCTCTGGGCGAGCAGCGAGGCGACGCGGGAGAACGGCACCGTCGTCCTCGTAGACGCCGCGAGCGAAGGTTTCGGCCATCACTATCTCCTCGAACGAGGCAGAGCCAGAGGCAGCCGAGCGCAGACGCAGCCAGCCGGTCAGCCTGCGAGGAGGCTTCTCGTCTATTCGCCCAGCCTTGCCTCTACGGCGGTGAGAAGAATCTATCCGTACGCTGAGCTTCTGAGGACCTGGCCTGAGATAGTCGAGGAGCTCCTGAACCTGCACGGCCGCGACGCGACCGTAACCGTTCTCCCAACCGCGGCTATCCAATGCTCCTAGACGGACGGTCGTTCCAGATTCGAAGAGCCGAGTGACCGTTTCTCTCCTGCCCGCCCGGGGGGACATGCGGCTTCCTGTCACCGCTCAGGGTCAGATGAACGATGGAGGGCTGACACCTAGAAGGAGCGGATACCGGATGGTTAAGGTTAGGCTTCGCGGGGTCTACGCGACCGCTTTGACAAGGCTGCTGCTGGATGAAGGCTTCGAGGTAGTCCAGCTTTCACCTGAGGCGCAGAGGCGCTTCGGGCTAGGGGAGAACCCTTACCCGTACGACGTGACGGTCCACGACAGGACAGACCTTCAGGGGGTAGAGGCCCGAGGCAGCTTGGAGGCGCTCGAAGAGTTCCGGTCAGCCCTCACGCGGCACCTCCTCGACGTGGTCGTGAGGGCTCACCCCTCCAGTTGGGAGCCGTCCTTCAGGTCTCCTCGGGAGGCAAGGGGTCTCTTAGACATCGAGTTTCCCGCAGTTTCGAAACGGAGACTTGACGAGTTCAGAAGCCGCGTTGTGCCGACCTTGCCGAAGCATCACTACTACAGGGCTGCAGGAGGCAACTTGGCCTCCGCCGCGGCGATGGCTGAGAAGCTTCTCGTCGCCGGACGGAGCGCCGAGGAGGTTCAGGCTCTTCTTGAGGAGACGATTCGACCTGAGTATCCGGCGGAGGATGACCCTGTGGGGATTCAGCACGTCAAGCTGAGGGGGCCTACCCTAGACCTAGGCCGAGCCGTCCTCGAGGCCTACGATGAGGGGAGGGCGGAGCTGAGGCTTCGGCGAACACTGAGGCCGGGCGGCCTCTACGATGGGCTGGGCGTGAGGAAGGAGGAGGGTGACTACGCGGTCACAGACGTGAAGCTGGATGCTTGGTCTCTGCGAACGCGCTACTTCTCCAAGGGCGGCGCCCTGAAGGGCGCCTACGTGAACCTGAATACGCCGGTTGAGCTCTACCCTACGGCGATCAGGTATGTGGACCTAGAGGTAGACCTCACCGTGACGGCGGAAGGCGATGTTCACGTCGTGGACGAGGAGAGACTGGACGAGGCGGCGGAGAAAGGCGTAATAACTGAGGAGCTGGCGGAGGCCGCGAAGCGTGAGCTGGAACGGCTGCTGGGCTTAGACCTCCTCGCTTAACCCCGCGGAGGGTTCACCTTGCTCTTCGCGAGGCTACTCTGGAGGTAATCTCTAGGATGGAAGGGGTACATCCTTATCACGCGTGCGTCGTTAGGCGGGGCTACCTCTACGTTCGCGTCGAGGAGGAGGACGCCCACCTCGCCGTCCTTCAGGCTGCGGTCTATCGTCTTCACGATATGGTCTAGGCGTTCCCTGAGGCTTGCCTCGAGGAGTTCCCGCACCGCGACCGTGGGGCTGCTTCCGAGCATCTGCGCCCAGGCTTCAACCTCGCCTAGGAGAAGCTTGTCCTCTACGATTTGAAGCTGAGCGCCGCGAGAGAGAAGCTCCTCGATCACGGTGAAGCTCTCAGGGTCGATGCCTCTCAGGGAGGCTAAGCCCCTCTCAGCGGGCTCCGTGACGCCGTCTCTGAAGACCCAGCGGACGCGGCCGGCGAGGGCTCTCATCCGTTCCCGCACGTAGCTCCAGAACTCGCGGGTCCGCGCGTCGAAGTCCTCGGGCAGCTCGGAGCACAGCTTTCTGAACTCGTCCCTCGTGTACATCCGAGGCACGATCACCAACGTTCTAGTCACGGCGAACCGCTCCTCAGCCCTGCTTTATGAGCGTTAAAGGAGCCCCAGGTGGGTAAAGGCTTCGCCCCAGGGTGAGGGGGGAAGGCTAGATAAGTGACTGCCCCTTCTGCAGGGAGGAGCGGTTCGTAGCCTGCGCGGAGGCGTAGCGGTTGGCCGCTTTGGAAGAGTATCTTGCGCGTAGGGGGCTCTGGCATAGGTTCGTCGAGAAGGCGGAGACGGTCCATACCAGGGATGCTGCTGCGGCGGCAGGCCTTGAACTTGCGAGGGTGACGAAGAACCTTGTCTCAGTCACGGCTGAGGGCGGCTACGCGCTTCTCGTCATCCCAGGCGACCGGAGGGTGAACCTTACCGCGGCGGCGAAGGCGCTCGGGACGGGTTCGGTGCGTCTCGTCCCCTTCGAGAGGGCGGAGAGCATAAGCGGCTACCCGCCGGGCGGCACGCCGACGGTCGGGCATAGGACGCCTATGAGGGTCGTCTTCGACGGTTGCCTCCTGGGGTATGAGACGTTCTACTGCGGCGGCGGGGCGAGGACGAGGCTCGTCGAGCTGAAGACGCTGGAGGTGCTCGAGGCTGCCGAGGCTATCGTGGCCGAGATATGCGCTGCGTGAGACGTACCTACGCGTATGGCAGCCTCATGCTGACTGGGAGGATGGTTTTTCTCCAGCCTAAGGAAGCGCTTTTAGCCGTCAGACGGGGTTGACAGGATAATACTTGCCTCTTGAATGGGGGCGATCACGTTGATCGCGATTGGACAGCTCTAGGCTTTGCACTGTAGCCTATTTATTCTGGCTCAGATCTCGATTCGACTGAATGATTGCTCTGCATTACGATAGGAGGCTTTGAATTGAAGGTTTTTACGTCTAAAACAGGCAAATCTTAAATATCTGACGGCCAGACGGCTGGATTTACCATGTTGCCATCATATATGAAGGATGGAGACTCGATAAAGAAGTCCATCGTCGAGAAGCTGGATGAGCTGCTGGAAGCTAACGTAGAGCTGTGTAGAAGGGTGAAGGAGCTAGAGCGGTTAAGGGAGGCGTTCAAGCTCAGGGAAGAGGAGCTTAGAAGCCTCAAGCTGAAGGATGAAGGGTCGACGAAGAGGATAGAGGAACTTGAGAGGCGGCTTGAGAGGCTGAGGGAAGTCGAGGAGAAGCTCAAGGAGAGAGAGGCGGAGGCCGAGACGTTAAGACGAGGGTTGAAGCTCAGGGAGGAAGAGGCCCAGACCGCGAGGGCGAAGGCTGAGGAGCTGACGAGAAAGGCAGAGGAGCTGGAGAAGAGGCTCAGAAGAGCGGCTGAGCTTGAGAAGCGGCCTGGCAAGGCAGAGGAGCTGGAGAGGAGGCTCGCCGAGAAGGAGAAGGAGATAGACGGCTTGAAAACGGCGTTGAGGCTTAAAGAGGAAGAGGCCCAAAGCCTTAGACTCGCAGCTGAAGGGTTCACGAAGAGCCTGGGGGAGCTCGAGGAGAGGCTTGGAGAGAGGGAGAAGGAGATAGAGCAGCTAAGGGAGACCGTGAAGCTTTGGCCCATGGGAGCGACCGGACGAGGCATCGGCGGCGTGGAGAAGCCTCATCAGCCGCCGACCATGCCTCAGCTTGACGAGCGCCCCGGCGGGTCGCCGCAGGTAGGGCGTAGGATTTGGCAGATAAACTGCGACAGATGCGGGAAGAGGCAGCCTATCGAGTTCACCGTGGAGGGTGCGAGGAGGCTGCTGCAGGATGGGCATATAAGGGTTGAATGCAGCAACCCCGACTGCGCGGATGAAGACGGGAGGCATACGATCGTGGTGAGGCTTGGGTCGCTCATGTAGCCCTTCAGCCTTCGCCTCTCTTCTTCATCGTTCCGCCTCAGGGGTCGAGCAGCTCGAAGCTCAGGTTCTTGCCGTCAAGCGTAGCCTTCAGCATGTTGAGGACGTCCCGGCCGAGGAGGACGTCGCTTCGTCGAGCGGAGAGGGCTTCAACCGTTGGGAAGATGAATCTGTCGAAGGAGATGTCTACGAAGTACGTGTACCCTGGCTCTTCCCTGCCGTCGAAGGAGGCGACGGTGAGGCGGCGGGCTGGGACGAGGCTCAGCTCGTTTACCGCCCGCTGTGGGACGACGGTGATGTCTGCTCCGGTGTCTAGCTTCGCCCTGCTCGTCGCAGACTGGGAGGAGAGGGGCCTCGTAAGCTTCACGGTCAACGCGGGGGCCGGAGGCTCATATTCCGGCTGGTACTTCATCGCTCGGCCAGCTCCGGGGAGGGGGCCTCGACGCGTCTCTCTCCGGGGGCGACTAGGTCAATGTAGATGGGGATGTAGCCGTGCTTCGCGTAGACCCTTCTCGCGAGCCTCGCCTTCTCCTCGTCGGAGTCGACGACGCCTCGCTCCAAGAAGGCGACGTACTTCCCCCTGTAACGTGGGTCCTTGACGAGGCCGTCGAGGGCCTTAAGGAAGGCTTCCCTCAGCTCCTCGATCCTTAGGATGTACTCGAACTGGCGTGGGTCGCCTGACTCGCGCCGCTCCACGTGCTCCTTGATCAGCTCAGCTATCACCTGGTTCTTCTTCCTCTCGCCTCTCTCCCTGAGCGTGAGGAGGCTGAAACGCCTCCAGACGGCGTCGTCTATCTCGATGGTAGTCTTAACCATACCATGCCTTCCACCCTTCTTCCCTTCAATCCTTATAAACGTTTAACCGCAATCCAGTATGGTCGAGGTCGACAAGGTCTACCTTATCCTCGGGCATCCTGAGGGCCTTTGCCAGCTTGGCGACGAGCTGGGCCTGTCTCTCTAGGCGGTCATCCTTGAGAAGGACGGCTACATCGATGTCGCTTATCGGCTGCCTCAGGCCCTTGACGGTCGAGCCGAACAGGTAGGCTAGTAGGACGTTCTCGTCCTTGGCCAGTGCCTCTCGCGTCCTGCTAGCGACTTCTTCAGCGGTGGGCACGAGTCCACCGGGTCGGAGGGCGATGCCCGGTCATAAAAGCGTTTCATAGAGGAGGATTCCGCTCGACGAGGCCGTGGAGCCAAATCCTTCCCAATTTATGGAACACGGACTCTTAAAACTCAAAAGAAAAAAGAAAAAGGGGAGGGGGTGTTCTGGGCTAGAGTTCGTCCCAGAACTCGCGATCCGCTATCAGCCCTGAGAGAGCAGGCGTGGCACCTGGGTAAGCGTCGACCCAGGCTGGCTCGTCGTCTCCGCTCTGGTTGTAGGCGTCAAGCAGTCCAGCCAGCCTGAGGATCTCGGTCCTGTTTTCGCCGCTGTAGGCTTGGTGCCCAGCCGTGATGATGTCGAGGCCTGTGACGCCGTCGATTGGGATCGTCGTGCCGAAGGCCGCGTGGTTCAGTATGGCAGCGACGAGCTGTTGTAGCAGGATCATCCTAGACTGGTTGATCGCTGTCCTTCTCGCGCCCGTGGAGGTGTATGGAATACTGGACCAGAAGGCCCCAAACAGCTTTCCGTACTTGTAGGGACTGCCGTCAGCGGTTATGTTCCTGAAGTGTCCGGTGCCGGTGTCTATCTCGATGTAACCGCTGAGGTTGAGGTCGAAGACCATCTGCGTAACGTTCGTATGGGTCGCCCAGAAGCCCTGGGTCCTCGTCGCCTTCCCAAGAGGCATCATGTTGGTGAAGTTCCAACTGTAGCTCTGGCCGCTCTGGACTTGGCCGAAGTCCACGCTGGTAGCGCTCGTGTTCGTCCAGCCTGCCTGCATTATCTCGGTCACGTTGTAGCTGCCAGGGCCGAGGCTTGGCCACGTGTACGAGCCGTCTGCGCCCGTGACCTGGTTGTCTATGAGGACGCCGTCCTTCCAGAGCGTCATGTTCCAGCCTTGGAGGGGTATGTCATCCGCGGAC
>JAWCPE010000113.1:0-6816 GCA_038870415.1 Bathyarchaeia archaeon
TCCTAGAGGGTTGAGGCCTCAGGCCGAGGCCGGGTGGTGAGGGCCCCCGCCGACGGAGCCTACGATTCGAGGAGGAAGTACGCCTACCTGGCCGGGAAGGGTGTAGAGCCGGCGATGAAGCCTAGAGGGGCAGCTCCGGGAAAGCCGGGGGCTGCAGGCCCCGGGAACTACCAAGCTTTCTGCGTCTGGAAGACCCTTAGCAAGGAGGCTCTCGACAAGGTCTTCGACCAAACGCCTACCTGAAGAGGGGCACGGAGATCGTACCTGTCCTGCAAAGCTACCCGCCTACCACGGAGTACGTCCTCGCCCTCTATCTGCAGATGATCCAGGCCGCCCCGAAGTAGGCTTCAGGCCCCAAGCTTGAAGCCCTACCTCCTCTTTTTCAGCGATCCCTGAAGCTCTCCGCTTTGGCCCTGTTATGGAAGAGGGGCCTAGATGTCTGGACGAAGATTTAGATAGGTAAGCAAGTCTCTTACCGGTCGGTCCCGTCATGAACGGAAACCTTGAGGAGGGCCTCCGCTGGTTAGACCAGGCTGAGGCGGATTTTAAGACGGCCAGTGACTGTTTGAAGGATGAAAACTACTATGCCTCCGCCTTTTTCAGCCAGCAAGCCGCCGAGAAGGCTTTGAAGGGCCTCCTATACGGGAGGGGTTATAGGGCTCTCATAACCCACTCGGTCCTTGAGCTTCTAGAGGAGGCCTCAAGGTTCTATGAGGGCTTCTCAAACCTGACTGATTATGGCAGGGAGCTGGACCGCCACTACATAGGCTCTAGGTACCCGAACTTTTATCCCAGGGGTCCAGCCTACAAGTATTACAGCAGAGAGATCGCGGAACGATGCTTAAGCTACGCAGGATCGATATTGAAAGAGGCTCAGAGGTACTTGAGGGGCTAAGGCTTTACGTGGAGAGGCTTAAGGAGGAGCTTAAGCCAAGGCTGGTCCTACTCTTCGGCTCCTTCGCTGAAGGAGACTACAACGAGGGCTCCGACGTTGATCTTCTCGTTGTAGCCGACTTCAAGGAACCCTTCCTAGATAGAATAGGGCTGTTGATGAAGTTAAACACCTTCCACGTACCCATTGAACCCATAGGCTACACCCCCCAAGAGTTCCAAGATATGAGGGGGAGAAGGAACCCCTTCATCCTAGAGGTTCTAGAAAGGGGAAAGGTCCTCTACGGGGACCTCAAGACCGCAAGGCAAGGTGCAGCTTAGGTTAATTAACAGGTTAATTAAACCCTAGGCTCAACCCTATTCTATCCAGGCCTTCCACTATGATGACCGCGTCGTGCCTGCCGAGCGTCCAGTACATGACATGGATCTTGCCGCCCTCCTTGACGCCCGATGCTTTGTAGAGAAGGCAAGGCAGAGTCGTGAGAAATCTCCACTGGACCAGTTGTAAGTCTTCACAGGCAATCTTGTCAGAGCCTCCCTGATCGCATGACCGCACATCAAAGGAGGAACTCAGCGGGTTTAAGCTACCTCGTTACAGGGTCGAGCTGGAGGCCCATCTCCTCTAGGGCTGTGACGCCTAGGAGCGGCTTGTCATCCTCTTCGCCGAAGATCACAGACGCGTAACCTTGGTGTTCACCGATCTTGTGGAGGGCTCCCCACTCCCACTCAATTCTTTCTCCACTCGCTAGAATGAAGCTTCTTCCGGAGGGTCTCTACGCTAAGCTCCTCAAAACTTGGGAACGATGCTGTACATGGCACCCGACGGGGTGGGCGTGTTTGTAGCGACCCATCACTGAGGGCCCGGTCTCTCCCACCTTTTCAGACTGACACTCTTCGGCAGCCCTCCATTTCTTCGTCGCCGGAGGCTTTGGTTATCACCTTGCTCTTTTCAGGCACGATCCTGAGCCCGTTGGGGATCTCCCTGCCGGGAGCGACGATGCAACCCGACCCCAAATAGGCTCGGTGGCCGAGGCATACGCCGAGCACGTGGTTACCCGTGTCGATCGCGACACTGTCCTTCACGACTTGAATGGTCTTGCGGTCGAACCTGAAGTCTGTCAGGGAGGCCCCGTCCCCGACGAAGCTATCAATCCCAAGTAGGGAGGCTTCGATGAGCCGCGCATCGATCACTGACCCCGGATAGAGTACCGAGAATTCTATGTTGGCTCCATCAAAGATCTTACACCGATCCCCTAACACGGACAAGTAGACGGCCACGTTATTACCGATCGATACGTTGTTCCCTATCTCCGCTAGCCTGATGACGGCTCCGGCGCCGACCTCTACATTGTCACCGACCCTGCAACCCTCCAAGTAGGCGCTGGGATGAACGTCACAGTTCTTCCCGATCTGGTTAGTCTTACGGAGAACCTTCCACTGGTTCGCAGACCTCGCCCTCAGAGCCAGCAGCAGTAGTCTCGATTTAGGTGCCTTCCTCAGAGCCGCGATCCTGCCGAGGAGGGCGCTTAAGTTGGCCGCCCAAAGGTTGGCCCAATGGCTGATCTGGCTGAGAAACCGCGTCGTAGAGGGCACAGGGTATCCTTCGCTTCCAAACATGTGCGTTGGCAGCCTTATCGTCTCCACAAACTCCTCTGGGTCTATCACGACCGGGCGATACGCGTTCCTAGACCCTGAGGCTGGCGTGTAGAAGAGCGGGTACTCCACGGAGTCCTCCGTTATCTTGACATCTTGGGTCGCGGTGATGCTACGAAGGGTGACGAGGCCTCTCTTCAGAGCGCAGACAGTTGATCCCCCAATCTTCCTTGATCTGTCGATGAACTCTTTGAGCATATCCTCGGTGAAGTAGAGGTTATCAGAGAAGAGTACATGCTCTTCACCTAGGGAAACCTCCTCAGGACTGTCTGTTCTCTCTATGCCGATGCCCATAGAGCTGAGAGCCTCGTCCTGAATCTTCGACAACTCCCGGTTTAGGATCAGGCATTTGCTGGGTGGATCGTTGAAGGGCCGAATCACAGTCTTTGCGTCTACCGCATATGCTTTCATGGTTAACGTCACTACCTACTTTAGTGGTCGCAGCCTCCTGCTTAGAGCCGTCATTCCGGCGCCGAAGGCCAGGCCTACGCTACTCTTGCCGCAGGCTTCGTCGAAGGCTTCAATCGCACGGTCGACCTCTTCCTTCTGAACGTTTAGGGGAGGCTCGAAACGAAGCACCTCCGGCCTGTGGTCATAGTAAGAGCTGATGATGTGGTGCTTATTCAGCATCCTACTCAAAACGTACATCGAGGTTTCCCTGCTAGTGAACTCGATCCCGAGCATGAGGCCTAATCCCCGCACTTCCTTGATATTCGTGTGGCGTGCCTTCAGGTCTTGCAGCCTTTGGAGGGCGTATTCCCCCATCTTTCGTGCGTGTTCCACCAACCCGTCTCGAAGGATAATCTCCGTGGCTTTGAGGGCTGCGGCGCAGGCCACCGGGATCCCGCCGAATGTCGAAATCATCAGATCGAACCTATCCTCCGCACCGTAGGCTTTGTTCCAGATCTCAGCGCTAGTGGCGGAAGCGCTTATAGGGACGACTCCCGCGCTGAACGCCTTGCCGACGGTGATAATGTCAGGCTCTACACCCTCATGCTCCGCCGCGAACATACTGCCGGTTCTGCCGAACCCTGTCTGAATCTCGTCGAGAATAAGCAGCGTATCATGCTTCTTGCACAGTTCCTCTACGCCTTTCAGGTAGCCTTCCGCGGGGACGTTGCAGCCTCCTTCCCCTTGGATGGGCTCCACGATGAAGCCGGCGACATCACCCTCCTTCAGCTTCGCCTCCAGGGCTTGAAGGTCGTCGAAGGGCACGTTCTCACAATAGGGTAGAAGTGGGCCGAGGCAACGCCTGTACTTCTCTACGCCGCCGATAGAGAGGCTTCCGAAGCTCAACCCGTGGTATGACGAGTCGCAATAGACGAGTCTTTTCTTACTGGTAGCCGCGCGAGCGGTCTTTAACGCGATCTCAACCGCCTCTGCCCCACCACTGCCGAAAGAGACGACATCCTGATGCCCCGGAAGTATCTTGTGAAGGTTCTCAGCCAAGGCTCCGACCAGGGGGTGGGTGCCCACGAAGAGGACGCTTGGCAGGGTAGCAGCCTGCTGCACAGCTCCGAGCACTTCCGTGGGATTATGTCCGAGGCTTAGGGCCCCGTAGCCTGCGGTGAAGTCAAGGTATTCCTCGCCGCCATCATCAAAGAGACGGATCCCCTCAGCTCTCACGTATCTTTTATCCGCATCGAAAAGCTTGAAGACCCTCGCCTCTTCAGGGTTGACGTGTTTAGAGAATCTATCAACCATTTGGCTACGGGTCGAAGACAACGCCTCTTCAAGGGTAACTAACTTGGCCTCTGCCAATCCTATAGCACCTCTAGAATGCTGCTGGAAACACTTCTGCTGAACAATTTAAGTATGGCTCCCTTCTCAGCTCTTACAGTCGCATGAGTTTGAGGCTAGGAGGCGTCCGCTGCTAGGGTTGTGTTCCACGTTCTAGTTCAAGCAGAGCCTGTTTGGCGGCGATCCTGACAGATTCAAGGCTATTATGCCTTGGGCTCCAGCCTAGGCGTTTCAGCTTCGACACGTCTAACAGCATCATCTTGACGTCTCCCACCCATCCTCTTCCGCCCTCCGCGACGCTGACGTACTCGAAAGTAACGTCCCCGGCACCCATAAGGGTGGCGACGGTGTGCGCGATGGCGTTGACGCTCACCTGGTCCTCTGAGCCCACGTTGTAGACCTCCAAGGGCTCTTTGGCTTCGCGTAGAGCCAAGAGCATCGCTTCGATGCAGTCGTCGACGAGCAGGTAGGACTTCGCCTGCCGTCCGTCCCCGAGGATCTCAAGCCTCTCCGGGTTCTGATGCAGCTTCCGGGTGAAGTCCCAGATGACGCCCCGACGGCTCCTCGCCCCCACGACGTTCGCCAACCTATAGATGATCGCGTTCAAACCGAACATTCTCACATACGCGGAGATGAGCGCTTCGCAGGCTAGCTTCGAGGCGCCGTAAAGCGAGGTGGGGAGAAGCGGGCCGTAATCTTCAGGCGTCGGAAGCCGGGTAGCCTCCCCGTAGACGGTCGACGTGGAGGTGAACGCGATCCGCTTGCAGCCCCCGCTTCTCCGCATCGCTTCTAGAAGCGTGTACGTAGCGAGCAGGTTCTGTTCTAGGTCTACGCGGGTATCCTCGGAGCCCCGTCTCACCTCCGCGTTGGCGGCAAGATGAAAGACGAGTTCATTCCGGCCGATAGCTTCCGCTACGTCTCTAGGCTGGAGGCAGTCGCCCTGAACGAAGCGGAAGCTCTGAAACTTCTCCCAACGCTCGATGTTCGCCTTGAAACCCGAGCTGAGATTATCTAGGACAGTCACGTAGGCGTCGCTCTTCATCAACGCGTCGACGAGGTGGCTGCCGATGAAGCCTGCGCCGCCAGTTACAAGAACCCTGACGTTCCGAAGAGACATCCAGCCTCAACCCTATAGGAGGGGCACGCCTTGATTTAAGCCAGAGGCCCCTACGAAAGCTGTCAAAGAAAGAACTAACCACGGACCTACATCCATCCCTAGGCGTCACAAGACGCCCCTAGACGAGCTACTCTCCATAGAGGCTGCCATGGATGATGCGTAAGAGCCAAGCTAGAAGAGAGCCGAGAGGAGGCTCCCCCTCGCTTGTGATACGGAACTGTTATAGACCCTACCGACACCTAATTTAAATAGCGAGTCCGGGAGTTAGGGACCTGTATTTGAAGCGAAGAGTGGCCTACCTTCAGCTAACCTCTAAGTTCTCCAAGGACGTGCCTCCGGTTCTCACAGTGGAGCCGCCGGGGGAGGTCCTCTTCGAAACCGTGGACGCTCGCGGCGGAAGGTCCTGTCTAGACCACGTATACGTGCCGCCTCCTATCCCAAGAGTGGAGGCTTTGAACCCGGCTACAGGACCGGTTGAGGTGCAAGGCGCAGAACCCGGCGACGCTCTTGTAGTTGAGACCCTAGGGGTTGACCTATGCCCCTACGGTTACGTCTCAGCCAAGCCTGAGGTTGGCGTACTGAAAGAGCTGGTGCCTACCCCTATCGCGAGAGCCGTCAAAGTCGATAAGGGCAGGATACTCTTCAACGAGACCGTCTCTTTCCCGACAAGGCCTATGATAGGCACGGTCGGCGTTGCCCCCGCGGGGCCTGGGGTCTCGACCGCGTATCCTGGAGCCCACGGCGGTAACATGGACTGCAACGATATCACAGTCGGGTCACGGCTCTACCTGCCTGTCTTCGTTCCTGGCGCGCTCTTCGCCCTAGGCGACGTGCATGCATCCATGGGAGACGGTGAGACCTCAGGAGGCGGCCTTGACATATCAGCTGATGTCACAGTCCGCATCACGCTTGCCAAACAGAAGAGGCTAAGGCGCCCTATCGTAGAGACCCCGTCACATCTCATCGTCACCTACAACGAGAGGCATCTGAAAGAGGCTGTAAAGGGCGTGGTCAGCGAGGCTGTCTTGCTTCTTAAGGAACGTCTCTCCCTTACGACGTCGGAGGCCATCATGCTCGTAAGCACCGCAGGGGACGTCAAGATCTCGCAAGCCTGCGATAGTCCAATCGATTTGACCGTGAGACTCGCCCTCCCCAAGCTCTTTAGCCTCTGAGCCCGCATACTACCCCAGAGCGCTCAACGTGAGCCGAGTACCGCTCAGCCTACTACCCTACTGCGTAACCCCAGCTTAGGTTGCGGGCGGAAAAGAGCCTAGCTCGGAGGCAGCAGAGAAGGGCCTTAAGGGAATGCCTGCTTCCGATTGGCGCCTGTGATATCACAGGAACTTGACGTCACAGTCATGGAACAACTTAGGGGATACGGGCGCCTATTGGACATCACACGTCACAGTTTAGAG
>JAWCPE010000114.1:0-6503 GCA_038870415.1 Bathyarchaeia archaeon
CGGCCTAACCATAAAGCGTGAGACGGGCGAGCTCACCCAGCCGGAGCTCGAGCCGCTGCCGATAGGCAAGGCAAAAGCGAAGGTCATGAGAAAGCTCGGCGAAGAGGAAATCTTCTAGCCACCCTCCAACGCTCCCGACCCGAAGAGTTGACCATTTCCCATCGTTGCCTAACGTGACACAACACTTGCTGACGCCTAGATCACAAACCGCTCGCGGAAAGACCAAGGCGAAGGCTTAGGCCCTTGAGCCTGAGACCGCAAGACGCGGGCCTCAGGAATCGCAAGGCCGCACTCCGCCATCGTGTTCATCCTATTCCGGATTGGAACCTCGGTTGTGCCGTAGTCGAAAGTCCAACGGTAATCAAGCCTCGCTCGTTACGTGCGTGACTTGCAGAAGGGCGTGGAGTTCATAACGTGCACTAAGGTCCGTGCGTAACGTTTGTGCGTACGTCAAAACTTATACTATCCTTCCACTAAATGCACGAGCAAAGGGACAAGCATGGGTTAGCTATCGGTTGCCTTGCTGTTGGCGCTCGTGCTGGCTTCGACTCCAATAGAACCATTGGTTGGCGGCGCTACTAAGTGGGCAACCTTCCGTAATGGCATCGATTACGGCAATGACATGAACCCGGTGAAAGGCGTGAAGGGTGTTGGATGGATGAACTACAACACAATTCCACGAGGCGGTGATACACAGCCAAATACCTTCTACACGCACGTTACCATCATTTTCCAGCAGGACACATACCTGGAAGTGGGACTTGCTCACGATAATGGGAACCTCTATGGAGAGCAGTATTACCCGTTCTATGCATGGAAAGATGACGGCCAGACTTACTTCTCTAACGCGTGCTCCTTTACTCCGGGTACATCACACACATTCAGCATAATCTCCTGACGGATTTCTGGGACGGTGGCGTGCATCTGTATCAGTGGAAGGTCGTGATCGATGGGAACGTCGTCAGTTACCCTACTGGTAGGTCTTGGATACCAGAAGAGGGCTTCGTGACGCAGTCGCAGGTGGAGTCTAACGTCAACGTGAACAATCCGTCTGGGTATTTGCTGGTTCAGTGGTCTGGTTTTCAATAGAAGAAGGCGGATACCTGGTACAACTGGCAGAACAGTCGAATCGATAAAAGGTACGCAGTAACTACTATATTAACAGGACAACTGACACTTCGTACGAGTGCTGCGTCGTATAATTCGCGGATTCTCCCACTATTTTTTGGCTCTGTGATGATGGACCGAGCTGAGCCTGAGATGAGAGAAGCGTGGCTTCATCATTCATGATGCTTGACTCAGGTGATGATGTTCGTGCCCAAAAGCTGAGAGCGAGATGTAACTCCATCGCATAATTTGGCAAATGGGCTGCCCTCTAAAGGTAGAGGTTGCCGTTCGAATCAGCACGGAGCTACCATCACAGCCCCATCGTCTAACATGGACAGAGTACCTCCCTCTAGGAGGCAGTCGCAGGCCACTATGATGCTTAAGTCAAGTCCGGCCCTTGAACCTGCTCCAAGCAGGCAATAGGAAAGACGAGTACGGAGGATAAGCTCCCCGGGTCACCACCAGGGCTTAACCTCAGGCGGCCGGGCTTGGACGAGGGGTTTCAGGTATTGGACTGCCTGTTGGACGCCTGAGTCTCGGCTCATAGTAGGGTCTTCATGCTCGGCGGACATCAGGTAATCGTACCCTCTCTCCATCAGGGCGGTGATGACCCGCCGCCATGGCATCTGACCCCACCCGATCTACTGCACGACGGGCATATGCCTCATGATCTGCCCCTCCTGGAGCAGCATGCCTACCCGTGCGTCCGTTCCGAGCTCGTCGAACGCCTTGCGAAGAGCCTCGTCAAGGGTGGAAGCCACGTAGGCGATGGAGGCTTTCCTCGCGTCCTCTTCGGAGAGGGCTTCCGCGACGGCGTAGACGCGTCTATGCTCGAGGCTTCTCCTAAGTGCGTAGACGAGGGGGTCATGGGTCTCCCTGTGGAGCAGTTGGCGAGCCAGCTCCTCGGTGGGATACTTCAGGTCCCCGATAGGGTCTGGCATCCTCCTATGGGCGTCGCAGGAGGCGAGCGGGATGATGATGCCATCCCTCTTCGTGGCGAGTTCCGCGGCGATAACCGACGGATAGAGCGCAGACCGGAGGCTCATCTCCCTGCCGGCGCCAGGGGAGTAGACCAGTATATCTAGCGGCCCTGGGATCTTGGGGCACCATATCTCCTTCGAGTAAGGTATGATCGCCTTCCACTCCTTGACGAAGTCGCCTGCCATCACTCGGACCACGTCCTGACGCTCGTTGATGAGGCAGTCGATCTTCATATCTAGCCCCGCGAGTCGGGCGGCGTCGGACATGTCTTCGCGTAGGGGGTTGCCTTCCGTCTTCCCCATCAGGGGCTCCGGCGTGAGCGCCATCATGTGGTTACGCCATATCGTGTCCCACGCCGAGACGCCGGGCAGGATGACCTTGGAGCCTCCCATGAAGCCTGCGATCCAGTGGGGCGCCACCTCGCCTATGCCTACACGCAGATCCGCCTTGGCTACATGCTCGTTAACCCAGACGGGCGTCCCCCTGCTCGTAACGCCCCTGTACGACCAGCCCGAAGCCGCATAGGCGTTATGCGGAACCACCTTCACCTGTCCTGTGACGCCCGAGCCGACACGGTCGTCGCCGATGGGCGGCGGTTTTCGCCCGAGATGGGTACCGGCCGCGTAGAGCAACTTGATATCCCGGTTCTCGACGCCGAGGTCGTTCAGTACGTCGAGCACGGCGCGGTTCATCTGCTTGATCGCGCCGGGCACCCGGTCTATAGTCATGAGGCAGACCTTTACGCCGGGCTTTGCAAGCTCTGAGAGCTTCGGGCCTCCAACAGGCTCCTCGACTGCGTCTCGGACCGCCTGCTTCAGGTTGGGGAGCGCCGGCTGGCTCTTTATGGTCATGACGGCGTCTAGGTTGCGTTCAGGGATAGCTACCCTCATCTTCTGCCCGGCGTAGGTGATCTCGAAGACTCTCCGGCCCGTGTAGGCCACCTCGAAGCCCAACCGTCTCGTCGCGGCGTTAAAGCCTTTATGTAAAGCCTGAGAGCCGTGAAGGCTATAGCTGAAGCCCTGGGAGCTTCTCGCAGAGCGCCCTCGCGTCTTCCACGACTTGGTCAGGGGTATCTCCGCCGTAGACCTCGAGCATGAAGGGGCCGCTGTAGCCGGTCTCTTCGAGGACGCCTAGGAAGCGTCTCCAGTCTATTGAGGCCTCCGTCTTCATGGGGACGAGGTGGAGGTCCTTAAGCCCATCGTTGTCGTTGGCGTGAAGCGACATGAGGAGGCCCTCAGTCTCCCTTAGCTCGTCGTAGACGCCCAGCCGGCTTAGGACGGTGTGCCCCGGGTCTAAGGAGAGCCCGAAGCCCCCTCGGCCAAGGGCCTTGACGGTCTCGCGGAGGTCCTTTATCCTCGAGCCGTAACGCCGTCCGTCGCGCTCCGTCATGTTCTCAAGGAGAACCTTCACGCCGTGCCTCTCTGCTCCCTCGCCTAGGCGGCTTAAGGCCTCTAAGAGCCTACCCCTCGCCTCGGCCTCGGCGGCGTCTCCGGTCACGGTCATGCTCTCCGAGGAGCCAGGATGGACGACCGTAAAGCGGCATCCGAGTTTGGCGGCGTACTCTGAGGCTTTAACGACGACTCGGACGGATTCCTCCCTCTTCTCCTCCTTGGGGCTTGCCAGGTCTAAGCCGGAGAAAGGCGCGTGAAACGAGTAGAAGGTAAGCCCAAGACGGGCGCCGAGTTCGCGGACCCGGCTCAGCTCGGCTTCAGGGAAGAGCCTCGGGTCTAGCTGCGACTGGTCAGCCCAGAGCTCAAGGACACGGAAGCCCCTCCTCGCAAGCCTGAGGACCGCCTCGTCAACTGGATGACTGAAGTAGACCCACGTGGAGATACCTAGCCTCATCGCAAGCACAGCCCGGTTTTCCGAAGACCGGCCTGAACCTCTCCGGCAGGACTTACTTATAACGTGTTCCGGAGGGCCTCGATAGAGCCGCCTTACATCTTGCTTATATTGCACCTGCAGTCTTGCGGGTTGTGACCAGCGATGTACCTGGGCTACTGGGTTACTACACCATTGATAGGCAAGGAGGGGAAGCTCTTCGCGGATACGACGCGTCTCCGAGAGGAGCTCAGCTTCGCCTCGAAGAGCGAGTTCGAATGCGTCCGCCTGAGCTACGCGGACTCCCCCCGCGGCGCAGCGCCAAAGCTCGACGAGACGGGCGTAGCGGAGGTGAAACGGCTTCTGCAAGAGCATAACCTGTTCGTGGAGAACATCACGAGCGGCGGGAACCACCTCGACCCAGACCCTGAGGCTCGGCGGAGGTGGAATACGCTCCTGAAGGAGACGGTCGATGTCTGCCGCCTCTTCGATGTGAAGGTCGTCGCGACAGACGTCGGTTCTCCGGCGGACATATACATCTACGGCCTACCCGGCCTCTTCGGGCCGGGGACGACGATGAGGGGCCCTCCGCCTAGGATGGGTCCGCGTGGGAGCAAGGTGGACCTGGCGATCGAGATGTACAAGGAGGCGATAGGGCCCATCGCGGAGCACGCGGAAAGCGTAGGCGTCAAGGTCGCTTTTGAGAACAATTTCCGAGCGATGGCCGGCAACATCTCTCAGGCTCCGTACATATGGGACCGGATGTTCGAGGCGGTCCCTTCGAAGGCGACGGGGCTTCGGATAGACCCCAGCCACTTCATCTGCCTCATGATCAGCCCCGTCGAGAGCATTATCCGACGGTACGGGGAGAGGGTCTACGCGATCGACGGGAAGGACTGCGAGGTCATCCCGGAGATGCTTCAGGCTCAGGGGATCTACGGCAACCTCTGGTGGCGCTACCGGATACCTGGCTACGGCGACCTCAACTGGCGGAAGGTGATATCGGCACTCATGGACATCGGCTACAAGGGCGGCATAATCATAGAGAACGAGGACCCCAACTTCCCCGGCAGGGAAGGCATACTACTAGGCGCACAATATCTGAGACCCCTGCTTCCAAGGCAGGAGTAGATGCAGAGAAGCTCGATCCCAGGAGAGCCCGCCAACAATCTGTCTTCAATGGAAAGGCGCCAAATGATACCCTGTGTCTTGGAATGAGGTCTTCTTGAACGGGGTTGACTTTTGGATCAACTCATACAGGGCGGAGAAGAAAACGTTACTATAAATACGAAGTGATCTATAGATGTCTTTATTGGATTGTTTCAAGAGGATAGCTCAGTAGAAAGGATTGCCTTCCGAGGAAATACTACAAGAGCAAGCAAGGAATCGTGGGAAACATACGTGTAGACTTTCTCTTAAGGGATTCTCTATGACTGCCTCTTATGTCTTGATGAGGATGGCGTCCTCCATAGGACGCTTGCCGATTCTTTCAGGACAAGTCGGGTAAAAGAAGCCGCTATCCCTTTGAAGTCAGCTCGCCGAGGTATGGACAATAGGCAAGCACATTTTCCTATGGAGAGCATGATACCAGTACGAGGGTTAGGAATAGCGGGCCTCATCTATTCTCGGTATGAGGCTTAGGATGACGCCTTCTTGGGCGTCTATCAGCCATGTCTCCCAGGTGGCTCTGAAGCCGCTGCCGATAAGCCGGTTAAGCTTCCCATGAGGGATGGCGAGGATGAACCTTAAAGAGTGGCGTCTGTGAAGCGTTCCCTGGTATCGGAACCCCTTCACTTTCCGGCTCTTGGCCTGAATCCTGCGCGGTGTAGGGTTCGTCTCGCACTCCACGAGGGCTACCGAGGCGTAGTCTGAGGCCTCGTTGAAGCCCATGAGGTCAGGTCTGAAGGAGCCCCACGCGACGTTGGGAAACGGGGGCTCCGCGGGCTCCACGAGGACGTGGAAGCCCTCCGCTCTCAGCCTCCTGCGGACAGCCTCCTTCATCACCGCGTGCAGCCGAGACTCTCCCAACCGGCAAGACCCTTGCAGCCCCTGGGGGTATCCGCGGCGCGGATAACACTTGGTAATACTGCCCTTAATGCTCGGAGCTTACACGGCTCGGCTGCTCACCGTGGCCGAGCTGCAGGGAGCAGCCGCGCACGAGTTAAACGGCGCAGGGCTCATCCATCGTGTTTGCGTCGTACTTCAACATCAGGTCCTTCCAGCGCTGGCTAGATACCACACAGCGTTGAGGAGCATAAAGAGAGACCCGTTCACTCGCTCATTATGCTGTAGAACGTGTCCTCTTAACCTGTTTTCATCACGGCGCATATGAGCTTCGTTTTCCGCCCTATGGCTGCAGGGCGACTCTGAGCCGTGGACAGAAGCTGGGAGGGTAATATCATCCCACGGGAAAACACGCTCACAGGCAGAGCTGAGAGCCTAAGGTGACAACCTCATCCTAGCTGTTCGGGGAGCTTAAAGAGCCTCCTCGTAACGCCTCTCTTATTAGAGGAAGGGGCGCTAGAGAGGGTGGGCCTCGCTGAGCGATGTTGTGGTCTGAGTATCTGCTCGATGGGGTTGACTTCTCAGACATC
>JAWCPE010000115.1:0-6471 GCA_038870415.1 Bathyarchaeia archaeon
GGGGCCCTTCGGACTCCTTCCTGGATGCCCATGACGACGGACCCGCGGAGTCTAGGCGTGCCTGCCATTCGATGAAGGGAGGGTCAACCCAAGCATGGGACAGGCCTCGACAAAGGCCGGAAGAGGGCCTCCCACCGCGAGGATACCGTTACCTTTCGCCTGCTAGGCTAGTCGTCTTCCGAGGGGTTGGTCTAGATCGAGCCAGTTCCTAAGGCTCGCTCTAAAAGTAACAGTACGTAATTATTACGGACCCTGTTACCTTTTAGCGTGGCCTACGTTAAGTATAGTATGCGCTTATATGGACGAACGAAGTGACTTGTTGAACGCGAATTTGGCGGAAGAAGGCGAGTATTACGGCGAGAAAAGGAGCAGCACGTAAGCAGGAGCCCCAGATACTTGAGATGCCGTCGCAGAGGATGGCTGTCGTCTACACGAAGGGGGACCCTAACAAGGTGGCTTCTCAAGCCGTATCGGCGCTTTACGGATCCGTCTACAAGCTCAAGTTCACGCTCAAGAAGCAGGGGAAGGATTTCAAGGTGGGGGCCCTCCGCGCACGATGGCCTAACGCTTACCTCGCCCCTAAGGATGAGTGGCTCGGCATATGGGGCCTACCCATCCCTGAAGATACGGTTTCTCTGCCGCAGAAGATTCATGGCGTCGAGGTCAAGGTTGAGATGTGGGAGTACGGCGCCGTCGCGGAGGCCCTGCATGTCGGGCCCTTCAGCACGGAACCCGCGACTGTGAAGCGCCTCCAAGACTTCGTCGCCGAGAAAGGATACGAGATAGCGGGCACCCACGAGGAAGAATACCTAACAAGGCCGAACGCCAAGGTCCAGAAGACGTTCATCCGATACCCGGTCAGGAAGAGGTAGGACGGAGAAGGAATACGTACGGTTAGGTCGACCCGCAACTTGATTCCGAGTTCACGACTACGAGGCGACCTCCTAGATGCTGAGCGGGTTTCCAGAGAGGGACAACGTCGAGTCTGAGGCCGCAGAAGACCTACTTCTATCCTAGAGAGCCCTTAAAGATTCGTAGCTCTTCTTGAGGACCCTAATACCCACTTGGCCCGCAGCCAATCAGGTGAAGGAGCAGGGCAGACTTTCAGGGCGGAGTCGCGGTCGCCCATAGGCTTTTAGGCTTAGGTCGGCTACTCTCTTCGGCATGGGCTTGAGGCAGCTGGCCTCTGAACGAGACATCCTCCGGCCGTTCGGTGAACCTGAGGTCTTGCTCCTCTACGGGCTTGCCGCCGCGAAGCTGAAGGGCTTCCTCGAGGACCGTGAGGTCGCCGCCCGCGTCTGGCTGAGGGATAAACAGTTGCTTAAACGCGGCTCCTTCATGCCTCCGCTCACGGCTGAAGAGCTCTCGAAGGGCGTCACAGAGGACCTCTTAGCGCTCAGGGCTGAGGAGGAGAACCTGAAGGTGGCCCGTGAAAGGCTTACACCCCTCCAGCTGAAGATATGGCAGTACTTTCTCCCAAGGAAGCTCGCGGACTTCTTCTACGCGACGAACCGTGAACGACCCGGCAGACCGATCCGAAGGGTCTTCTTCGACATCGACCGGGCGGCCGATATGAGGCATGAGACCGCCAGGGAGGTCGCTGGGCTCTTCGTCGAAGCCATCTCCGGCGACGATGAGATCGACTCGTTCACGGTGGGCGAGCCCCTAGTCGCGTGGACGGGCTCCTCCTTCCACGTCTACCTGACGCTTAGGGAGGAGTGGCCTGCGGCGTTCTACGACGAGTACTTCGCCTACACGGAGGGGAAGAGAGGCCGCTTCACAAGCCGCTGGATCGAGTACGTGAAGAGCCGAGCCGAGGCGAAGATACTGGGCGGCCACGAGAAGCAGCCCGGCGTGATCGTTATCGACCCTTCGCAGACGCCGAGCGGTAAACTGGCGCGGTCGCCTCTCGGCTCGTTACACATGTCTGACTACCAGACGGTGAATGGGCTCTCGCTCCCCGTAAAGGCGGAACAGCTGAAGGAGAGAGGCTTAACCGACGGGCTCCGAGCCTACACGCCCCAGAAGCTCCTCGAAGAGCTGGATGAACTCGCCACGCTCCTACCCCAACCGCAGCCTTGATGGAACCCACTCAGGCGCCAAGACTTTCCAAGATGCTACTGGATAAGAACCGTTTCATCCTTCAGGTCGATGAAGGGTTTATCGCCTGTGACAACTCTCCCGTCGCCTACTCGAGCCTTAGCTAGGACTATCGAGTCGGCCAGACCCCAGCCTGGTACTTTTCTCTCTCTTTCAACGTCGATCTCGCCTGCAAGTCCCGCTATCTCCTCCGTCAGCTTCACCGTCACGGTCGCTATCTTCACGTAGTCTTGCTGCTCTTCCCTTCGCCGTCTCGTGGCCAGAAGCGACCTCCTTGAGCAGTTTCCTGCTGAGCTCTGCGAGGACTATCGTCAGGGTAGCCGACTCCTCATCCTCAATATAGCGCTTCACGGTCACTCCTTTCTTCGAGCCTAAGAAGTACTCGACTCAAGCGTAGGAGTCTATCGCGTACCTATAGCTCATGGAACTGGGCTTCATCCTCCTCGCTGAAGGGTTTGAGCTTCGGGTTCAACCTGAACATCGAGCTGGGAATCTCGTACTTCTCGCTCAGAAGCTTCCTTTAATCTCGTCGTAGCTTCTCGCCCGCGTCCGTCTCATCAGCTCTCGGAGGATCTGAAGCGTCTTCCTGCTCACTTGGATCGTGATGCTCCAAGTGAGCAGCACCACGAGCCATAGTTAAACCTTCTCTACGCCGCCCTAGGCAGAGAAGCCTCAAGGGTAACGCCTCAGACCTAGGTTGAGTAAGATAGACAGATTCATGCGACTACCATCAGACCGCCAAGTGCTCTCTAGCTCTGATCAGTCTCAGTCTATATCTCGTACCGTCTTCTGTAGGACAGATGCTTCAGCCCGACGTACGTCCGAGGGTCGAGAGGATCGAGATAACTGGCGTCAAGAGGGATTCGTCAGGGGTGCTCATTATCACGCTGAAAAAATAGGGGCGACGTTGGTGTCACGCTTGACGGCGTGGCTCTCAACAGCACCCTCGTTTCCGCCAATAGTTATCGCTCGGCTGGAACAGTACGCTTAAGCCGAGTGGGGAGCGGATTAATGGTTGATGGACGCTTCACGCGCGGTATGAGGCTTGACGTTCCGATCCGTTCCGAGAGCGGGAATAGGTACACGTGGACGGTCACGCTTTAAGAGCACCCGTACGCGATGGACGGTCTCAGCGCGGCCGACGGCGGACCAGTATCCTCCCCGAAGGCAGCGTCGCGGGATCTCCAGTCGTCACCCAGGCCGGTGACGACTCTATGACTCCTGTAACAGCGAGACCTATTGCCTAAGCGATGCGAATGCTTGAGATGGGTGTATAGAGCGACTCTTCTCTCCCGGTTTCCGGCGGGGAGGGGTCCTATCTCAGGGCCTTCTCTATAGGAGCTTAGGGCTTGTCGTATCTCTTGGAGTATTCTTTGGTTGCTCTCTTCCTCGTGGGATTCGGAGATGAGTGTCAGGTCTGTCCTCTGGTCGCATGCCGCCAGGATGAGGGGCGCCACGCGGAGGTCTCCCTCCCCATACTTCAGGTGTTTCACCTCGCGGCTCCTCCTGTACCTCACGTCGCTGAAGTGGCCGTTCAACACGCCGAGACGCCGGAGCCCAAGCCGTTCCCGGATGTGGTCTAGGAGCGCAGCGAAGTCTTCCCTCGTCTTAAGGCCTCCGTCGCTCACGGCGTGGACGTGGGCGAAGTCGACCACGGGGACGGTACCCTCCGTCCGCCTGACAATGTCGAGGACCTCCTCGAGGACGCCGAAGTTCGCCTTATTCCCCATATTCTCGACGCCTAAGGCGACCTCTCCGTAGCCCCTCGTTCGAAGCCGCTCTACGGCCGCCTGGAGGTTCCTCACGACGACCCTTGTGACATCCTCTCTGGTTCGGCCTTGGAGAAAACCCGGATGGACCACGACGAGCCTAGAGCCGAAGACGTAGGCGATGTGAGCCACATGCTCCACCATCGCGAGATGCCTTACGGCTCCCTGCTCCTTGCTCAGCTGGATATAGTACGGGGCATGGAAGGAGAACACGATATCCTTACCCTCCGTAAGCGGCGGCATCTCCTGCGCCCGGGCTACCTCAAAGGTGATCCCGTTCGAGAAGTCGACCTGGCAGGCGTCATACGCGCGTCGAAGAAGCGTCTCAACGCTCAGCTTGAAGTTCTCCTCATCCGGCAGACCGGCAGGGCCGAACCTAACCCTCAAAGCTACCGCCACCACTCTCCGGGGCGGGGATAAGCCCCAACGCAGAAGCCCTGCCTTAGGCATATTTGACTTCCGATAAGGGATGCCCCTCCACGTGAAGAGGCAGACGAGCTGAACATAGATAGGCTAATACGTAAGTCAGTCCTTTTCATGCAACCCGCGGTGATGGTCGCAAGGCTCTCATTATGGTAGACCACTTGGCTCAACCAAGGCTTGCATTATGGCAGCCCGGGTTCTGAAGAGTCTACGCTTCGCTTCCTGAACCAGAAGAGGCCTAAGGCAGCTACGAGCGCTAAGGCTCCAAGGTAGGCTTCGATCAAGTAGAGCTCAAGTAGTCCTCTCTCAGGGACGACGTAGCCGAAGATGGGGATGGGGCCGTCTAGAACTGTCTTGTAGAGGATAGAAGCCGCTAGGAGCGAGAGCTTCGAAGCCTTGGCGGCGTAGACGGCGAGAACTGTCGCGAATAGATGCGCGACGAGGGTGAAGGCTCTCTCAAGGATGGGCGCCGGGACGACCGCCGCCCCGTAGCTAAGCTGCCTGACGACGGCCTCACGCTGCCCCGGAGGCAAGGAGTCCAGTACGCTAGGGTTGAGCATGATCGTCGCCACGTTCAGGAGAGACTGTACACCGAGGAGGACCGCCTCAAACGCGCCGAAGCCTAAGCCTACGGCGAAGACCTCACGCCACGCTGCCTCTCTCAGCCTCGTCATCAACGCGGCCACGTAGGGGAAGCCACATTCGAGCAGCCCCGTGCGGAGGCCCACGTAGAGACCTAAGGTAACGGAGGCGAGAAGGCCCTGACCTACAGCGGTGGAAAGCTGTTGGGAGAACGGCTGCGTCACCGTTAGGTCCATGACGAGCTTCACCGCGATCGCTGCAGCCCAGAGGAGCCCGCCGTAGAGGAAGAAACGAAACCTTGCCCGCGGAGCCCACCATATCCAGGCGAGTAGGCCGACGGAGACCATCCCTACGCCGGAGAACAAGAGCAGAGGACTGACCTCAACCATCGTAAGAGCCTGTCCTCAACAGTCAGTTCGCGGCGCCGCTTACTCCCGCATTGCCCCGAGTGAGTGTCTCGCTGATCGTCTTTCGTATCCCCTCCTGAAGAAAGGCAAGTCGTAGGGATAGTAGCCATCCACCTTCTCTGTAGAGACTAGCTCGCATACCTTCTGACTCATCAGGATCGCTGAATCCATGTAGAAGCATGGGTCTCTGTAACTGATTCCAAACAGACGTTTGTATCCCTCAAGTCCGTACAGTTCCGCAAGCGTGTCTTTAACGTACCCATCAGGAATACAACAGTACTTTACCGGGAAATCAGACCAGATACCGTTTGCGTGCAGCTCCCGGGCGACCCAGAAGACCTTCACGGTGAACAACGGTACTTCTTCGTCGGTATAGGTCCAATCGTGTAGTTCCCGTATGATGGCTATGCCACTCCTATCTACATCCCCTTCGTACTCTTCTTTCTTGTTCTCCCACCAGTCCTGCAAGAAGTGCGAGGACCCAAAGGCTCCCATTAAGTCTCGAAGTTTTGCGTTGATGGCCTTGAAACGCTCTTTTCTTTCCTCTGAGAGCGGTTTACCCATTCTGTCAACGTCAAATCTTCGTGACAACAATGCCTGATATCTGTTTCGCAATTCGGTCACTCTACCCTGATAGCTCCCGCCTCCAGAGCTTAACAAGCTGCCTAGGCAGAGAAACAGGAATACTCCGTCGACTGAGTCAAGGTCTGGACAGTCCCTGCTGATCTCAAGACGTTTCTCTGCCCAATTCGAAACGTCCCTAAGCTCGACCTTGCCAGAGGTGTTTCTCATTTTGCAATTTGAGACCCATTGAGTAAGTATCTGTTTCGCTTTCTCCTCTGGTGTCAGCATAGACCTCATCTTTGCTCAGAGCTTTGTCAGTAGGTTCTCTCTGTCGAAGCGTGAGGTGGCGATGCGGATCAAGAGTGCGTCCGTTAAGCCGATGAGGAGGCTGGCCGCCAGGACGATGGCCTCGTTGATGAAGAAGAGGTTGAAGAGCTGCCCGAAGAGCAGCAGTATCACGGGTAGGACGACGATGCCGCCTATCTGGCTTGCGTCTCGGACGTTCGCGATCCTCGCAGACATGACGACCATGACGCCGATGCTGAAGACCGTCGCCAAAGGCGTCGTCAAGACAATAACCCCGACGTAGGCGAGGTTTGGGAAGATGACCCTCCCGAAGGCGTCTA
>JAWCPE010000116.1:0-6460 GCA_038870415.1 Bathyarchaeia archaeon
GAGGAAGAAGTACGCGAGCAGGGAGTGGAACTTCAGTCGATGACGCGGAGAACGACAGCCTACAAGGTTCCGGGCGGCAAGTTGATCCGCGTGCAGGCCAGCGTTGAGAGCGGGCTGATAACGGAGATCAAAATAACGGGGGACTTCTTCCTCCTGCCCAGCAACGCTATCGTTGACTTGGAGCGAAGGCTTCGAGGCCTCCCTGTCGAGGCGGACTTCAGGGCTCTGATAGCTGACTACTTCTGGAGGGAGCGGATCATGGCTGCGGGCGTCACAGCTGAAGACTTCGCTGCAGCTTTGGCTAGAGCGCTTCGAGAGGGCTGTAACCTCCACAAACAGCCGTGAACATCCACATCTGACGTAAAGCCCCTAGTTTGCGAGGTGTCTGAAGGAAGGCTTAGAGGTGCGTGTTGAGAGATGGTAACCGAGGGTTTAGGTCTACTAAGCTTGTCTTTCGAGCCCCTTGAGATAGGCTAAGCTCTTGGCTAAGGTTTCTTCAGCTTGTTCCCCCGAGTATTGTAGCGACAAGTAACCGTTATACCGAGCAGCCTTCAACTCCTTCACGAGGGCCTTCCAGTCTGTCTGGCCCCTCCAGACTGCTGGTTCTGCGATGAACTCGTTGTTCGCGTTGATGTAACCGTTCTTCGCGTGGAGATGCACGACCTTGCCGATGAGTGCCCTAAGGTTCGCGACGGGGTCTTCGCCTACCCTGAGCGCATTTGCCGGGTCGTAGTTGACCCTCAGATTCTCGGCGGGGAAGGTTTCGAGGAGTTCTAGGAGCACTTCTAAGCGGTTCTCGATGTCCGGCAGAGGATGGTTCTCAAGGGCGAGCGTCACGTCCTTCTCTTCGGCGATCCGAATGGCCTCTGCCAGCCTTCGCCTCGCGTTGTTTAGGCTCTGCTCATGGCTCAGGCCTTGGTGGTGGCCGAGTGTAACCCTCAGGATCTTTGTCTCGAAGCGTTCTGCGAGTTCGCACATCACCTTAATGTGGGACCTGTTCCAAAGCCACATCTCGGCGGTGGGATGCGTTAGGTTAGTGGAGAGGGATATCATAGAGACCCTCAAGCGCCTGGCGTCGAGGGCGTCCTTAACCCTCTTCAGGTAGTCCCAGGCAAGAGACCTTAGGGAAGGCGCGTAGAGCTCAACCCCGTCCAGGCCGATTCTGGCCGCGGTTTCAGCTAGACGCTCGATGCTCATATCTTTCGACTCGTCCAAGCTCAGGACCAGCATGCTGTACTTCATGCGGTCGCTCCCCTATGTTGAGTAGGCTTCACAGTTCCGGCGGGTACTCGCCCTGGTACCATGCTCCTCTAGGAGGCGAGTAGACGAGGAGGAACTCCAATGGGCTCGGTCCGCTGACCTCTACCCTATGGGGGGCTCCTGGGGGAATATCGACAGCCTGCCCAGCTTCTATATCCGCGATCTCGGACCCTAGCCAACATTGGCCGTTGCCGGAGAGCACGTAGATGGCCTCCTCAAGGTCACCGTGGCTGTGAGTCTGCCCGGGCATTGAGGCGGCCTCGTACCTCGCGTAGCCGAGGCCGATAGTCTTCGCGTGGACCCTCCAAGGCTCAATGAGGAGGATGCTGGTCCGTCCATCGCTCGTGGCAACTCGTCCCTCTTCTCGGCTTAGGACCGTAGCGTTCATCCCCGGCTCAGAGGGCGGGGCCTCTCCCGGCCTTAGCTGTCTGAAGGCTCGCTGGGTGTCTATGCAACCTATGAACCTGAACGGCTCTCGGCTCAGGCATTGGTAGGAATGGTAAGCCCCGGCTGGTACATGGATCGCCATGCCCGGCGTCAGCTCGTGGGCTTCACCGTTAACCTCGATGTTACCTTTGCCAGCAACGCAGTAGTCGCAGGCCTCACTGTTAGGATGCGCGTGAGGTTCAGTCTTCGCTCCCTGTCGGAACTGGAACATGCCTACCGTGAGCTTCTGGGAAGAGACGAGGTAGAAGAAGCCTCTCTCCTCCAGCTGCTGCTCATCTAACGTCACGACTCTCAAGCCGAAGCCCCTCTGGCTGCGGTTGGAGCCCACATCCTCAACTATTAGCGCGCCTCCGCTTATTTTTCACGGGTTACATCTCGGTAACGGTTTCGGTAACAGGTCTCCGTCTCTGTGGGCGGCTTAGGGGCTTGACGGCAGGGATGCGAGGGCTTTCTCCATTCGTTCTAGGCCTTCACGGATGAGTTCGACCGAGGTGGCGTAGGAGAGCCTCAGGTAGCCTTCGCCGTATTTGCCGAATGCGTCGCCGTGAAGCGTTACGACGCCGCCTTTCTCCATAAGGTACTCCATGAGGGCTCGGGACTTCCAGCCGAAGCTCTTCACATTCGGGAAGGCGTAGAACGTGCCGAGCGGCGGCTTGCAAGAGACGCCGTTTATCCTGTTCAGGCCTTCGACTATCACGTCGCGCCGTTTACGGTACTCCTCCACCATCCTTCTGCTGGGCTCCTGGCTGCCTCGGAGAGCTGCGACCCCTGCCTCCTGCACGAACGAGGCGGGACAACTCGTGATGTTAATCTGCAGCAGGACCATCTTCTCGATCACGTCGGCGTTCCCTACAGCGTAGCCGAGCCTCCAGCCGGTCATCGCGTAGGTCTTCGAGAACCCGTCGATCATAACGGCGTAGTCTAGCATCTCCGGCTCGGCTAGGATGCCGTGGTGCGGCTGCTCGTAGGCTATCTTGCAGTAGATCTCATCTGAGAGGATGAGGAGGCCCCTCTCCCTGGCGAGCGCCGCGATACCTTCCACATCCTTCTTGCTGAGCATCGAGCCGCACGGGTTGTTCGGCGAGTTCAACACGATCATCTTCGTCCTCTCAGTGACCTTCTCCGCTACATCCTCCGGGAGAAGCCGGAAGTCATTCTCCTCCTTCAGCTGGACGGGTACGGGCTTCGCGCCGATGAACCTTACGACTGACTCGTAGATGGGAAAACCGGGGTCGGGCACTATCACCTCTTCGCCCGGGTTCACGGTGGCGAGGATGGCGGTGTAGATGCATGGCTTAGCTCCCGGCATCGCGACGACCTGTGTTCGAGGGTCTACATCCACGTTGTAGTCGGCCTTCACCCTCTCCGCGATAGCCTGCCTCAGCTCCATAATGCCAGTTGAAGGCGTATAGTGCGTATGCCCCTGATGCAGAGAAGCGTGGCAGGCAGCCCTGATGTAGCCAGGCGTGGTAAAGTCGGGGTCCCCGATCTCAAGGTGGACCATCCTCAGGCCCCTCGCCTCCAGCTCCTTCGCCTTCGCGAGGACCTCGAAAGCCGCCTCAGTACCGATGTTGCTCATCCGCTCAGCGACAAAGCCTCTCTTCATCAAGCATCCTCCAAAGTGGACCGCGTCACATCTGCAGCGCTGGGGGGCCAATACTGGGCAGGCCACATATATGCTTAATGGACTCGAGGGGGAGGGCGTTCTACCCGATAGAGCAAGGCCGGAAATACTAACAACGTTTTTAAACACGCACTCGTCTTACGATAGCGTAGGGTGTTGAAGGATGCCGACTCATGGAAGCTTAACGAAGGCAGGTAAGGTTCGAAGCCAGACGCCTAAGATCCAGGCTAAGCCTAGGCATAAGCTACCTCCTAGGACCCGGAACAGACGCATCTTCACGAAACGCTTCGTTCTAAACCGTGAACCAGGCCAGAACTTCCGCTAAGCTAAGCTGCCCTTTCTTCTCGTTCTAGCGTGACTCCTGAGGCTGCGGGAGGAGACTCAGGTAGCGGGGGCTCCTCAGGGGTCGTAGCCATCGCCCATCCTATCCAGATGAGGATGCCGAAGAAGGCGAAGACCAGCACGTAGACCGGCAGAGCGACAGCCCACCAAGTAAGCGGTTTCCCGAGCACCTTCCAGTCCTCAGGCGGAAGGAAGAGCAGCCACGTGTAGAACAGCATGAACAGGACGCTCAAAGAGCAGAGGAGAGCCCCTGCAGTTCTCTCGTTCAACCCTCTCAGCCGGAGCCAGAAACCTGCATAAGGCGATTAAAGAGTTTCCGGAAAACTCGGAGCGACCTGAGGAACGCCTCGCACACTAGGACTTGGGACCGGTTCTTCGAAGCGTCAAGGCTCTGCCCGTCGCCGTGACACGATACCTCGGCTTTAAGCCTCGTCTGTAGAGGAAACGCTTCACCTCCTCTTTTACGTCGCGGGGAAGAACCTCTCGCTCTTCGGAAGGCGTGATCGTCAGCTTGCTCCCAGACTGCGCGGGCGTGACGCCGAGCCGCTTCGAGAGATAATCCTTCAGCTCGTCCAGCTCCCTAGCGTCTCCGCCTTTGAGTGCAGAAGCATCCACGGTGATATCGGACAAGGTTACGCTATCCAGCAAGCGCCAGGCTTACCGATTCTCGGGCTACGGCCCTCCTATATATGAGTTGCTTCCACGGCCTCGCTTCAGGAAGCCGCACGGTAGTCAAGAAGACGAGTTAAGGCAGACGGCGGGTTAGGTTACCTGTGAGCGTTTTTATCCCGGCCTATACGATACGGCCCGAAGATGCCCTTTGAGGCCCGACCTCTCAGTTGAACTCGCGGGGCTGAGGCTGCGGAACCCACTGGTCTTAGCCTCAGGTATCTGGGGCATCTCGGCCAAGCTTCTACGCAGGGCTGCGAGCGCAGGTGCAGGGGCAGTCGTGACCAAGTCCTTAGGTCTCACCGCGCGGGAAGGCTACAGGAATCCTACCGTCGTTCGGCTTCCGGTAGGGTTCCTAAACGCGATGGGCCTCCCGAACCCCGGCGTAGAGGCTTTCCGCGTAGAACTAGAGGAGCTTCGAGACCTCGAGGTGCCTGTCATCGCGAGCATCTATGGTTTCTCAACGGTGGAGCTCGTCGAGGTGGCGCGGCGGCTTCACGGCACGCCTATCGCCGCGGTGGAGGTGAACCTCTCATGTCCCCATGTGGGGAGCATCCACGAGGCTGGGAGCGACCCGCAGCTCGTCCGGGAGATGGTCGCCGGCGTTGTCGAGGCCTCCCGTCGGGACCGGAAGCCTGTCTTCGCGAAGCTCTCCCCGAACGCCACCGACCCCGTCCTCATCGCGAAGGCCGCGGTGGACGCCGGCGCCTCGGTGTTGACAGCGATCAACACGGTGAAGGCGATGGCCATAGACGTGGAGACTGGCAGACCGATCCTCTCAAACAGAACCGGCGGCCTTTCAGGCCCCGCCATCAAGCCGATCGCGTTGAGGCACGTCTACGAGCTTTCGAAGGCGGTTAAGGTACCTATCATCGGCTGCGGCGGCGTAGAGACCTACCAGGACGCCCTTGAGTTCCTCATGGCCGGCGCGACGGCGGTCGCGATAGGGAGCGCTGTTGGCACGAAGGGCATAGGTGTCTTCAGGGAGATCGCTGAGGGAATCGAAGCCTACATGGCTCGGAAAGGTTTCGACGCTATGAGACAACTGGTGGGGCTATCCCATGAGTACTGAGACGAGGCGAATCGTCCACGTCAAGGACGTCAGGGAGGAGAACGATAGGGTAAGGACCTTAACTTTCACCGATCCCTTGTGCGCCTCTGGGCAGCCGGGTCAGTACCTGATGGTCTGGGCGCCCGAGGTCGACGAGGTGCCCATGTCGATCTCGAACGCTACGGAGCGCGGCGAAGCCTCAGTCACCGTTGAGGCAGTTGGGGAAGCTACCTGCGCCCTATGCCGGATGAAGGTGGGTGACCGGATCGGTGTTATGGGCCCGCTTGGACGCGGCTTCACGCCTCACGCCGGGGAGGTCGTCATGGTAGCCGGAGGGATAGGCGTCATCCCCCTAGCCTTCCTCGCGGAACGCCTCATTCACCTCTCATCCCGCATCTCTTTCATTCTCGGAGCCAGAACGAGAGAGCGACTGGTCTTCACCTCTAGGCTTGAGTCAGCCTTCTCCGGACGAGACGATAGGCTCATCGTCACTACGGAAGATGGCAGTCTGGGACGCCGGGGAACCGCGGTCGATGCTCTACATGAGTTGCTTGCGAAGAGTAGGCCGGATTTTCTCTACGCTTGCGGGCCTGACGTGATGCTGGCGAAAGTCTTCAGTTGTGCCGGTGTTGGGCTCGATGGCGTCCTGGTTGAAGTGGAAGTTGATGCAGGGAGTCCACATGGACAACCGGGCATCGTGATTGTGGGCCTGCCCGATGCGGCGGTGCAAGAAAGCCGGGAGCGCGTGCGGGCTGCCATTCGCAATAGCGGCGGCCGCATTCCGTTTGGCAAGGTCACGATCAACCTTGCTCCGGCAGACATCAAGAAGGCAGGGCCGACCTACGATCTGCCAATCGCGATTGGGATCTTGCTCGCGTCGGAGCAACTCTCGGCGGATCTGAGCGATGCGCTGATTGTAGGTGAACTCTCGCTCGATGGTGTGTTGCGCCACACGCCAGGTATCATCGCCATGATCTCCCATGCGGCGCAGAAGGGGATGCGGCGGGCCTTCGTGCCGTTCGATGACGCGAAGGAGGCCGCGCTCGTTGGCGGGTTGGAGATCTATC
>JAWCPE010000117.1:0-6458 GCA_038870415.1 Bathyarchaeia archaeon
ACTAAGCACCAGGAGATCATCGACGCCGTGAAGAAGATGAGGGGGGTAAGGAAGGTCTACCTGGCCTTCGGCCGGTTCGACATAGTCTCCTTCGTCGAGGCCGAGAGTAACGA
The DNA here is from genome assembly GCA_038870415.1 of Bathyarchaeia archaeon. GTDB lineage: Archaea > Thermoproteota > CALKCG01 > B24 > JAWCPE01 > JAWCPE01. Next base: position 114 of record JAWCPE010000117.1, read on the forward strand.
GGGGGTTGCCCGCATCTCGGATGAGATAGGGCAGCTCGAAGGGGTCAGAAGCACCGAAACCCTTGTGGAATCCTAGCCACGCTAATGGAAGCGGCTCGTCAAGGAGGGTTGGAGAAAACCTGCTGCTCGAAGCTGGTCTAAGGTTATCGCCCCTGAGTGTAGGGCCGTCGCGACTAGTACTCCATCAGCTCCGATAGCTTGCAGCCTGCGCAGGTCGGCAAGGTCCCTGACCCCACCGCCTATAAGGATGGAGGGCTCGCATCGATCACAGATCTCCCCGGCAAGCTCAAAGTCAGGCCCAAGCCCTGAGCCTACCCTAGCTAGGTCTAAGACGATGAGTTCAGCGACGCCGCATCCTTGGAAGTAGAGGGCGGCCTCAACCGCCTGCATCCCCGCGAGTCCTCGAGCTTTCGTAAGCAGACGGCGGCTCATCAGGTCGAGGCTTACGACAACCTTTTCTCCGAAACGTCGTACGAGAAGAGAGATTAGCTCTGGGCTTGTCAAGGTCTCTGTTCCAACGATGACCTTTGATGCCCCCGAGCATAGGACCTGCACAGCCTCCGCGGCGGTATTCACCGCCGCATCTATCATCAAGGAGAGCTTCCCGCCTTGAGCCATCCGGCTGTACAGCGTCAGGTTTGGCTTGCCATCCATGATCGCGTCCAAGTCTGCAAGGTAGGCCTCCTTGAACCCCAGTTGATGAAAAGCCTCGGCTATCCCTGTCGGGTCGCAGCCCTCGCAGAGAACGCTTTGTAGGGGGCGGTATTCGGCCCGTCTTCCTTGACGGGCGTGAACTGCTATCCCATCTCGGAGGTCGATGACCGGGATAACCCTCATTACCGTCGCCTGCCAACTTACAGCCGGCAAGACACTTGAAGATTCTCCTTTACGAGGCGGCAACGGCAGGCGAACTTCCAGAGCTGAATGGCCCCTCACGAAGTATCCTATGCGAAGGCTATGCTATGGCTGGAACCATAGCTGCGGACCTTGCAGCCGCAGGGCATAAAGTCACGATCATCGTCGGGGAGCGTCACGAGCGAGGGGCATCGTTTGACACCGTCAAGGCCAGGTACGTCGAGGCTGAGGGAGAACCTAGGGCAGTTCTTAGACGACAGTTGCCCAGCCATGATGCGGCCTACATTATCGCTCCTGAATCCGGAGGTACGCTCGCTGAACTCGTAGAGATGGCTGAAGAATTATGCGGGCCACGATCGTCGCTGAATCAACCCTCATCTGCCGTCAGGAGAGCATCCGATAAGCTTCAGGTCTATCAGAGACTAAGGTCGAGTGGGGTTGCGGTTCCAAGGAGCCTGGCCTTTGACCCTCTTCACCCAGCAGGCTCAGCTGAGGAGGTTTCCACTCTGGGGTTCCCGCTCGTTCTAAAGCCCTCTGACGGCGCTGGCTGCGAGGGCCTAACCGTGGCCTTCGACCAGAAGGACGTAGACGAACGTGTAGGAAGCCATAAGGCTGGAGGTCGGTCTCCCCTGATGGCTCAGGAGTACGTGCGAGGCGTTCCCGCGAGTGTATCGATGCTCTGCTCTTGGAACGATGCGCAGCCCCTATCTCTGAACAGGCAGGTTCTCTTGTTGACCCGACGGCCGGGGCGCTCACTCTACCTAGGAGGCGTCGTCCCCCTAGACCATGCAGCTCAACCTCAGGCTTTTCAAGCCGCTTGCAGAGCAATAGAGGCCCTAGGCCTCCGCCGGGGCTATGTGGGAGTCGACATGATCCTTACCCGTGATGGGCCGGTGGTAGTCGACATCAACCCGAGGCTTACGACATCGTACATTGGGCTGAGGAGGACCGCGTCGGTGAACGTCGCGGAGTGGATGGTTAAGTCCTGCCTGGACGACGCGCTTCCCACCTCGTTTTTCCATCAGGGCTACTCGATCTTCTTGAAGGTACCTGTACTGGCCGAGGCAGACTACACCCTACTGGAGGCTCACGGCGCCAGTCTTATAGAGGCCATAGCCAGCTTCAGGAGGGCGAGGTCAACCCTCGCCGCGCAGTCCAAGAGAGGGTGATCATTTCGGCTAAGGTTCTCGCCTGGGATATCGGCGGAGCCAACATCAAGGCTGCCTACGCTGAGAGCGACGGGAGAGTTCTCACGAGGCTCAGCACGGCATCGAGGTATCTTCCATTATGGCGGGTTGGGAGAGAAGCGTTAGAACCGGCGCTGAGAGAGCTCCGCTTAGAGGTTGCCGGGCAGGAGCCCCTCGACTCGGTGGCTGTTACGATGACGGCGGAGCTTTCAGACGTTTACTTTAGAAAAAGGGAGGGTGTTAACCATGTCTTGGACTGCGTTGAACGAGTCCACGCGAGAACCCTGATCCTTGTCCTTGCATACGACGGCTCTCTGCGAACGGTCTCTGAGGCGCGGCTTAAGCCTCTTGAGGTTGCGGCGGCAAACTGGCCTGCGACAGGTTGGTTAGCCTCGCGTTTCGTGAAGACCTGCGTGGTCGTCGATGTGGGCAGCACGACGACAAGCATCATCCCCGTCGTGGACGGCCGCGTAGCCGCTCGGGGTAGAACAGACTTTGAGAAGCTTAGCTGTGGGGAGCTCATCTATACGGGCGCGTTGAGAACCAACTTGGCGGCAATTCTTAGAAGAGCCCATCTTCGCGGTCAGGAGGCTCGCCTCTCTTCGGAGCTCTTCGCTCTCTCGGCTGACATCCATCTTGCGCTAGGAAACATCTCTGAGCAGGATTACACCACCGAGACCGCGGATGGGAGAGGACGCTCCCTCCACGAGGCCCTTGCGCGGCTTGCCCGTCTGGTCTGTGCCGATGACGAGATGCTCACCAGCGAAGAGATCGAGGGGTTAGCCCAAGAAGCGTATGAGGCTCAGCTCGAAGAGATACGAAGCGGCCTTGAACAGGTCGCCCGGGACCAAGGCTTCAGTAAAGAGACTACGCCGGTCGTCGTCGCAGGTCTCGGACGTTCCTTCCTAGCTGAGAGAGCCGCATGCCTCTCAGGGTTCAGGACGATCCTTGACCTAGACGAGCTCATTGGCCTCGCGGGCGCTGCGAAGCTTGCTCCCGCCGTCGGACTAAGCCTGATGGCCCTCACTCGCTTGACTGGGACGGAGTTAAGATGGATGCGGTCATCAAGGTAGGTGGGAGTCTCCTCGAGGAAACCGGCGGGCTGAAAGCTCTCTGTAGAACGCTGGACGCCGAGAGCAAGAGGTGGAGAATAGCCGTGGTGCCAGGGGGCGGCCCCTTCGCGGACGAGGTGCGCCTTCACGATAGGCGGCTTAGGGTTTCAGCCCAGACAAGCCATATGATGGCTATCCTGGCGATGGAACAGTACGGCCTACTCCTCTCTGACCTCTTGGAGAACGGTGCACCGGCAAGGAGCCTGAGAGAAGCCATCAGCTCCACGCGTGCGAGAAGGTTGCCGGTCATCTTACCTTATAGGCTCCTCTCGAGGCCTAACCCCCTCGAGGCGTCTTGGGATGTGACCTCAGATACGATAGCGGCCTACCTAGCGGAACAGCTCAAGGCGCGAAGACTGGTACTGATAACCGACGTGGACGGGCTCTTCACCGAGGACCCGAAGATGAAACCGGAAGCTGAGCTGATCCCGCGGGTAGGCCTCGACGAACTCTCTCGTTTCCCTACAAGGACCTGCGTCGATAGGGCGCTTGCTTCCCAGCTTCGAAGGTATCCGTTAGACACATGGGTCATAAACGGCCTCTACCCGGGTAGGCTCTCGCAGTTGCTGCGCGGCGAAGCGCCGGTCTCAACTAGAATAATAGTTGCGTGACCTATACGCGGCTCGTTGAAGGGCGTCTTTGAAGCTCGCCACTAGGCGGCCGTCGAGCTGGGCGGCGACCCAGTCCTTCGAGCTGCAGACTGCTCGCCTAACGCCGATGATGTCAGCTTCCAAGGCTAGAATCCTCGCGATGTCCCTTTCTCCGAGCCCCCCTGCCAAAGCGACTTTGAGGCCTAAACTGTGAGCAGCAGTGATAAGCGACTTCAATTCATCCTCGCCGTAGTGGTCGAAGAGGCTGCTGGAGCCCTTAGCCTTCAGGTCGACGAGGATGCCGTAGCATCCGGCTTTCGCAGCCGCTGAGGGTAGAAGCGCCGGTGCTATGGAGCCGAAGGCCTGGTAATCTGCATAGCCGGCTGCGACCACCCTCTTAGCGGCGTCATAGCTTTCGACAGCCTCGACGATTGAAGCTAGAAGCGCCGCTGCATCACGGACCGTCGAGACGCCGAAGAGCCCGGCCTTCACGTAGTCAGCGCCTGCGACGACTGCGCCCAACGCAGCGAGGGAAGCAGTCCCGGGAAGGTTCGGCAGGTCGCCTATAGTAGCGCTAAGCTCGCAACCCGGGGGCAGGGCCTCGGAGACCTCCCTGATAATGCTTGGACGCTGCGCTCCTAGGGCCCCCTCTAAAGGGTTCTTAACATCGACTATGTCAGCTCCGCCCCTTACAGCTTCTTGGGCTTCAAGCCGATTCACGACGCTGACGAGAAGCCGCATTTCCCCTACCGAAGGCTCAGTAACCTCGATGAGTTGATAAAACCTTTCGGATACAGTCATGGGCTCCCCGCTCCGTAGGGGCCTCCCCGGGTACGCCGCGCCTCCTGAAGGCCTCCTCGAAGGCGGCCGAGACTGGGAGCAGGCGAGACGTGACGTCGAAGAAGGAGGGAGGGGCCTCCTAATCGTTGGGAGCGGTGAACGCCTCTTCGCCCACCTCTACTTCCTCAAGGGGTTCAAGAACCTCACGCTCGACATAACGCCGCCGACAACCCCTAGGGTTGATAGACATGCTGCCGGAGTACGAGATGAAACTGGTGAAGACATAGGAGATCGACGTAGACATGATGAGCCTCACGCTGATTATAGGCGCGCAGAACGGCTTGATGATAAGCCTGCGCAGTTCCGCGGATACCCCATGTCCATGTTCGAGGAACTCTTCGCAACCTGCAGGCGAACAGGAACCCACGTCTACCTTTCCTCAGAGGGACGACTCTTAGACACCATCCCCGACCTGGTCGAGTGCATCGTCTCCATTCACGACCTGCAGATGCGAGCGAACAGCTCGAAGGGGTCGAGAGGACCTACGAGGGGAGGATATGCGTCGACCCTCGACCTAGACCGAGAGATACTCCCTTCTGCACCCCCGAGGATATACATGCGAGAGCACAGAGAGATACGGGACGCTGTAGAGAGACTTTACCCCCGGAGGGCGGCTTGATGATGAAGGTTGAAGTTTACGGGCCGAACGGGCGTATCCAACAGTTGCCCTATCGCCGAGAATACCGCACGCTTTTTCCCATGCCTTAGGCATGGAGGTGGAATGCACGGGGCTCCTGAGAAACCCACCCGGTTTTCCCGACTCGATGGACGTGAAACGAATTATTGGACACGCTCTGGGCCGAACCTCCTTGGAGAATATCGAAGCCGTCTACCGAACCCTCGAGGAGCACCGCATAGGGAGAGGAGGAAAGGCTTCCAAACCGTTTCCGGCGGCGTATTCGAGCTGGTCAGAGCTGGCTACGGCCCAAGGCTCTCTTCACAGCCTTCGTCACGGGCATGGCGACGAGCAGGCCGACGGTTGCCTGGCCGATGTTGATGGGGACCTCTGCTAACGCGTAGTAGCCCAGCACGGCCTGCTCGTAGATGAAGTAGCCTGCAACCATCTCCAAGCCGCCTATCAGGACGGCTACGACAACCCATCCCGTGGCGGGGTCGAGCTTGAACCCGGCGTAAGAGACGAGGGCGAAACAGGCTGCGGCAAGGCCGACCCAGAAGAGGCCCGACAGCTCGGGGCCTGTAGTTGTGACGGTCCAAGGGCTGAAGCCCCAGGTCGCCTCGAAGGCGCCGCTGTAGAGCGTCAAGCCCACGTAGGCGACGACTGACGCGAGGACCGCTCCCGCGAGGAGGCTGAACGCCCTCCAGGCATCTTCGCTCTTGAACGGCTTCTTCGAGCTTAAGAAGCCCACAAGGAAGCCTTCCAGCCCTTTCACGACAAGCGTCGCCGGTGCGTAGACCACGTAGCCTAATAGGAGGTCTGCGAGCATCGAGCCGACGCCTCCGGTGAAGGCCCCTATGAAGGGGCCGAAGAGCAGCGCGGAGGTGTAGACCATCGTCTCGCCTATGTTAAAGTAGCCCCTCGTCACGGGAATATTCACCGAGAGAAGCATCGTCGCCGCGGTCGTCAAGGCGGTGAAGAGGCCTAGGACCGCGATCATCCTCGCAGGCCGTCGTCTCTCTCCCATGAAGCCTCACGCACTATACAAGATAAAACTTGCATACAGGGGCATCTTAAAATTTTTCTTTGGCACGGGGTTCTCTGTTACCTTAAGCCGATCACCTCCTTGACCATGGTTATGAGTT
>JAWCPE010000118.1:0-6380 GCA_038870415.1 Bathyarchaeia archaeon
CCTAACGCCTCAGAGAGGCGTCAAGCCGCTGCAACAGTAGTAGAGATACGCCCCGTGGAGCATCAGCCGGAGGGATGCCCTCTCGCGCACGACGAAAATGGCAAGCCGCATCGTACGTGAGCAGGAGCCTCCCAACTCAAATCCCTTAAGTTGAAGGAGCCCCTATGGGTGAGAAGTAACGCGTCTGAGCCGGCGGGGTTCAAGGCGTGAAAGGATACGGCAGCCATCGACTCGAGTGATTCAGGCCTCTGAAAGTGTGGACTCTGATGTATCGCCGTATCTCGTCATCGTCCTCGATCCGCATCTCCAGCACCGCGTCAGCCATATGTCGGAGCGAGTTGTAGAACGCCGAGGTGTGGATGCCTTCCTCCACGGCGTAGATCCCGGTGTTGCCGTTCCGCCTCATCCTCGCCATGTTCACGTCGAGGAACCTCGTCACCTCAGGCTCTGAACTGTAGGTTAGCAGTGTCGTCACAGAGTCGAAGATGAAGAAGATGTTGCCAGGCAGCTCGTTCGCCGCGAGGAAGATGCGGACACTCAGGTCGCTGAGGTTGAAGAGGTTGGCGACGAAGAACCTTTCCGTGGATCCGCCCGTCCGCCAGGAGTACCCATCTACAAACTCCAGCGAAGGCTTCCCCGTCGATGGACTGTTATCTCCCACCATCCGCTTCCTCAGCTCCGCGGGGGAGTGGTCGAGGGTTATGTAGAGGCCACCGATCCCTTTTCGCAGGCATTCGCAGAGGAGCGATTCGCAGAAGGAGGTCTTGCCCGACCCAGGCGGACCGAGGAGGACCACGTTTGTGCCGAGCGGGAGGCCCGACCTCAGAAGCGGCGCCACGCTCTCAAGCATGAACCTGCCATTCTCAGCCAAGGCGGACTCTCCCCCGCGTGAGCTAGATGAACCGGAACCCCCTCGTGACGAGAGGACTGAAGAGGCGTTGAGCTACTTCAGTGATATAAGAGCTTCTGCACTCCTGCCCCGTGCCGGTAGACCATTCCGGGTGAGGTGAACAGCAGCTCTCGACGATAGGCTTGTAAGGCGGAGTTTGCAACATCAGGAGATCGCTCTCGAGTCTACGAGTTCTCTGAGAGCTACTGTCAGGGTTCCTCCTAGGGCTTTTCTTCGCCTATCAGGGTTGAGGGTGGGCTAGGGGCTCCGTTTTGGCTGGGGCCTAGGGGGATGGCTTTTTCGGAGCCCCTCGCTCTAACCCTCAATCCATCTGGCTTTACGTCTACCTCACAGGGAGGGACGAGATCAAGCAGCCGTAGCGGATGGATGAAGGTTTCGGAGTTTCAACCGTACCGGGAGCGATCTCCTCCCCATCCGCTCCTGAGCAGAACCTACCCTGTAGGCAGACTGGCAGAGCGGAGGCGCCGGCAACATTCCATTGTTGGAGAACAAAGGAGGGATGCGGGAACGGTTTCGATACGTTCCGTAACCGTTGGACATAGAGCCTGTTCGTCCGAGAAAAATTTCGATAAGGGTACTCTGTTCTAGTAGGTTGAGGCTTCCAGTCGCCTTACATCTTCCACGTTTAGGCTCCAGTCGACGGCTCCCGCGTTCTCCATCACCCTCTCAGGCCTTGAAGCCCTCGGTATGGGAAAGACCACCTTGCCCTTGTTCAGGAGCCAGTTGAGCGCTATCTGAGCAGGCGTCTTCCCTCCGTGCTCTCGCGAGATATCGTCCATAACCTCCCTCAGTCTTCCCGACGGGTTTGCGAGCGCTCCATGGGCGACCGGCCTGTACGCGAGTATAGCGACCCCGCTCCTCTCGCAGTAGGGAAGCAGGTCGGCTTCTACGTCTCTTGCTTTGAGGCTGTACTCTACCTGGTTCGAGGCAAGCTCGTGCTTGGAGAGCGCCTCCTCAGCATCCCTCATCTGCGACAGGGAGAAGTTGCTGACCCCCAAGTACCGAATCTTACCGTCGTCAACGAGTTTCTCCATAGCCCTCATCGTCTCCTCGATGGGCACCCGCCGGTTAGGCCAATGAACCTGGTACAGGTCGATGTAGCCGGACTGAAGTTTCTGCAGACTCCCTTGGGCGGCCTTCAACACGTCATCGTACCTGAGGTGGTTAGGAGAGACCTTCGTCGCGATGAAGAACTCATCCCTCTTGTAGCCCTTGACGGCTTCTGCTACGAGCGGCTCTGTGCCGTATATCTCCGCCGTGTCGATGAGGTTTATGCCCAGCTCTATGCCCTTCCTTAACGCCGCAACCTTCTCCTCCCTGCCCCTCTGTAAGCCGAAGAGGCGTGACGTAGCTATCGAGATAACATCGTAGTAGGTCCCCATCCCTATGGCTGAGACCTTCACCTTCGCCCTGCCGAATTGACGGTACTCCATACGCGTGGCAACCCTCTTAGGACTGCTATATGTGCGTTGATTGGGTCCGAGCTAGAAGGGGCTTGACAGAAACCTGACGTAGGCCCAGAGCGCGATGGCAGAGGCGAAGAGGATGAGCCAGACGGCTCTGTTCCAGTCGAAGACCTTCTTTCCGTCCATGACGGCGAACGGTATCAGGTTGAAGAGCGCTAGGTCCGCGTTGAGAGACGCCACTATGATTCCGACGATCATGGTCGTCGGCTGGCGCGCAAACGTAGAGATGAGCGTAGCGATGATGGATTGGAGGACGTTCGTCAGCGGGCCTGCCGCCGCGATCCTGCCTACATCCTCCCGGGCGGCGAATTGACCGTAGATCATGACGGCCCCCGGCGCGATTATCTTGAGCGGCGACACTATCGAGATAAGGGAGAGGATAGCGCCTATCCTGCTAAGTCGGAATTCAGCCCAGTAACCGTAGGTTTGCGCCGCCAACTTGTGAGCGTACTCGTGGATCAGGAAGGCGACGAGAACGCCTAGGAGGAGCGTCAGAAGGTAGATGGGCGTATAGATGAGGAACAGGTAGGAGGAGAGCTCTACCGCGAAGAAGAGGCCTGCCGCCGCGAGTATATGCTTGATCTCCGTGGCACTCGTCCTCCCTACTCGGCCTGAGCCGTAGGCATAGGAGAGCGCCGTCGGACCACGCGGTCTAACTTGACGAAGACCGCTAAGCAATTTTCGGCCTGGACGACAACAGCCATGAAGCTCAGGCAGCCGGTGCTCGACGCAGAACTCCCTGCCGCAGCTAGAACAGAAGAAGGGTAGGGCTACCTCGCGGCCGCAGTACGAGCAGGTTGGCACCTAGAGCCGTTTCCCCCTGTTCTGGAAGGGTTCCCCTCCCCCCGGGTCTTTCAAGGGCTAGGAGCCTTCACAAAGCTCGCGAATAGACGGCGGGGAACATCTTAAAAACCCTTCATCCAAAGAAGCCTAAGGGGGAAAGCTCAGTTGGGAGGGTTGCAGGCATCGCAGGAAGGGTTCGAGTTCTCACAGAGCATCATCGTTAGAGCTGACCTCCCGCTCTCTAAGGGTAAGCTCTGCGTCCAAGTTGGACATGCGGTCCTCCTAGGCGCGGAAGAGGCCAGGAATAAGGAGTGGAAGTGGTGGAAGTCCTGGCTCGATGAAGGACAGAGAAAGGTCGTACTGAAGGTGAACTCCTTGCCTGAACTGTTCGCTTTGAAGAACGACGCGGAAAGGCTGGGGCTACCTACAGGGCTGGTAGAAGACAGAGGTTTAACAGAGGTGCCGCCTGGCACCATAACCTGCCTGGCTGTAGGCCCTGCCCCTATCAGGCTGATAGACAAGGTGACGGGAAGACTGCCGCTCCTCTAGACGCCCTCAAGCCTCGACCCCTCGCTCTCTCATCGCTTGGTGAAGGAGAGGGCCTTCAAGTATATCTCTTGGAAATCCGGGAAGGTGTGGAGTTCAACGTACCGTACCGCCTGCGCTATGGCTGCCGCTTCCTTCCGGGCTTCCATCGAGGTGAGCGCAAGCCTCGCTCCGGCTCCAGCGGTGTTCCCGACCGCCCGGATCATTGATAGGGGGAAGGCGGGTATCATCGAGATGGCGATTGCGCTCTCAGGCCTCACGTAAGAGCCGAAGGCCCCCGCCATGTATACGCGCTCGATCTCTTCGAGCGTCACGTGCGCCTCCCTCAGCAGGATCGTGGCGCCTGTCAGCACGGCGGCCTTCGCCAACTGGATCTCCCGCACGTCCTGCTGTGTAAGGGTGATAGGCGACCCTGAGAGCGTCTCCTCACCTTGAGCGATCACGAACTCGGGGATGCCCTCCACCGACTCGCTGCGCGCTAGGCCTGACATTCGCCCTGAGGGAGAGATGACCCCTGCCTGGACGAGTTGAGCTACTGCGTCTATCACGCCCGACCCGCATATGCCGCGGGGCTTCTCGTCATCTATGGTGTGGTAGCTCACCGCTAGCGTCTCAGGCTCGACCTTCACGTACTCTATCGCTCCGCTGGAAGCCCTCATACCATGCTTGATCCTTGCCCCCTCGAAGGCCGGGCCGGAAGCACAGGAGGCAGCGTACAGAGCGCCCTTACGCGCGAGGATGACCTCCGTGTTCGTCCCTATGTCGAAGAGAAGCTGCCAACGCGGCTCTTCATGGATTCTCGTCGCCAAGATGTCGGCGACGGCATCCCCGCCCACGAACCCCGCGACGACCGGCAGTACATGAACCTTCGCCGCCCTGTTCATTCTCAGGCCTAGGCGCTTCGCATCCTCATCGACGGGCTCGTGAACGACGGGGGCGTAGGGGGCTAAGCCCAGGGTCTTAGGCTCCAACCCTAGGAAGAGGTGGTGCATCGCCGTGTTCCCAGCTACCGTGACGTCATATATCTGGCTCCGTCTCACCCCGGCCTTGAGGCAACACTCCTCAGCTAGGTGGTTGATGCCCTCGACCACGGCTCTCTGGAGGCGACGCGTCTTCCGAGCGTCCGTAGCGTAGGTTATCCTTGAGATGACATCTTCGCCCCATTCTATCTGGGGGTTCACGACCGAGGTTGCCGCCGCGACTTCGCCGTTCCGGAGGTTCACCAGGTAAGCCGCGACCTTCGTCGTTCCAATGTCCACGGCCAACCCGTAGAGGCTGGCCTCCGCCTTCGGAGACGCCACCTCCAGTATCTCCCTGCCTTTCCAGAGGATAACCCGTGCTTCCCATCGCTGTTCTCGCAGTTTAGATGGAAGAAGCCTGACCGTGTCGAGGTCGGCGGAGAACCCTGACGTGGCTAGGTCTCGTGAGAGGGCGTCGAAGAGCCGTTGGAGGTCCGACCGCAGATCATGCAGGGTCGGAGGGTCGACCCTCGTAGTCCACTCGGTCACCGCTGGGTTGAGCGGCGCGGTGACGCTGAACCCTTCAGTTACGATCTGAGGCCTTCCAACCATGCTCTCAGGTGGGATGAGGACCGTCACCGGTCCGAGGAGCCTCGCGAGACAGGCGAGCCTATAGCCGCTGTTCGGCATATCACCGGATATAAGGGCCCTCTCGGCAGAGGTTCGAGTGGTCAGGTTCTCTTCTCCGTCGAGGACCTTGACTAGGCATTTGCCGCAGGTGCCTCTGCCTCCGCAAGGAGCTGCGAGGGGGACGCCCAGCTTTCTCAGCGAGCCCAGTACCGTGGACCCTTTTGGGACATCCCCCCTCAGGCCTATCGGTTGCACGACGAGCTCCACTTGGTCCAGCATGGGTCTCAACGGCTTCGAACAGCTATCTTCGCACGTCAACCCCGGTCATAAACTCTTCCACGTCGCGCAGCCTCGGGAAGGTAGGGCTCATTCCACGGATGTGAAGCGCAGCCGCAGCGTTGGCGAAGCCGATCTGCCCGCTGGTGTCCAGGCCGATGATTCCCTGCTCGATGGTGTTGAGGATCAACTCATGCTGGCGAGCCAGCTGCTGCAATTGCCGGGATGCTTCTTCGAGCTGCCCCTCGCGCTGGAGGAGCTTGTCGGACAAGAGCTGCTGACGGCTGCGCTGGAATTCCTCGATGGACATCACCCAGATGTCACGGGCGGCGGGCGTCCCTCGGTTGGAATCCTCAAGCACGGCACGCATGTTTTGCAGGATCACTTTGGCATCACAATCCTTCCGCAGCACCCGGGTGACGCCACAGTGCTGCGCTAACTCCTCGATTTCCCTGTGGTTGTAGCTGTCCGAGTAGAAGATAACCGGCAAGCCGGCGGTTTCCGGATCTTCTCGAAGTTTTTGAACAAACTGAAACCCGTCCATGCTGGGCATGGGGATGTCCACGATGGCCAAGTCGGGATGTTCGGAGCGTATCTTTTCCAGTCCCTCGGGCCCATCGTTGGCCTCAATTAACCGATGGCCTTCCTTTGCCAGCACTGTGGTGAAGAGTAAGCGATGGGGGAGGTGATCATCAACGATGAGAATGGTGGCCATGAGATTATCCCCCGTTGGGGCGTAATCGCATTTTTTCCGGCATAAAACAATGAAGGCACAGGAAATCCTCACAGAGAGGATTTCCTGTGCCTTCG
>JAWCPE010000119.1:0-6347 GCA_038870415.1 Bathyarchaeia archaeon
GTGCATGCCAGGAGACCTGCCCGAGCTACTACAAGGTGTCTGAAGCCGACAACAAGACCACGATCAAGGATGGGAAGAGGATAAGCGACGCCTCAGAGGTCCTAGAGGCGTCCGGAGAGCTAGGCTGCATCAGGGAAGGAGCTGAGGCCTGCCCCTACAACGCCATCCACATAATCGACCTAGACCGGAACATCAAGCTGATCTAGAAGGGGGAGGGCCGAGTTGCCCGTGAACGAGCTCACCGTCTTGATAGGCGGCGAGGCTGGGGCGGGCATCATGCGTTCAGGCTCCCTCTTGGCGAGGGCCTTCATGAGAGGGGGCCTCCACGTCTACTCGGCGAACGACTACCAGAACCTCATCCGCGGAGGCCACAACTTCTTCACCGTGAGGGCTGAAGAAGAAGAGGTCCACTCGCTCAAGGATACAGTTGACGTGGTCCTTGCTTTAAACGAGGAGACCACCCACCTTCATAAAGGGGAACTCATCCCCGGCGGAGCGGTCGTCTATGACGGCGAAGAGTTCTCGATGACGCCTGAGAAGCTGGGGCGAACCGATCTTAGGCTTTACTCCGTGCCCATGATGACGATTGTAAGAGAGACCCACGGAGAACCTGTTGCGCGAAACACGGTCGCCCTCGGCGCCGCAGTCGCCCTCGTAGACTACGACCTAAGCATCCTCGAGAACGTGATCGTGGACGACTTCGGGAAGGGGAAAGTCGCTGACATGAACGTGAGCCTCGCGAGGAGAGGCTACGAGCACATCCGCGCCAACTACCCGAACGACTTCCAAGTCAAGCTTAAGGTCCAAGAGGAGGAGCCGAGGATCCTCGTCACGGGCACAGAGGCGATTGGGCTTGGCGTCGCGAGGGCGGGGCTCAAGTTCTACGCGGCCTATCCTATGACCCCTGCCTCTCCGCTGCTTCACTGGATAGCCGCCAACCAGGCAGACCTAGGGATAGCCGTCGTGCAGGCAGAGAGCGAGATCGCGGCTATGAACATGATAATCGGCGCCTCGTATGCAGGCGTGAGGTCTATGACCGCCACCTCGGGCGGCGGCTTCTGCCTCATGACGGAGGCCCTTGGCCTAGCCGGCATGAGCGAAACCCCCATCGTGTTGATGCTGGGGCAGAGACCCGGGCCGAGCACAGGGATGCCCACCTACTCGTCTCAGACCGAGCTGAGGTTCCTCCTCCATGCTTCTCAAGGCGAGTTTCCAAGGATTATCCTAGCCCCGGGAGACGTGGATGAATGCTTCGAGGTAGGCCTTCAAGCCCACAACCTAGCTGAGAAGTACCAGGTTCCGGTGATACTTCTCACCGATAAGAACGTGCTTGAAAGCCATAAGTCGACGAGGCCCTTCAAGACGGATGGTTTTCAGATCGAGCGGGGGCCGTTGCTGACCGGCCCTTGGAAAGAAACGGAAGACTACAAGCGGTACATGCTCACTGAGAGCGGCGTCTCGCCGCGGGCCTTCCCCGGCGCTGAAGGAGCAATAGTCAAGGCGAACAGCTACGAGCATGACGAGTGGGGCTACTCCTCCGAAGAGCAGGGAATGACCGTCTGGATGAACGATAAACGGTGGGCGAAGGTCGAGGCTATCGCCGAGGAGATGGACAGGAGGGGCTCCGTAAGGGTTAGGGGCTCAGAGAAGCCTGCGGTAACTATCATCGGCTGGGGCTCCACGAAGGGCCCGATACTCGAAGCGATGAAGCTCCTAGGCTGTGAGGGCATCCCAGCCAGATACGTCCAGGTCTTCTGCCTCAGCCCCTTCCCAACTGAACGACTACGCGGAGCCTTACAGGGCGGCGGTGTACTCGTCCTCGTCGAGAACAACAAGACCGCGCAGCTGGGAAGCCTCATCCGCGAGAACCTCATGCAGGGCATCCCACGTAAGGTATTGAGGTATGATGGGAGGCCGTTTCTCCCCGGCGAACTGGCAGCCGACCTGAAGGAGATGCTGTAGAATGGCGATGACGGATGCGTTGAAGACCTCCACGAAGAACACTTGGTGCCCAGGGTGCGGCAACTTCGGAATCCTGACGGCCCTCAAGAGAGCCCTCGTGAAACTGAAGCTCGACCCTTCCCGGACAGTCATCGTCACAGGGATAGGCTGCCACGGTAAGATGGCGGACTACGTGAGGACGAACAGCTTCTACGGTATCCACGGCCGGGTGCTCCCCGCCGCGACCGGCATCAAGCTGGCGAACCACGACCTGAAAGTGATAGGCTTCGCCGGTGACGGCGACGCGTACGCGATAGGGTTCGGCCACTTCGCTCACGCCGCGAGGAGGAACATCGACATAACCTACATCGTTCATAACAACATGGTCTTCGGGCTTACGACCGGCCAGACAGCCCCTACAAGCCAGAGGGGTTACAGGAGCAAGACGCACCCCCAAGGTGTCCCGGAGCTACCCCTCAACCCCGTTGCGGAAGCCTTGGCCAGCAACGCCTCTCTCGTCGCGAGGGCCTTCTCCGGCGATATGCCCTACCTCACGGAGATAATGGTGCAGGGCATTCAGCACAGGGGCTTCGCCTTCATAGACGTCTTCCAGCCCTGCGTAACGTTCAACCGCGTCAACACCTACGACTTCTTCAGACAACGCGTCTACAAGCTTGAAGACGTAGGACACGACCCCACCGACAAGGTGGAGGCCTGGCGGAAAGCCCAGGAATGGGGCGAGAAGATACCGATCGGCGTCTTCTACAAAGAGACAAGGCCTGTCTACAGCGAGGGAATCCCCGCCATAGGGACAGAGCCCCTCATCAAGAGCCCCTTAGTCGCCGCTGAGAAGATCGACGGGATGATCAGAAGCCTAACGTGAGAGCTTGAATCTTCCCCCTTCCCGACCATCGGCTTCATACGCGCATAACTCCATAAACCTTGAAAACGAGAGACCTACGCGAGATGAACAACGCATGTAAGCCTCTCCTGGAAGCTCCCATTAGGCTCTCCCCCCGTTCGCGCATTCTGTTCTCAGGCAAAGCCAGAGAAGATCACAGGCCGCCGCAACGGTTGGAGCAAGGCTGTGCAGGGGATAGATCAGCGCTTAACTTATTGCAGGCAAGCTTGTAAAGAACGTCGAGCGAAAAGCGTGTTGATGGTGAACCTCCGATATGCGATATAGGGTTGTCACATCACTCATATACTGAGCATTGACCGGTCAAGGACCGGTAGCGTTGTCAGGGAACCGGCGTAGATACGGCATGGTTGCCGTGCCGATAACGATCTTGGACAGCGTGGATCAGCTTATCGAGGGGCTTGGGTACTGGCCGAGCAGAGCGGCTTTCACCCGCGAAGCTTGCATGGAGAAGCTGGAGAAGCACAGGAAGGAACTGAGGGAGAAGGAATCTAGAGCGTCAGGCTCGGCTGAGCGCACAGCCGAGAAGAGTGTGTCCTAGCGATATGATAGCCCGCATAGGCCTAGCCGCGATAGGGATTTGGGAACAGGTAGCTCCCACAGCCGAGGGATTACGTAGGCTGAGGCAGAGAGCCCAGAGATGCAACGTCTGGTTTACGAAACTGAGGGGAACAGAGCGCAGGTACATGGACGCAGTGATCAAGGTGGTCAGAGTGATCCGTAGCTCGCTCCTCCGTAGGGTGGTAGGAGCGATCGTGAAGAAGCTCTTAGACGCGATGAGAGGTGCTGGAGGAGACATCCTACTCATGACGGGGACGGTCGGGAAGCCCCTAGCCGAAAGGCTGAGCTGCATCGCTCAAGGTTGGGGGCATAAGTCCGCCGCAGGCTGGGCTAAGGAACAAGGCTTCATACGCTACTTGACCGTAATGTACGTGAATACCCTAAGCCTCTCCGTGATGAGGTATGAGTAAGGACCAAGCTCTCGGGGCGATGCTCCTGGTCGGCGGCGTGGCGGGAATAGCGGTCTACGGCTGGCTCGTCTTCTTGACGAGCTGGTCTCTGCTCGTGCTTGAGCTCACCGGGTTCATCGCGGTCGCAGGCGTCCTAGGCATGCTAGTCTGGATAGGGTACACGCTAGCAGCTACCCCGCCCCCGAAGTCAACAGGAGAGGTAGGGAAGGGGCTTTGGGAACAGAAGCCCAGGCGGGAAGCCTCAGCCCAAACGGCTCAGCCAGCAGCCTGAAATGGCCTGCTCGGGTCTTCCCCCTCTTCCGTTAGCTGGTAGGCTAGAGGTTGAACGCCATCATAGTGGCAGGCGGCCTCGGGCTTAGGCTGAGGCCCCTCACGAACGACCTTCCGAAATGCATGGTGAAGGTCCTAGGCAAACCCCTCATCGGGCATGTGACTGAGTGGCTTAGGGAGAATGGTTTCCGCGAGGTCCTCTTCGCCCTGGGCTACAAGTGGGAGGCAGTGCGAGACTACTTCAAGGATGGACGTGGCTTCGGCGTCGCGATACGCTACTCTATAGAGCCTGAGCCCCTGGGCGACGCAGGCGCGGTCAGGTATGCTCTCTCCAGAGGGGACCTAGGGGATGAGGTGCTCGTGGTGAATGGCGACATCATCACCGATCTTAAGCTGGAACGGATGCTCCAGTATCACCTGAAGGCGCGCCAGAAGGGGGGGCTGGCCACGGTTGCCGTAGGCCATGTACCCTATCCCTATGGGGTTCTTAGCTTGACCAACGGCGGCAGAGTCGTCCGGATAGCGGAGAAGCCGATGCTTCCGGTTTGGACGAGCATAGGCATCTACATGCTGGCTGACGAGGCGCTCGATGAGCTGCCTGAGAAGGGAAACCTAGCTGAGGCGACGTTGCCAAAGCTGGCGGAGCGCGGGCAACTCTACGCTTACAAGGCGAACGGCGCATTCTGGAGGACCGTGGACGACGTGAAGAACCTGCAGGACGTTGAGCACGAGCTACAAAGGAGGGAACAGGCTGCTCTCGCTAGAACAGAAGCTGGGTTTGACGGAGAAGAGGCGCTCCTACTGAGCAAGGCCAGGTAGGCTTGGCTCAAGCAAGCCGGGTGTTTTAGGTGTGGCGTATCGAGCCGGGTCCGCCTTGTCCTCGCTCAGCATGTAAAGTGGCAACGATAGGCCTCTGGACGTTCGCAGGTCCCCCTCGCTGCTTGGGTTGACTTCTCCCGCCTGTATCTTAAGGGTCTGTCAAGGAATCGCGATTAGCGGCTGGGCGTGTAGAGCGAGATTTGGAAGGAATAATAGGTGTTCTAGGCGTGATCGTTTCCTGTTTCCTGATAGCTTATGGGTTTCGTTACTTCCTGTACAGCTTCGTTGCGTTGGGGTTGAGGCGTCAAGAAGACCAGTTAGACTGCCCTGTTGAAGACGCTTTCGTGACTGTTATGTTGCCTACCTTCAACGAAGCCCGAGTTCTAGACAGGCTCTTGGAGAGGTGTACGAGCTTCACCTACCCCAGGTACGAGGTCCTTCTAGCCGACGATTCGACGGACAGCGTATGTCTGGCTTCGTTGAAGCGTTGGGAGGAGCATCCTAAGGTTAGGGTGCTTCGCAGGGATTCCCGGCTTGGCTGGAAGGCCGGAGCCCTCAACCTAGCGTTGGAGAAAATGGACGGCAGAACGACGCACATTCTGGTTCTCGACGCCGATTTCACCCCTGAAGGCACGCTCATAGAACGTATGCTTGACCGGTTCAGTGACGAAAGGACGGCGGCCGTCGTAGGATACCAAGACCATTCCCTGAACGCGGATGAGAACTGGGTTACGAAGGCAGTTCACCTCTTCTCTACGGCTGGTTACAGGGTTGAGATGGCGGCAAGGGCTGCCCTACGGACGATGCTCCAAGTCACGGGAAGCGTCATAATGGTCAGAGCTGACGTCCTCAGAGAGTTCAGATGGGAGCCGTGCATCACCGAGGACTGGGAGCTTACCCTGAGGCTTTACCTCAACGGCTACAAGATACGGTACGACGAGAGCCTACGGGTTCCAGCGGAATGCCCGTCTACCGTCAAGCGGGCATTAAGGCAACAGGTGAGGTGGAGCCTCGGACATATGCAGGTTGTTAGAAGGTACCTCGTAGACGTGTTACGGTCGCCGTGCATGTCTACCCGCGAGAAGGTTGAGTTCCTTAGCTTGGGCACCTACTACGGGCAGTCCATCTTCATAATCCTAGGCTCCGCGCTTAGCGTTCTGTGGCTGCTAGGGGCCTCATCCTCCATGGCAGCCTCGGGATTCCTCGCTCTTTTAGGCATAGGCCTCTACGGGTTGTCGCTCCTAACCTGGTTCACGACAGCCCTCTTCCTTGAGGGTTCTCTGAGGGAAACAGCCTGGATACCTTACGCCATCCTTCTAGGCCTAGTCGCGGCCCCCTTCGCTGCCTGGGGCACTCTGAAAGGCCTAGGGGGGAGAGGCAGCTACTGGCACAGAACCTACAAGACGGGCCGTGTGACCAGGCCTACC
>JAWCPE010000120.1:0-6324 GCA_038870415.1 Bathyarchaeia archaeon
GGATGGTTGCCACCGAGGCGAGGAGGGCTGCAATGGCGAGGATTGCGACTGCCCGCCTTGTCTCCAAGCCAACCGTGCTCCTATCTACGCGCCGTCAATTTGACGGCTCCGTAGAGGACTAAAGCCACGCCTACAACTACTATGAAGACCGGCCAGGAGAACGTGATCCGGTAGAGGAAGATCGCGCCTACGGAGAGAAGGAAGAGACCGAGGGCAGCCCTCGGTAAGGCTCCGCCGGCTTCCACGGCTATCCTGAGCGCCGTGTCGACCAACATCACGCCGCCGATCCCTATGAGGAGGTACCACCACCAACTGATGGTTGGGTCATTCTCAGCCATATAGTAGACGACTCCTACCACTAGTAGGATGAGGCCAAGCGAGATGTACGTGACCGACGGCTTGACGGATTCAAGGTTCATCTCTCTTATCCGACCCGGGAGATACGTTTAACTGTTCGACAGCGCAGCTCCTGCCTACCTGCCTATCTGCGAACGATCTTAAAAGCCCTCCGGTGCGGCCCATCGTGTCTCTTGTACAGCATCAACCATCAACTCAAGAGGCCCCTCTGCCTTCAGCCATTCGGAAAGCCTCTAGCATCAGCAACCGTTTTAAAGACGGAACAGAAGAGTTCAACGCCTTTTCCCGTTTCTTCCTAAAAAGTCGCCTTGAAACGAGGCTCAAGGTATCGTGGCCCAATCATCCCTCGGCCCTACGACGTTCTCCGACGAAACTATGTCTCCCGCCGCGAATTCCCAGAAAGAACCGAATCGTAGGAGAACGGGCTTCGGGATGAGAAAGCCCCTATCAGTTCGGCGGGCCGCCCTTCTATCTGAGCCTTATCGTCTCTAGGTTCCGAGGAGCGATGGCGGGTATCCTGAACATTCGTTGTACCGCTGAGGCGACACTGAGGGTCTTCGGCTCTTCGCCGTGGCCTACTATGACGCGTTCAGGCTTCGGGCTTACCTTCCTGATATAGCTGAGAACCTGCCTTCGGTCTGAGTGGCCGCTGAAGCCCTCTATGGAGTCTACCTTCATGTTGACGCTGTAGACCTGCATCTTCCCCTGTTGATCGATGAGGGCGACCTCGCTTAGGCCGTTCTTGATCCGCCTACCGAGCGTCCCGTCGATCTGGTAGCTTACGAAGATGAGGGCATTCGTCGGCTCAGATGCGAGGTGTTTAAAGTACTCCACAGCTGGGCCTCCCTCTAGCATCCCAGAAGTGGCGAGGATGATGGCCGGGCCGCCTTGGACGATCTGCTCCCTCTCACCTGGGTCGGTCACTATCGTGAAGTACTCTGACTGGAAGGGGTTCACGTCCTCGTACAGTATCTTGTCTCGAAGCTCCTTGGCCAGATACTCCGGATAAGCGGTATGGATGGCGGTCGCCTCGTTGATCATGCCCTCTATGAAGACGGGGACCTCCTTGAGGAGGCCACGCCGCATATACTCGTCGATGACGATCATGATCTCCTGCGCACGTCCAATCGCAGGGGTAGGGATGAGGACCTTCCCCTTCTGCTCCAAGGTCTCATTCAGGGTCTGGACGAAGCGGGCTTCCACCTCTTCCCTAGGCGGCATGAGGTCCTCTGAGGCGCCGTATGTGGACTCCACTATCAGGGTCTCAACCCTTGGGAAAGCGTAGACGGAGGGGTCGAAGAGCATCGACCGCCCATACTTGAAGTCGCCCGTGTAGACGATGTTATGCAGCCCCTCGCCTATGTGTAGGTGGACGATGGAAGACCCTAGTATGTGGCCTGCGCTCCAGAGCGTCAGCTTAATGTCTGGGGCGATGTCCACGACGAAGCCGTACCTAAGCGGGAAAGCATGGAGCACTGTCTCACGGACATCCTTCTGGTCGTAAGGGGCGGGGATACCCTCCTTCGCGAGGACATCTAGGTAGTCGAGCTGCCCAAGCGTCATCAGGCTTAACGCGGGCTCAGAGCAGTAGACGGAGCCGTCGTACCCGTACTTGTAGAGCAGCGGCAACGTACCGCAGTGGTCTAGGTGGCTGTGGGAGACCACGATCGCGTCGAGCTCGTCTAGGTTGAGCTCCGCAACCCCCAGGTAGGGGAAGGACTGTGGCGGACCGGGGGCGCCAGGGTTCAGCCCGCAGTCGAGGAGAACCTTACTCTCCTTCGTCTGGACGAGGAGGCAGGATCGTCCGACTTCCCTGAAGCCGCCGAGGGCCTGGAGGAGCACCTCCGTGGACTTATAGACGGGGGTCCGGAAGACCCTCTCGCCCACCCCCATCAGGATACGCTCACGTTCCTTGCTCTCCGCATACATCAGATGTCTGATGTGGGCGATCATCTTTGACGGTATGGGCGGAGCCCTTATAACCCTGGGGCTCCACTTCGACCGGCGCATGATCTCTTGAAGATGGACCCCCTCCTTCCCTACCGCCAAGCCCACCTTCTTCGCCTCGAGTATCACCTCGCCGACGGTAGGGTCGAAGACTATATTCGTGACCTCAGCCTCTTTCGGGATGAGTTCCCGCACGAGCGCCTCGGTCTCCTTCTCATGCATCCTTATGGAGGGGTCCGATCGTACCACGATCCGTTTCCGGAGCGCGTTGACGATGCTCTGTATTACGTAGCTCTTATCCTGCAGGAGTACCTCAGGCTTCTTCGCATAGAGCGCCAGCTTTGAGCCCTCGTAGTTTATCCTTGTAAGCTCCGCTTCGCGCGGTACGCGTTCAAGGATGACGCTCCGTATCCTGGACGACATGTCCACGGGCTGCGACTTCACTCGACCACCGTTATCAGGAAGCCTTCGTGAGAACTGCCTGCTTCTCCTCTTGGGAGAGCTCCCTGTAACCCTCCTTAGAGATGACGGCCACGTCGAAGCTGTCCCCGCTGCCGATGTCCCGTTTCATCGCGGAGGTGACCGCCTTCACCGTCAGCGGAAGGGCCTCTTCCACTCGCAGCTCTTCCTTGAACTCGGCCTCGAGTATCCCGTACGCGATAGGCGATCCTGAGCCCGTAGAGAAGAGCTTCTCCTCCGTCACGCTGCCGAAGGGGTCGAGCGCGTAGAGACGCGGGCCGGAGTCGTCCACGCCGCCGATGATCGCCTGCAGAGCCAGCGGGTAGAACCGTTGTCCGAAGAGGATGTTCGCCGCCAGCCTCGCCGACGCCGCGATGGGCATGGGCCGCCCGCGCTGGAAAGCGTAGAGGTTCGCGTTCGCCCGTAGAAGTTCGACCACGTTCTGTCCGTGAGCTGCGGTTCCGGCGATCGTCATCGCCATGTGGTCCGCTATCTTGAAGACCTTCTTCCCGTACTTATGCGCCACGAAGAAGCCCATCGTGACACGAGTATCCGTAGCTAGGACTACGCCGTCAGCGCAAACAACACCTACGGTAGTCGTCCCCGTGTGAAGCATCCCCCACTTCTCCAGGTCTCTCGTAGGCATATCCTCCTAGAAAGGAATGCTGCCTCTTCCTCTGAGCAACGTGAGAAATCGACATGATATCAGGGCATGGAGACGTATTTTAACGTTACTGGTAATGGGGCAGCCCTGTTACTTTAGGCCTATCACCTCTCTGATGTATCCTATGAGTTTGAGGTATTCGGGCTGTTGGTGGAGGTTGGAGGTCTTCAGCCACTCCTGCACGTCTTCCAGCCTGCATCCCTCGCGGCTGCAGGGGTAGTGGTCGTCGAAGCCCTCCGTCCGGCCCTTCAACCGCTGCACAGCCCTCTCGACCAGACTCCTATACTCGTCCGGTAGGAGCCTACGCTCCAAGCTGAGGCCCCGGCAGGCCTCAGGGTGCCAGGGGGCGCCATCCGTGTAGACGGGGTGACGCCCGTAGCGTTCTACGAGCCGGCGTAGGAAGAGCCAGGCTGTCAGGTTGCTCCGCGTCCATGAAAGCCGGAGCGCTAGGGACCCCTGCTAGCCACCTCCACTATCATACTGCACACAAGTCCAGTATGCTAGTCGACCCACATTACGGGGATAGTAGTGTGCCATAGTGATATACTTACCGTATTTCGGGTTGTAGCAGGGCTTTCCGCCCAGTATCTCGGTAACCTCAACTGAGTCCCATGCCTCGTCTTGAGGGTCAGTTTCCTACCTTACAGCTTAAAGCTTCGTAGTCCCGTTAGGGATAGCTCGATTGCTAAGGTAAGAGGGCCTCACTGGAGTTGTGGCGTGTTGGATAACCGTGAACGCATTCGGGCGGCGGTCGAGCTGCGGAGACCGGACCGATGCCCCATACTGCATTCGGCTCTCCCCGGGGCGTTCCTGAAGTGGCGTGAAGGCCTCATCGACATCTTCAAGCGTTACCCCCACGAGTTCGGCCCGTCAGAGTTCACCGTGCCCAACGTGGAGGCGTTGGCTCCGGACTACCGGAGGGGCGTCTATAGGGATTTGTGGGGCACCGTCTGGAGGTCAGAGGTTGACGGCATCCACGGCCAGGTCTACGATTACCCCGTCAAGGACTGGGCCGACCTTGAGAGCTACAGGCTGCCTCCTCTGCCTAGTCGTGAAAACATCGAGAAGACCAAGCGTTGGGCTGAGGACCTCCGATCGCGAGGCTACTTCGTCATCGGGAGCTTTGACCCGCATAATCTCTACGAGCGGATGCAATGGCTGAGAGGTTTCCACAACCTCCTCAGGGACTTCGTCAAGCGGCCTAAGGAGCTATACGCGTTTGCGGATATGCTCGTGGAATACGGACTGCAGGCCCTAGAGCGGGCGCTCGAGGCGAGGCCGGATATGGTCTCGTTCGCGGACGATTGGGGAACCCAGCAGAGGCTCATGGTTCGCCCGGAGTTCTGGCGGGAATTCTTCAAACCTCGGTACAGGCTGTGGTTTAAGCTCGCCCACGATGAGGGGGCGTACGTCTACTTCCACAGCGACGGCTACATTATGGACATCATCCCCGACCTGTACGAGGCTGGCGTCAACGTTCTGAACCCGCAGTTCTCCTGCCACCGTTTGGAGCAACTAGCCGACGTAACGAGGGGGCGGCTCTGCGTCTCAAGCGACGTCGATAGGCAGTACATCCTGCCGAGAGGGACGCCTGTAGAGGTAGACGGCTACGTGAAGCGGATCGTAGAGCTGTTCGGCTTAGGGAACGACGGCGGCCTCATCGGACGCGGCGAAGCCAGCATCGACACTCCGCTGGAGAACATAGAAGCCATGTACCGAGCCTTCAGAAAGTACGGCGAATACCGGTGGGAGGCGCGGCCCCCGCCGTCTACCAAGCCTGATTGACAGTCTTGGTTGACAGCTCGATTTCTTGTCTTGGACCCCCTCACTCTTCTAAGAGAGGCTCCTTCGAAACCCCTTAACGGAAGCCCCCTAATCCCTCCAGCTCCTATAGAGTTGCGGTTACGTCGAAGACAGTAATCTTAGGCCGGTCTACGATCTGATGAAGACTATTGGAAGGGGTATGAAGCGAATCTAGGAGGATGAGATTCAAAGCGACCCCTTATTTCACATGAAGAGCCCAGTCTTGAAGGCTACACAACGGAGAGTCAAAGCAAAGCAAAGCAAGCACCGAGTGGAGACTGGCGCCGCTCATGGCGCGTAAGTAGCTCACACACATTGGCCTAACTTCAACCCTCAGGGGTACCTCCTACCTCTTCATAGTGAATGTTCTAATAGAATAGAACCGATCTGAAGAGCGTAGAAAAGAGGCTGAGAACGCTACTTTATATCTGTGCTGCTCTCTGTAGGGGCTGCGTCGAGGCTGAAAACATGGATGTGAGGGAGAGGGCGCTTGCGGTTCTTCGAGGCGAGAAGCCTGACCGGCTGCCGTGGTTAGCCTACAGTTTCCTCATGCCTCCCGTAGGCTCGGCGGAGCGCGAGCTGCGAAACATGGGCTTAGGCCTCGTCTTGAGGCTGCGGGTCTGGCGGGAGGAGATGCCGAACGTCTCCATGCAGGAGCGTATGGTAGGCGGCCTCTGCGAGCGAAGCTACCTCACGCCGGTGGGGAAGGTCTCGACGCGGCTGAGGACGGGGCTTCGAAGCTTCGCCGGTGGCGCCTGGACCATCGAACATCTCGTCAAGGACGTAGAGGATTACGAGGTGGTCAAGTTCATGTTCGAGGACACCGTCTACACGCCAGACTACGGGTCTTTCACGGAGGCGGAGCGAAACCTCGGCGGCGACGGCCTCGCCTACGTACGCGTGGAGCCGAGTCCCTTCCAGAAGCTGATGAAGGACGTGATGGGCTACAGGGCCCTCGCCCTAGGGGTTCACCTCCACCGCCGCGAGCTTGAGGCGCTCATCGACGCGATCGCAAGGAAGCAGGACGAGCTCTACCGGATTGTAGCTGACTCTCCAGCTGAGGTGGTCCTTCTCCCAGAGAATACGAACAGCGT
>JAWCPE010000121.1:0-6222 GCA_038870415.1 Bathyarchaeia archaeon
GCGGCTCGTCCCGCGTCTGAGGGTGAAACGGTAATGGAGCACCTCCTCCATCGTCTTCCCAAGCCAGAGTTCAGGCGCGTCCATCACCGCCGTGTCTGTCCGAGGTAACGGGGGCACAAGAGGCCCCGCTAAGACCTTAGGGTAGCCCCAGGAGCCGACGAAGGCGGCGGGCGGCGAAGAGCCCTGCAGTTTCCTCTGACGCAGCGCCTTCCCTATGCCGGCTAACGCAAGGGCCTCCGCCAACCGCGGACAGGGCGACTTGCCGCAGAGAAGCCTATGGCCTTGACAGAACGAGCAGAGCCCCTCCTTACGCCTCTCCTCGTTTGTAACCCTCAGGAACCTGAGCTGGCTCATCTAGGCTTCTCCGTACATACACTATGTTCACGGTGAGCCGAGCAGAAATACGTTACGAGAGTACGGCATCGTTCTCGGATGGCAACCCGAAGCCCGCTTGCCACTTACAGCTCAGCCGCCTCTGAGGCACCGGGTCGGGATAGGGCTTCGCAACAGTCTTTTCTGCGTGGTCGCCTCTCCCTGCGGCGACGCTTATCGCCTCTACATGACGGCGATGCTTCCAAGGCTGTCTTCCACCTTCAGCCCTCCAGTTCCGGCACCTATTCGAGCTCTACAGCGTCTCTCGCCTTAGTAGGCATCCGTCGACTCTAGGGCGCAGGCAACCCGGCCGAGGCCCGGTGAGCGCTTCTATGGTCATGTCCGTTTCTCCTAGAGGCGTCAGGTGGATGCTTCCGACGTTCGCCTTGAACCAGTTATCGCCCGCCTTTAGGGTCTCCTCGAACTCTATCCGGCCTACCGCGGTGTTGGTGGAGGCCGCCCCTCGGCGCCCCCCTTAAAAGAGGCGGCCTATCTCGCTTCGAGCTCTGAGACTCCTTTACAGGCTTCTACACACCGGTCCTACCGTGCGTAGGCCGCGGCTTAGGGGAGTTGCTTCAGCTGAGCGTAAAGTAGATGCGTCGGTTATCCCTTCCTTTGTTCTCCGCTCTCAGAAGCTTGATCTCGCCTATCTCTTTGAGGCTTCGCACGTGTGTCCCACCGTCGGCGAGCCGGTCGAGGCCGACGATCTCCACGATGCGGAGCGCCGGCACCTCAGGTGGGAAGGCCTCCGCCATCTTGACCAGCCCAGGGATCTTTAAAGCCTCAGCCCGCGGCAGGAAGTAGCTTTTCACCGGCATATCTTCCTTGACGAGCCTGTTCGCCTCCTCTATGCACTCGTTGACGACCTGCCTGTCGAACTCCCGCAGGCTGAAGTCGATGCGGGCCCTATCCTCGTCGAGCTGGTTCCCTGTGACGAGCGCCCCGGTTCGACGGTTGAGAACGGTTATCAACACGTGGGCTGCCGTGTGGCTTCGCATCAGCTTATACCTACGGTCCCAGTCGAGGATGCAGCGAACCTTCTCGCCCGCCGCGAGGCCTGGCCTATCGACCTCATGCGCGACCTCTCCGTGGAACTCGCGCGCAGAGACCACGTTGAATACCTCGCTGCCCCGCAGGATCCGTCCAGTGTCCCAAGGCTGGCCGCCGCCTACAGGATGGAAGACCGTCTGGTCTAAGACGACGGACTTCCCCTCCGTGACGGAGAGGATCGTCGCATCGCACTCCCTGAGGTAGCTATCGTCTAGGTAGAGCGCCTTAGCCACAGCGATCAACCGGTTCCTTATGAAGGAAGCCTCTCTATAAGCCCTGCGCAGACGCCCAGACTGGGCCCCCCGTGGAGCCAAGGGGCCTCTACGCTTCAGAAGAGCTGAGAGAACTCCTGGAGCTTTGTAGAAAGCCTCGTCAGCATGGTCCAGTTGCCGTCGAAGAGGAGGCAGGCGGTTAACGGGAGCACGCATCCGTTGAGCGCGGAGAGGACCAGGTCATAGACGCGATGGGTTCTACACAGCCACTCGTGGATTACTTCGAGCGGCGAGCCTTCAGGAAGCACGCTGACGGTTCCCACCTCTTCGTCCAGCGGCGAGACGCCCTGATCAAGACCGCGCAGCGGACGTACTGAGCATCCTCAGAAAAATGCTAATCTAGGCAGCCGCGGCCGCCACGTCTGCGTCCAGCAGGGCGTCTGCCGCTAGCCCTGCGCGGGAGGGCGTCGCTATGAAGGTCTAGCGGAGGCTCTACGAGAAGCTTCTCTTGGGCTGCGGCTCAAGTAAGCCCACAGCTTAGCTTAGACGGCAAGATGGCGGAAAACCGCAGCTGTATGAACGGCGGACGTAAGGACTAAATCTGTGGGAGCAAGCTTCAGCCTGCTCGGTGCTTCAGGGTGAAGATCACGGATGTGAAGGCTACAATCGCGGCTATGGGCGAGTTCGAGTGGGTGTTCACGAGAATCTATACCAGCAACGGCTTGGTCGGAACTGGGGAGGCCCGCGGAAAGGCCGGATACTCCTCTAAGGGAATAAAGGAAGCGGTGCTCGACATGAAGCCCCTCCTCATAGGCGAGGACCCAACGGAGGTCCGGAAGCTGGGTTTCAGGGTCAACCGGAGTATGCGGACCTCCCTTGGAGGCTTGGCCGCTCATGCCTGGGCTGCCCTAGACATCGCCCTCTGGGACTTAGCCGGTAAGTCTGTCGGCTGGCCGGTCTACAGGCTCCTCGGTGGCAGGCTCCGGGACCGCGTTAAGGTGTACTGCGACTGCGGCTACGGTGAGGGGGGCGAGTATACGCCTGAAGCCTTCGTGGAGAAGGCGGAGAACAGGAGGACGCTGGGCTTCAAGACGCTCAAGTTTGACGTCCATCACCCCAGCCACGGGTTTCACACCGGCCTGAGCACGATCTCCAGCAGGGAACTTGAGCTGATGAAGAGCTGCGTCTCCGCGATAAGGGAACGGCTGAGAGGCGACGTAGACCTGGCCCTCGACTGTCATTGGCGGTACAGCGTGATGGACGCCGTGAGGCTGGCTCACACGCTTGAAGGCTTCGACCTGCTCTGGCTGGAGGACCCCGTCTACGCCTTCGGCCCGGAGGGCGTCGAAGCCCTCGCCGCGGTCTCAGCGGCTACGCGAACCCCCATCTGCGCCGGAGAGAACATGTACGCCGCCTACGATTTCCTAGAGCTCCTCCAGAGACGCGCTGCAAGCGTCATCTCGCCGGACATAGGAAAGATAGGGCTGACCGAAGGCATGAAGGTTGCAGACATAGCCGGCGTCTACAACGTGATAGTCGCGCCCCATAACACGAACAGCCCCCTAGGCACGGTCGCCGCATGCCACTTATGCGCGGCTATGCCGAACTTTCTCTCGCTGGAATACCACTATCAGGACTGGCCGGCTTGGAGCACGATCATAGGCGAGAAGCAACTGGTCAAGGACGGGTTCATAGAGGTCCCGAGTAAGCCCGGTCTAGGCGTTGAACTGAACGGGCAAGCCGTGACGGAGTATCTACTGCCCGGCGAAACCTTCTTCGAGTAAGAAACGAACAGTTCAGAGCTAGCGCGGCGCGAACGCGAGAAGCTTACTTCCAAGGTCTTTCTATTGCCCCCTTCGAGCGTGACCTGCAGCATCGAGCCGGACGGTTTAGCCTACGAGACTCGTTTCCACGGTCGGAGAGGCCGTTTCACGACGGACGGATTCCCAGTAGGCTACGGGAGAGGAAGCCTCGCATGCAGCGCGACGATGGAGAATATCAAGACCGGGAGCACCTCCCACAACTGGCTCCCCAGAGGCCAACCATTGAGTTAACCTGACGTCTCGCATAGGAGCCGAGTTAAAGCTGCTGAGAACGTGGAACAGGCCGAGGCCTCTGCTGCTCTAGCTCTGAGATGAGATGAGAAGTGCCTTGAGGACGGAAGGCGTAGGGCAACGGCTGCCAGCCGGTCGGGAGGCTCCGGAGCGCCTCTGTTCGAATCTCTAGGCTTATCTCAGATGCCGCAACCTGATGTATCGGTGCCTATGGTTAAGCTGCTGAGGCTCATCTTGGCAGTTGGGCTGTGCGCAGTGCTAGGCGGCTCCTACTTGGCTTACCAGTCTCTTTCACCATCGCGGAAGCCTCCGTTCAACGCGGTCGTCTTCCCCACGGTTTCAGGTTATGGCCTTTTTA
Organism: Bathyarchaeia archaeon; assembly: GCA_038870415.1. Taxonomy (GTDB): domain Archaea; phylum Thermoproteota; class CALKCG01; order B24; family JAWCPE01; genus JAWCPE01. Next base: position 4,047 of record JAWCPE010000121.1, read on the forward strand.
TCTCCGAAGGCGAGGAGCTCCAGGTCGTAACAGCCTCTGCGCCCAGTTACACGTTGCCCCTGGACCTGTCGAAGGTGAGGGGCCTCGACAACGTCAAGGGTTGGTTGAGCGAGGAGGCCTTAGCGAAGCTGAAGACGAACGGCTTCGTCGTCGTCAAGGCAAGGTTCACCGACCTCGCGGAGATGTACAAGGGCTTCAAGGAGGCCGGCATCCCGGTCTACGTCACCACGGACAGCGTGTTCTACGTGTACCATGCCTTCTTCGACTCCATCCTCATGGACCTAGAGGAGGAGATATTCGCGGCCTTGCTGAACGCTTCAGTCGCTGCGATGGTGGAGAAAGCCCAGGAAATCTACGACGGTATGCCTGAGAAGAGCCTCGCAAGGGAGGCGGCGCTCCTAGACATGGCCTACCTCTCAGTCGCCGGGAGGCTTCTCAACCCGGCCTTCAAGGTGCCGCAAGCGGCGATAGGCCTCGTGGAGGCTGAACTAGAGCTTATCGAAGCGTCCTCTCAAACGGAGGCGCGGAGCCCCATATTCCAGTACGGGGAGGACTACACGCAGTATAAGCCCCGAGGACACTACACCGTCTCGGAGCTGCTGCAGCGTTACTTCAAAGCCGCGATGTGGCTGGGCCGGATGCGGTTCGAAGCCCAGGACCCGCAGGAGCCGGAGCTTGCGCGGCTCCAGACCGCTCAGGCGCTCATCCTGACCTACGTGACACTTGAGGCTCGTACGGAGACGTATGGCTCCGCGTTCGAAGCCTGGGAGAAGGCCTACCTGCCCACCTCGTTCATCGTCGGGCGTTCAGACGACTTGACGCTTTACGATTACATCGACGCCGCAAAGGCGATTTACGGCTCCGGGTTCAAGCCTGAATCCGTGAACGACGAGGAGAAGCTCGAGGCGTTCCAAGCGGAGGTAGTGAGACGCGACAGGGCCCGGATCGTGAACGTGCCCTGGTGGCCTGAGGAGAAGCCTCGGATGGTGGGGCTCCGATGGTTCGGCCAACGCTTCATCCTCGACGGGTACGTGCATCAGGAGCTCGTATACCCCAAGGTTGAGAGTCGGACGATGGTGAAGGGCCTCGACATCGCCGCCGGATTAGGCTCGAAGCGAGCTGAACAGCTGCTTCAAGCGGAGAAGGAGCGGTTCCCGGGCTACGGGAAGCAGCTTGACGCGTTGAAGTCATACGTGGGGAACCTGACCGTGGCGAACTGGACTGAGAGCCTCTACATGGGCTGGCTCTACTCTTTGAAGGCGGAGTTCGAGGCTCCGGGCGAGGGGTACCCGGCCTACATGCGAACAGAGGCCTGGCTGGATAAGAGCCTCAACACTGGGCTTGCTAGCTGGGCCCAGCTGAGGCATGACACGATCCTGTACGCGAAGCAACCTTACGCGGCGAAGGTCTCGCTTCCGCCTGAACAGCCCCATGTGGGGTACGTGGAGCCGCTTCCCCTCGTCTACTCAAGGCTGCAGATGCTCGTGAACTCCACTAGGAATGGCCTTGAAAAGCTAGAGCTGCTCTCGGACGCCCATCAGTCGAGGCTTGAAGCGCTCGTCGAGCTGCTGGGCTCCCTGAAGGAGATATCGGTCAAAGAGCTGAAAGGCCTCGCCCTGACCGAGAATGAGAGAGCGTTGATCGCGGGGTTCGGCTTGAGGCTTGACAGCCTCCTTAAAGGGCTGAAGGAGAGGGTGAAGGACCCCAGGATAATCGCCGACGTCTTCACAGACCCCAACTCCGCCCAGGTCTTAGAGGTGGGCACAGGCTACTTCCATCTCATCGCCGTCGCCTACACGTTGCCCGACGGGACCATCTACGCGGGCCTCGGCGCCGCCCTGAGCTATTACGAGTTCCCTCAGCCTCAGGACCGGAGGCTTACTGACGAGGAGTGGAGGGGCCTCTTAGAGTCAGCCATAGCCCCCGCCCGGCCGGAGTGGACTGAGAGCTTCGAGGCTGAGCCAGCTCGGTAGCCTGTACCGATAACTGTGCGCTCGGCCTGCTTCGTCAGCTCTAAATCTGAGTCTCTCGTGTTCCCCGGGGTTATAGCATCTCTCACGAATCTCTTTCCCCGGTAGGCTCTGCTTGGTATAGTGGATGAGCGCCCTCAAGAGGCCGTGAGGTTGTTGGCAGAAGCTCGCAGATTGGGGGGCGTTGGGAGCAGGCCAGCGTTCAG
>JAWCPE010000122.1:0-6184 GCA_038870415.1 Bathyarchaeia archaeon
GCTTCGCGAGGGAATATGCGTCGTAGGCCTGTCAGACCCACATCGCTACGAGGACGGCTATCCACGCGGCAAGACCGAAGATGGGTAGAACTGTGGTCTTCGCGAAACGGGGTCGTCCCGTGCCGCTTGGTACGGCGACCGGGGGCGACGGAGAGGAAGAGGACCACGATGAAACCCACCCATTCGAGCAGAAAGCCTATGATTAAAAGTCAACGTGATACCCTTAATTTTACTCGAACTCTTCGATGAGCCACTTATAGAACTCTTCGTTCGAGGAAAAATTTCTAATAAGAAATGGGTGGGTGGAAGTCCTCATACCGGCAGTATCATAGCTAATACTGCATCCCCAATAGCTTTCATGAAGCGCCTTCGCCTCGCTAAAAGGCATGAAGACAACCTTCCCATCGCTTCTCGTTATCACTTCCCAGTCTATTATGGCAACCATATCTCCCCGCTCCTTAATCAGGACGCAACCGTGATGGCCCCTCCCACTAAGACTGATGGAAAGGTAGCATGTGGAGAGATTCCTCCCGGAAATGTCATAGTAGGCGTAAAGCAGGGATGTGAGGACTGTTGCGTAGTCTGCGCAAACGCCCTTTTTCTGTCGAAAGCTTATCTGAGCCCCCCAGACCGGCGTCTCCAAAACCTCGTATTTCACGCTTTTAAGGTACGTATCATTCTGCCAAGTGATCGTATACCACCATTCGCCTATGTTGATAAATGTAAGGTTCTCCGTGGCTCCTGGAAAAGAGAAAGTGAAGGCATTAGACCAAGCTTCGTATATTCGGTAGAGGTCTGATTGAAAATCCTCTTCCGTACCGTCCCATCTATGAGTTGCATTTAAAACGAACGCCTTCATCTCTTCGTTATAGGTGAACATGAACCTGTCCATGAAGTCGTAGTATCCCATTAGAGTGTAGTTATACGGGACTATGAGAACGCTCCCAATACCCTCCAATGCATCCGCCAATACCCTATTCGCCTCGAGAACTTCCAAGTAGTCCTCCTTCAACCGATCGATTTCTGTTCGCAGCTCTTCGATTGTGGAAGAAAGGTTTCGGTTTTCTTCCATCAATTCCCCGTACCTTTTGTTCAGCTCGTTATACGAGTACTCTAACCAGGAAACGCTTTGGGCAAGTTCATCTTTCTCTGCGATCTTTCTATTCAATTCGTCCCTAAGCCCGAGGTTTTCGCTCCTGAAGTAGAGGTAAGTGCATAGATTACCCACCAACGATGCAGATAGAACAAGTATGAGGAGAATTCTTACCTTTTCCATAAACTGAGTCCCCCTAAGAAGTAAGATAGTTCCGGCGATGATCAGCTATGCAGGATAAAAGAGTCCCGTCATTCAACCGAAGGCACCGGGACGGATATGTACTGTTCCACGCCGCAGCGAGGGCAGCCTCCAACCTTCCGCTTCCAGGTCTCATTGCCGCAGCTCCTACAGAAGGGCATACTCGCTCTTGGACAGTTCTCTCGTCTCTCTCATAAAGACTGCTCGACTAACTAAAGCCTTAACGCTCGACGCGGTCGCATGGCGGGAGACACCAACGTTAGAGGAATGGGCGGGGAGAGCCCGAGCTACTTCTTACCAGCGGTCTCTTCAGAGAATTGCGTAAAGGCTAGATACGCCCCCCTCCCATAGCTGGGGCTCGGGGGAGCCTGGCTTGTTGAGGCTGACGTTCTTCGGCGGCGTAGGCGAGATCGGTGGGAACAAGGTCCTGGTAGAGGACCGCGGCACAAAGTTCTTCCTAGACTTCGGCCAGAGCTTCACGAGGGGCAACGACTACTTCCTGGGCTTTCTGCAGCCGCGGGCGATAAACGGCGCCGGGGACTACTTCGAGTTCGGCCTCCTACCGGAGGTCCCTGGCCTCTACGCGGAGCAGATGCTTCAGAATACGAAGCTACGGTACGTGGAGCCCGAGGTCCAAGCTATACTTCTCAGCCATGCTCACGTGGACCACGTAGGCCACCTGGGCTTCATCGACCCGCAGATACCGGTCTACCTGGGCGAGACGGCGAAACTCGTCTTGGACGCGATGCGTGAGACAAGCCCCAGCTGGGACTTGAACGAACACGCGTACAGGATGTTCCGAACCGGCGACCGTATCCGGGTCGACAGCTTCGAGGTCGAGCCTATCCATGTGGACCACAGCATCCCAGGAGCGTACGGCTTCCTCATTCACGCCGCGGACCATACGTTCGTCTACACGGGGGACCTGAGGCGTCACGGCCCACTGGCGGCGATGACTGATGAGTTCCTGGAGAGGGCCTCCCAAGCGAAGCCCGACCTGCTGATATGCGAGGGGACGAGGGTCGAGGGCGCCGACCAGTTCCAGTCCAACTCTGAGGGGGAAGTCTTCAACAGAAGCAGGGGGGTCGTCTCGCGGACGAAGGGGCTGGTGCTCACCTCCTTCTACGGGAGGGATATCGACAGGGTAAGGACCCTCCACAACGTCGCGAATAAGACTGGCAGAACCTTCGTCGTATCTGCGAAGGTCGCCTTCATCCTGAAAGCCTTAGCCTCAGACCCGAAGCTGCGCACCGGCGATATGCTGAAGGATGCGCTGGTTTACCTGCGGAGGAAGGCTACGTACTACCGGTATGAGAAGGAGTTCGCGGGGGCCTCCGTGGACTATGAGCACGTTCAGAAGCGTCAATCCGAGCTGATGCTGAACCTTGACTGGGCGAACCTGACGGAGCTAATCGACATAAAGCCCCGCCCCGGCGGCTGCTATATTCACTCGATGAGCGAGCCGTTCAACGAGGAGGGCGAAGCAGAGCTCCGCATCTTACGGAACTGGACGCGGCACTTCGGGCTGAGGCTCCATCAATGCCACGCCTCAGGGCATGCCTCACCCCAAGACCTGAAGAAGATAGCTACAGAGATACGCGCTCAAACAGTCTTCCCAATCCATACCGAGAAGCCCCACCGCTTCAGAGACCTCCTAGCCGGAAAGAGCAGACTGAGACTACCGCAGTACGGGAAACCTATCACGATCACGACGACGAGCTAACTCAACATTGCTCAGTGAGAAAATCTTGAGAAACGCTAGACAGGCCTATACGCGCCAGACGCTAAGAAGATGTTGAGTTCACTCCGAGCTTCCTGTCGTCAGGTTGCCGCTCTCGCCGTAGGCAGGTGGCGTTAAGTCTAAGTAAGCGGCCGCCGAGGCGGTGTAGGCTTCCCTATTCAGGCGGGTGATGTGATGCGTTACACGATGCTCGGCCGGACCGGTATGAAGGTCTCCGTTTTGGGCTGCGGCACGAATATGCTCTCGCAGTTCAGCCAGGAACAGGCGACGGAGGCTTTGAACTACGCCCTCGACCGGGGTGTGAACCTCGTCGAGACAGGTTCGAAGACGGCTTACGGCGTCATCGAGGAGATGGTCGGCAAGGCCATAGCGCATCGCCGCGATGACTACTGGCTCGCGTCTAAGAACGTCGCTTTAACTGAGAAGGAGACGCTTAGGGACGTGGAGCAGAGCCTCACGTCGCTCCAGACTGACCACCTAGACCTCTACGAGCTGGGCAACATTCGTTTCCAAGAGCAGCTCGACCGTGTCCTAAGGCCGGGCGGCGCCTTGAAAGGCCTCATCCGCTGCCAGAGGGAGGGAAAAGTCAACTTCATAGGCATCACAGGCCACAACCCTGACATCCTCGCCAAGGCTTTGAAAGCCTACCCTTTCGATAACGTCCTCTTCATCTTCAACATGATCCATCCTTACCCTTTAGATGAGCTTCTGCCCTACGCGAAGGGGCACGGCGTAGGCACCTTCGTCATGAGGCCTACAGGCCACGGCGCCCTGAAACCGGCCACGCGGTCCCTGAGGTTCGCGCTCTGCTCCGGCGCTGACGTGGTGCTCAGCGGCATGTACTCCAAAGCGATCATAGATGAGAACATCGCGACTGCAGAGCCCGAGCCCACACCGGAGGAGTTTCAGAGGCTTCTTCAAGACGCGAGGAGACCCGGCCTGACCGGCTGCACGGAGTGCGGCGCCTGCGCCTGCCCGCAGGGGATAAGCGTACCGACCATAATGAGCCTCATCTACTACCGGCGGGCCTACGGGCTGCAACCCGCCGCCGAGGCCATGTACAGGCAACAGGCGGAGAGAGCGAAGAACTGCAACGACTGCGGCGAATGCGAGAAACGATGCCCCTACAAGCTCACGATCATACCTGTAATACACGAAGCCGCACGAGAACCCTAAGCGATCCCCCGGGCTGAGATAGACTCGACTCAGGCCCTTGCGCTAGCCCTAAAGATGGGGAAGAAGACTTAAGCCCACTGAGGGGGGAGCAAGCCCCGGAGACTTGCGAGAGTTGGCAGTCCTCTCCGATGCAGAGTTGAGGAGACTCCTAGGGTCGGGTGAACTCTCGATCGAGCCTTTCAAGGAGACGAGCCTCACGCCGAACGGGTACGACCTCACCGTCGCCGAGGTGATGCTTCCCGCCGCGGGGCTCCACATCTGCGAAGGACGCCTGCAGGTCCCGCCCGGCGCCTGGTTCCTCGTAGGCACCCTAGAACGCATCAAGCTTGGCCGGAGACTCGCAGGTCAGCTCTGGATCCGAAGTAGCTGGGCGAGGAGGGGCATCATAGGCTCCTTCGGCAAGGTAGACGCAGGCTTCGAGGGAACCTTGACGCTCTCGGCGCTAAACGCCTCCCCCGGCAACGTGGAAGTACCCGTAGGCGCAACCTTCGCTCAGATCGTGTTCGAGGAGTTAAGCTCCGAGGCTGAGGGGTCGTATAGCGAGCGGAGCGGCCACTTCCAGGCTCAGGACGCGATCAGGCTGGAGGGACGCCTACACGGACAGCCTTGAGAAGGTCGCCGCGGAGGTCCGCGTCTGCCCCCTCTGCCGCCTCTCCCAGTCGAGAACCAACGCAGTTCCAGGTGAAGGACCCACGGATGCAGAATTGTTCTTCGTCGGCGAGGGGCCGGGCGTAGAAGAGGACCGGCAGGGGAGGCCGTTCGTCGGGAGAGCCGGCCAGCTGCTGAACGAGGCCTTCGAGGCGGCCGGGATACGGCGCGAGGAGGTCTTCATCACGAACGTGGTCAAGTGCCGGCCGCCCGGGAACCGGCCGCCGCTCCGGGATGAGGCGGACGCCTGCCAACCCTACCTAGAGCGGCAACTCACCCTTGTTCAGCCGAGGGTCGTCTGCCTCCTGGGGAACACGGCGATTGAGCGGTTCCTAGGCGAAGCGAAGCCAGGCATCAGGGGGAAACTCTTCACCGTCGGCGGCCGGAGGCTCTTCCCCACGATCCATCCGGCGGCGGCGATCTACAACCCGGGGCTCGCTAAGGTGCTGGGGATTCACCTCACGAGGCTCAAGGCTGAGCTGGAGAGATTCCGAGGGTAAATATGCCCTCCGGCTTTGAGGGGTGAGGTCTCCTTCTCAGCGGAAAGACCCAGCTGGCGGGAATTGGAAGAGTCGCCTTAATGGATATTCGCCTGCTGCGCCTGGTACTCTTGACGGAAAGGCCCTATCGATGCGGAGGGGATGGTTAGGTATGGCCTTGATGCGTGAAACCCCTGTAGTCAAAGCCATTGTTAGACTTGCGATCAGTCTGGAAACAATCAAGCACATCGATAAGAGCATAAGAGTGAAGATTCGGACAGAGGGTGAAGACAGGATTCACCGAATAGAGATAGAGCTAGAGGGAGAGAAGCCGCTGCTTGTTGTCGAGCCTCTCTAAGGAGGGGTGATTCTTGCCGCCACGGTTAGGATATAAGTTTCGGACTAACTAACGCGTGTCGCCAACAGCTGCATCCCGCAAGAGGCTTAAGGCTTTGAGAGCGGCCTGAAGCTTCTCGTTCTTCCAGTTCAGCCTGGTCATCCGCACCTGTCCGAAGTACTGCTCCTCAACGAGCCCCCTCTCCCTAAGTACGGCTAGGTTTCTGCTTACGCGAGTATAGGTGCTGTTCGTCCTGCGGACCAGTTCGTTGATGTGGAGTTCGCCCTCCTGAAGCGCTAGGAGTATCCTCTGCCTGACCAGAGAGGTCAGGACTCTGTCCAAAACCTAGCACCCTAAACCTGATCTCGCATATTCTGGCTTGATAAGTATCACGAACACTTTGAAAGCAGAGACAAGTGAAAGCAATCCCGATATCAAGATTATTTTCACTCACCTCCACTAACAAACTGTTCGTCTTTCTTTTACCCGTAGGACGACACTGGGATGCG
>JAWCPE010000123.1:0-6148 GCA_038870415.1 Bathyarchaeia archaeon
TTCGTGCTTATGCCGTCGGCTTCAGCCATCTTCCTGTCGAACATGATCGCGAAGAGCTCCTTCCAGAAGAGGTACAGCAGGGCTACCGTCGCCGCGCAGAGGGCTGAAAGGTAGACCGCGTCGTTGTTCGTTATAGAGAGGACGCTCCCCCAGAGCACATTCGCCACATCGCTCTTCAAGCCTACCTCCGGAGAGAAGGTGAGGAAGATAAAGGCTAACGCCATGTTCAAAGGGAACATTATGCTCGTTATCACGTCGGCGTGCAGCCTGGCCTTGTCCGCGACGGGGCCTATGAAGAGGGCTGTGGTTGAGGCGAAGAGGAGCGCCGTCATCAGCGGGTCTAGGGCTGCTGCGACCCCTAGGGCTGCCCCGGCGAAGGCGCCGTGAGACATGCAATAGCCTATGCTCGAAAGCTTCATCCTGACGACGAAGACACCGACTAGGCCGGTGAGAAGGCCGGCGAGCACACATCCCACAAAGGCCCTCAGCATGATCGTTGACTCAAGCCAGATCATCTCATTACCTCCAAGCTGAGCGAGCCTTGATATGTCCTCAACGCGTCGAAGGCTGTCAGTGGGCCTTCGTCAGCCACAATCCTGCCACGCTCCATCACGACCACCCTGTTGCATCGGTCTGAGACATGGGTTACATCATGGGTTACGATAATCGTGGTCATATCCTTCTCCTTATGCAGCTGCCCGATGAGGTCGGGTACCTTTCGACGTGAGTCGGCGTCGAGGTTGCTGAACGGCTCGTCGAGGAGGAGAACCCTCGGCTCCTTTGCCAGCGCTCTCGCGATCATCACCTTCTGCTGCTGTCCGCCCGAAAGCTTTCCCATGGGTCTCCGAGACAATCCGTCTACGTCGAGTAAGGCCATCGTCTCTAAGGCTCTCTTTACGTCTGCCCCGTTCAACCTGTACATGACACCGATCTTCCCGAACATACCCATCAAGACGACGTCCAGCGCCGTGTAGGGTTCGCCGGGGTCCACTACGAAGTCCTGTGGGACGTACCCTATCTGGCACCGGGCCTGCCTCCCGTTCTTTGACATGTCTCTTCCAAGGACTTCGACCGTGCCTCTGACGGGCTTTAGCAGTCCGTTGACGGTCTCTAGAAGCGTCGTCTTTCCAGCCGCGTTAGGGCCTACAACGTAGACGAACTCCCCCCTTCTTATGGACAAGCTTATGTCTTTGATCGCCGCTTTTCGTTCTCCCTCGTACGTTGTCCACACGTTCTCAAGCCGTATGACAGGGGCTTGATGCATCCTAGGTCCCCTTCACTCATCGGGTTCAGAGGGGGTTATACCACACGTCTTTATCTCAAAGAGCTCTTCGTACCCCCTGCTTGAAAGGTCCAAGGCTAGCTTCTCCAACTCTTCGCTTGACATGTCTATGCCTATCCTCGCGAGGACTTCGTCCCTAAGCGTAAGCTTCAGCTGCTTCCCCGCCTTGATGAAAAGGACTGAGATACAACTGCTCTCTCGAACCTCGATGTTCCCTTTGCCCAACGTGCAACCTGAAGCGTATTGAACCCCGTCGAGGAAACAGGAACGTGGCGGCGAAAGACAGGTCTCAACGATGGCCCGCGTCTTGAAGGGGTCTCTTCCTAGGGTTTCCACCGCAGCCAAGCCGGCCTTTAGGCCTAGAACGAGGAACGGCCCCAAGTGCCCGTGGAACATGCTTGCGTTTTGAATCAGCTTATCCATGGTCCAGGGGAGGGAGCTCCGGGTCTCCAAGGCGGTACCGCGATCAATGATGGCAGAGATTCCCATATAAGTATTACGTTTCATCTTTTCTGTAATACTAAAGGAGGCGAACAGAAGTACTATGGGACGTATCACCTTCAGCTCCATTCCATACGCTTTTTACCTCAGCTCTCGCCTGCCTCGCTGGCTGAGTGTGCCAAGGCCCACGCAGACGCGCCGCTCCTTAACTCCGGCGGGTTATGAGGGAGAACTCTCCTCATATCTGGGGTCTATACTCGAAGCCGTTCTTCGACACCTCTGGTCCAGACGGAAAGCAAGCTAGGTGGACCTATAACTCGAATCGGCTCGGAACCCAGTCGAGGGACTTTCGACCGAAGCGGCCGGCTTGATGCGATGAGGGGGAGAGGTGAGCGAGTAGTCAGAGTGTACCGTGGTAGTTCTGGGTTGCTGGGCAGGCGACGCACCTTGCCGCCTGGAAGCCCTCGCATGTTCGGCAGTCCACGTTGCAGGGCGCGGTCAGTCTCCCCCGATGCGTGAGGTGTTCCCTCACGTGCAGGAAAGGCTCGTAAAGGATCTTACCAACAGGGTAGAACTCCGACCTGCGGATTCCCTGGCCGCTTCTCAAGGAACATTTCTCAACGGATATGCTTTCTAGGGTTCCACGGTTCTCCGCTACTATCAACGCGATAAGGTTGTAGCCGCCGAGGGTGGAGAAGACCTGCACGACCCGGGGGCAGTCCTTGAACCGTTGAAGGATCTCCCTCATCGCTTCTCCGCTCTCAGTTTCGAGGAGAACCAGGGCGGCTGAGAGGTTCAGCTTCTCCACGTTCATGAGAGCCGATACTCTCATGAGCCCCTGGTCAAGCATCTTTCTCACCCTCTTCTTCACACCTACGCCTGTCAGCCCAACCTGCTTGGCTAGGTCTTCGTAGGCGGTCCTCCCGTCGATCCACAGCTGTGAGACGATTTTTCGGTCTACGTCGTCCAATCCATCGCTCCTCGGTTTGGTTTGTTTTCTAAACAGTAACCATATATATGATTTGCCTACTAAACCAGGCCGAACCGATGAGAAGCGGTGGAAGGCCTTTTTCAGGGTTGATGGCTGATGCCTAGGAGAGCGTTGAGTCTGAGGCTTGGAGAGCTGAAGACAGATGTAGCCGAGGTCAGGGGACTAGAGGTCGCCATAGGCCGAATCTCATTGGAGGAGTGGGCCGAGGTTGAGGGGCCGACCCCCTATCCCTCGATCGCCGCCCTCAGAAGCTGGGACATGAAGCTTCTTCAAAGGTACAAGCCCTTCTACATGCCCTACTGCGACATCTGCTGCCTCTGCACTATGGGTAAATGCGACCTGACGGCGGGGAAACGAGGGGCCTGCGGACTGAACATGGCCGCTCAGCAGTCTCGCATCGTCCTACTGGCATGCTGCATAGGCGCCGCGACGCATACGGGTCATGCAAGACACTTGGTGGAACACCTGATAGAGAGGCATGGTCGCGACCATCCTATCGATGTTGGGAAAGCCGCGGGCGTCGAGCTTGAGGCCCCGGTTACACGCTTGGTCTGCGGCGTGAAGCCTAGGAATCTCGGCGACCTCGAAGACGTTCTAGACTACCTTGAGACTCAGATCACCCACCTGCTCGCCGCAACCCACACAGGGCAGGAGGGGGATGAGCTTGACTTCGAATCTAAGGTGTTCCACGCCGGGATGATCGACCAGGTCGGCATGGAGGTCGCTGACATAGCGCAGATCTCAGCCCTCAACCTGCCCAAGGCCGACCCGGAAGCCCCCCTTGCCGAGATAGGCATGGGAACGATTGACGTTTCGAAGCCTGTTATCCTCGTCGTCGGCCATAACGTCCCCTCAGCCGTCGGGGTCGTCGACTACCTCTACGAGAAGGGGCTCTACGGCTTGGTCGAGGTTACAGGCATCTGCTGTACAGCCCATGATGTGACGAGGTATAACCCTAGGGCCAAGATCATAGGGCCCATATCTTGGCAGCTTCGATACATAAGAAGCGGTATCCCAGACGTCGTCGTAGTTGATGAACAGTGCATCCGAGCCGACACGTTCATCGAAGCCCAGAGAATCGGGGCCCTTGTCATCGCGTCTTCAGAGAAGAACTGCTTGGGGTTACTTGATCGAACTCTCGACCCGGCAGACGAAATCGTGGCAGACCTTGCCGAGGGAAAGGCTCAGGGCGCCTTGATCCTCGACCCAGCCAAGGTCGGGGAAGTAGCCGTCAGAGCATCGATTCTAGTAGCGCCTCGCCGTGCCAGGTTCAAGGTGAAGCCAAACGTAGACGAGGTGATCCAAGAGGCTAAAAGGTGTGGGAAATGCGACGAGTGTAGACGGGCCTGCCCGAACGACCTACGGATTCCAGAAGCCCTAAGCGCGGCGGCTGAAGGAGAACTTGGAGAACTCGCCAGCCTATATGAGGCATGCATTGGATGCGCCCGCTGCGAGAGCGCGTGCCCAAACCACATCCAGGTTCACAGCCTCATCGTGAAGGCCGCTTATGATAGACTGAGGGAAGAGAAGTACAAGATCCGCGTGGGAAGAGGCCCGATACAGGACATTGAGATAAGGAATGTCGGCGCCGGTATAGTGCTCGGTGAGATCCCGGGCGTCGTGGCTTTCGTCGGCTGCGCCAACTATCCGAACGGGGGGAGAGAGGTCGCCGAGATGGCTGAGGAGTTCGCCCGTCGCCGTTACATCGTGCTCACCTCAGGCTGTGCAGCCATGTCGGTTGCGATGCAGAAGGACGAGGAGGGGCTTAGCCCCTACGAGCGGTACCCGGGGAGCTTCGAGGCCGGCGGCCTCATAAACGTGGGGTCATGCGTCTCTAACGCTCACATAGCGGGCGCCGCCATCAAGATCGCAAGCATCTTCGCCAGACGGAACCTGAGAGGAAACTACGAGGAGATCGCTGACTACATCCACAACCGTGTCGGTGCCGTCGGAGTCGCCTGGGGAGCGCTAAGTCAGAAGGCAGCCTCGATAGCGAGTGGCTTCTGGCGGCTGGGCGTGCCGGTCATAGTCGGTCCACACGGAGCCAAGTATAGGCGTATGCTCCTAGGCCGGAGCGACCGCGAAGAGGACTGGCTTGTCTACGATGCTCGCACCGGAAAGCAGGTCTACGTGGGGCCGACGCCTGAGCATCTTTTCTGGGCTGCTTCGACGAAGGGAGAAGCCATGGTTATGGCTGCAAAGCTCTGCATGAGACCCAATGATACAAGCAAGGGAAGAGCCATAAAGCTCACGCATTACGCGGACCTGCACAGGAGGGTTTACGGTTCTCTGCCTGATGACCTTCACCTCTTCGTTAGGATGGAGTCAGATATCCCGATAACGATGAGGGAGGAGGTCTTAGAGGCGTTGAAGGGGAAGGCCTGGGTGGAACGCGAGATTCCAGACCCTACCCTTCTCCTGAGGCTGGTGAGGAAGAGGGAGGGGTGAAGATGAATAGAGCTGAGCCGTGGCAGAGAGCTGAGATACCCGGCCCGAGAAAGGCCTTCATCATAACGAGGCCCGATGTGGTCGCCGCCATGGTTCGGAGGGCGAAACGCCCAATCCTCATCATCGGACATGAGGCCTTGAACGAGGGATTGGGGCCCAAGAGGCCTATCGACTACGCCTTCATCCTCGCGCGGACGGCTAAAGCCCCCCTGGTCGCCATAGCTGAGACGGGGAAGGAGCTTGCGAGGACACGCTATGAAATGGGAACGTCGATGTCGATCATGGACATAGCGAATAGGCTTAGGGATCCTGAATGGAAGGGACTCGACGGTTCAGGACAATACGATCTTGTCCTGCTCATAGGTGTTCCGTACTACTTGCAGTGGGTCATCCTCTCAGGCCTCAAGCACTTCGCGCCCCGCCTGAGGACGGTTTCGTTGGACAGATTCTACCAACCCCATGCGAGCTGGTCGTTCCCCAATCTCCCCGTTAAGGAATGGCTGGGGCAATTGGAGGCAGTGGCAGGCCAATTGTGAGCGCAGGAAGCTGAGGTTACCAGAATAGTAACGTTTCTGGTGACGAGGTTTTATAGGTCGAATGCGGGCGAAGAGGACCTGTCTCTCTCCTATCCCTCCGCTCGGTCCTCAAAGACGGAGATGCTAGGAGCATGCGGTCTATGAAGTGGATGACGAAGCATATTGGTCTGACAAAGGTTACCGGAGAACTCCAGTTCAAACGCCGGTTAGATAACCATGCTCTTGGGGTTCTGACTGATCTGGGAGTCAAAGTGGGCGACGTAGTTCTAGATTTCGGCTGCGGTTCTGGTACATACACGATTGCAGCAGCTAAGCTAGTGGGAATGACGGGAAGAGTTTATGCCTTGGACATAAACAGCCGAGCCTTAGACACAGTAGAGAGCAAGGCAAGGCAGGAAGGATTGAAGAACATAGTTCGTATTGATGCCTCCGGCGAAGAAGCCATTTAGT
>JAWCPE010000124.1:0-6083 GCA_038870415.1 Bathyarchaeia archaeon
TTCAAGCTCCGTGCTGGTCGTTATGAAGCAGAGCGGGCCTTGAAGCTCGACCTCCACAGGCTCCCATTCGCCGGTCTCCTTATCGCGGACGTTCAGGCCGATGATAACCTTGTCTTCGCTGTAGATCTGTTCGAACTGGTACTTGAACGCCCCCTCCCTCTCGCCCCGCTCTTCTAGAAGTATGAAGATCTTGCCGCGCGTGTCGAGGCCACGCATCACTTTCCGTTTCAGCCAGTTGACCGTCGCGGAGCTTATCGCGATGACACGGTCTGCTCCGAAGAACTCCTGTAACCATCGAATCAACTGATTCTTTCCAACGCTGTTGGGGCCGGTGATGCGGATGACGCTCGTTTGAACTCCGGCTCCCGCGGCGACGAGGAAGATGAAGAGTCGATTCTTCTGTTCGCCGGTTAGACGATACTCTAGGCACTGCTGTAGGTATTGGATGAAGCCTACGGGGTCCTTCATGAACGCCTCTGCTTTCGTCAAAGCCTCTTCGCTGGGCTTATGCTTTCCAATCTCGCAGTTAGCGGGGTTGCAGCCGCAGCGATAGAGGGTATCCGTGCAACCGTAGTTGTAGGGCTCCTTGACCACGTCTTTGTAGATGTCTGCCAGTTCCTGCTCAGGCAGCGGTTCCTCGTTTCTCCGGTTCCAATCCTTAGCCTTGTCTAGTGCGGCCTTGGGCCTCTCGTGACGGAAGTTGATCCAGTAGCTCAGCAGCCTGATGGCTGCGTCGTGCCTAAGCCCTTTCACTACGCCCTTTAAAAGCCAAGTTATGCAGGGCGGGTCCGGTCCCCTATAAGCGCCGGTTCCTTGGAAACGCCAGCTCGGGTCAACGTAGATACGTCTCCGCACGCCGAGCTCCTCGACTCTCCGCCAGACGGCTTCCTCGAGAGCCGCAACCATTTGGATCTCAGTTAGTCGGTTCTTAAACTCGTAATGGCTGCCTGAGGGATGGAGGCTCGGCGGCGCGATTACGAGGCTTCCGTTGCCCCGCACCTCCACGTGCAGCTCAGGGAGCTTGAAAGTCTCGACGGGTTTGCCGCTTCTCAGGTAGACTTGGACGCCTCGAGCCGTCTTGACGACTGGCGTAGCGGCCTCGACCTTAGCGGTGTCGAAGAACCTCGGGTAGACGCTCGGGTCGTCGAAGTCTATGACGGTGAGGTTCCCTGAGACCTCTCCGCAGACTATCGCGATGTTCCGCTTTCCATCCTGGTCTTGGAACCACTTGACCACCTGTTCCCTTGAAGGCCTCTCTTTCTGGTACCTCTTCCATTCAACCGCCGGCTTCTTCTCCCCGTAGATCGCGGGGATAACGCATAGGCCTTGGTCATAATATGCGAGAGCGTAGTCGAGGAGCGCCCTAGGATTGGTCAACGTTCTTCCCTCCGTCGCTAGGTTTCGCTGGCGTCGGGCAGACTAGATCTGAGTGCTTGTGACATCTATCGCACTGGTTTGGCGATAGAGGCCTTCGTTGTCCAGATGGGTCGTAGCAGCCCGCTACTGTGCTGGCCATCTCCTCGATTCTGAGTTTCAGCCGTGGATTCATGGTCTCGAGCCCTCCCTTAGTCCCAGAGCTTTCTTCACTTCAGGAGGGAGGTAGCTTAGCTCTGCCAACCCTGTCAAGAGGAGTAGCCGTAGGGTTGCTGAACGTGTTACGTCTCCCCTATGCTTTCTCACCTTCTCTACGGTCTCAAGCAAATGTCTTGGCAGGCAGAATGAGACCGTCACGATCTCTTCTCTCTCAGACATCTCACGACTCCTGAGGACGGTCGATATTCCTCAGTAGGAGTACAGCGATTTTCGACCTGTTTTGAGAGCCTCAAAGTACGCCTGAAAAGCATAGCAAGAAAGCCTTTTGCCAAACTGAGCCTAAAACAGGCTCCTATGGCTCAAAAAGCTTTTTTCGAGGGAAAACGACTCTTCAACTATCGCGTTGAGCTGTCGAAGGGCCTCTTCTATCTGCTCGAAGTCCTCCCTGAAGAGGGCGTCTTCCACACGTGATTCCACGAGGGGCCACTTTATCCTCCGCCTCCTCACCTTGGCATGGATAGCTCTCATTCGGTCCTGCCTCTCAAGTAGGGCGACAAGAGGTGGGATGTGTTTCTTAAGCTCCTTCAACCGTCTGTGAAAGGTGGCCTCGCTTATGTGAAAGAATTTGCTCCACTCCCCTACCTTCCCCGGATAGCTGATGCCGTCGAGCGTGATCCTGCCTGCCAGTCGCCGTGTGAAGCTGATGAATTTCAGGGCTTGAAGGTAACCCGCCGCGTAGACACATACGCACGTCAACCCAATCCTCTTCCTCTTACGCTCTGAGTCTGGCACTTTTTTCATAAACAGTTTGAAGAGCTCGTGGCCTACCATCTCTACTTCTGTCGCGTACGTCTTTGCAGCGGGACTTATCCTTCTCTCATCCGTGCCGAAGGAACCGTCCGCCTTCGAGATAAACATGCCTCTAAAGGGAGATAGGTCGAAGAGACGGTAGAGGTTAGAGTTATCTACATACCTTATTGAGGGGTCGATCTTGTTGAGAATAACGTAGGAAAGCGATATTGGAGCCTTCTCCTCGCGCAGCCTACGTTCTAATCGTTCAACAACGTGGACTTTATCTTTGAGGGCGGAGCTAACTCTGCTTGGATTTTCCACCTCAAGCTTCTCTATGAGCTTCTTCATAAACTCGGTAGCTGATACTAGCGTTTGCGCGTGCCTCAATCTTTCCTCATTCTTCTCCGCAGAATTCTCGTCCCTCTCTCTGCTAGCTGGCCTTGACAATACTGCCATTAACTCTGCGTTGGCGCGGAAAAACTCCTCTGTTGCTTGGCGAATAAACACGCCGTACGCGGCATTAAGACATGAGTAGACCTCCATGAAGGTCATATCCTCGATTGACCGTCCACGTCCGCGGATGATCCCTTCACGGCTCAGAAACTCAATCCTTCTCTTGATCTCCTCACGCAGGTCACGCCTGATCTCTGGCTGGAGAGGAAGCTGGGAACAGATCCGCATAAACTCCTTTCCTACGGTTTCTAGACGCCTCTCTTTCCTTGTCTTCCATCTTCCCCAACGTTCAACCTTGCGCATCCACCTTAGCATCCTTTTCTCTTCTGGAGTCTTGGGTCTGCGTCTCTTTTCTACTACGTCCGTCTCCTGAGAAACGGGTGAGGAGGATGAGAGTCGCTCCGCTACTAAGCCACAGTCCTTGCAGACGAGCTCTCCAGCCTCATGGTCTGCGATCAACTGCCCCCCACATTCTTGGCATCTCTGCTCCAACATCCTCCAGCCCCAACCTGCTACTCCCGTACACAGACACAAGGAGGTATCCCTGCGTTTCCAGATAATCCTGTTGATCGCCACTCAAGCCAGTCAGACCTAGAGCGTTCGCTGGTATGGGTACGTATCATATTCTGTCGTAGCTCCACTCGCGTGGAGGAGCAGAAGAGGGCTTCCGGAAGATCCGGGTTAGAGATAAGCTGTCCGGAGCGCCCGTATCGCTCTGTCGCCGATCCTTAGGTAGAGGCTGTGCCACCAGTAGACCTCTCCCTTATCCATGGAGTTAACAGCCTCCAATGCCTTGACTATCCGGTCCTTAGTCCTCAGCCCTATGATGGCTCGGAGCCCGATCGCGACCTTCAGGGCAGAGTCCTCGTCGGTCTCCATAACAGCCCTGCCGTCCCTGAACCGTAGCAGCTCCTTGAGGCTGATGCCTTGGAGCAGGATGCTCCGGGCCAGTTCAGCCCTAGTCCCCGTCACCTCTGCCAAGGGCTTCCGACTTTGCCCCTCAGCCCTGTACAGCCTTACCGTGGGCTTCTTGGACATGCTCAGCCTGTACTGGACCATCTAGCTGCCTCCCTTCACGGTGATGATTGGGACGAGGGACTCGGTAAGGCTGACGCCTCCGTGGACGATGAAGGCTCCGCTCTTGCGAACGTCGGGGGCATGAAGCCTCCCCACCGCGACCTTTTCTCCACCCGCATCCAATCCCTGGCTTCCGTAGGAGCCCCCATGCCTCTCGGTGCGGCTGACCCAGCGCCATAGGTAGCGGTTAGGGCTCTTGCCTAGGAAGATGTAGCCGTGGTCTCCCGTCACCACTAGGTCCGAGACTTGAGCAAGTTCGGAGATGAGATGGGCGAGGTCGCCTATGACGCTGGAGACATCCTGGATCTCGGCGACGCCGTACTTGACCGCGTTATGCAGGGGCGCGTCAGGGTAGTAGGTGAGTAGCGAGAGGTGTTTCAGGCCGCCTATCTTGGGCGGGGACCTGACGTCGTGTATGACCTGCCCCGACCATTCACGTCCCTCAATCAGCCTGCTTCCGTGGAAGGCGTCTTCTAGGCTGTTGGTGCCGTAGAAGGAGCGGGCGGCTGCCGCCGTTGTGGTCGGGTGGGCGGCACGCCCAGCGGTGTAGGCTATCCTCCCCGGCAGGGCCTTCATCAGGACTAGGAGTTCCCTTACGCTTAGGCCGTCGGCCACGAGCACGTTAGCCTCCTTCTCTCCGGCCATCTTGTAGGCTTTTGGTAGGGCTCGTTCCTCAGGCTGTCCAACGAGAGACTGGTAGAAGCCTGTGCCCCAGACCTCGTGGAGCCATTCCTCGAACCTGCTCAGCTCATCCTCTAGTCGCTCGTAGCTCGCGCCGATCTTGGCCAAGTCCACCGTGTCTGAAAGCTTCTCGACGAGGTAGCTTAGGATCGCCTCGGTGGGGTCGGCGTCGTAGACGAGCTTGACGAGGAACTCGTTCGCAGTCATCTCTCCCGCCGCCTCTAGCGGAGGCTGTAGCTTAGCCTCTTCGGCTCGAACTCTCCGGGCGATACCTGGCAGAGCCAGTCGTGGACCCTCTGCCTGTACTCGACCGCCAGGTCTAGGCAGGCTCTGAGCGCTTCATCATCGAACTTGCCGTGTGGATGGAGTAGCTTCAGGAGGCCGCTGGCCGTGCGGAGGATGCTCTTCTGATCCCTTATCGTCACCTTACCGCGGTCCACGTACAGGCTCGCCCTGTCGGAGACATGGTACTGGTAGCTCTCCTTCCTGAGCTCGTGCATGATCTCGCAGAAGTAGTCCGTTATGAAGCCGTACCCATGGCTGAGGTGGATCTCGCTCTGCTCTATCTTGGGCAGCTCCCAGCCTGGGATGAAGCCGTGGAGCCTGTCGATGAAGGCTGAGTCCCGCATGCACTCCGGCATGACGATGGAGTAGTCCTCGACCGGCGCCGGGCCGTGAACCTCGATGTTGCCCATGTAGACGAGGCTGCAGCCACTCCTAGCCCGCCTTAGGGTTCCCCTCTCGTACTCACCGCTCTCCATGAAGTCCTTCAGCTTCCCCATGATCTCGTCGGGGCTCTGAAACCTGATCCGGCTGACCTCGTCGAAGACGACGCAGTCCCTTACGCCTATGTCGCCGATTGTACGGAAGGTGCCGTGGAAGAAGAGCACGGCCGGGCTAATCTGGCCGCCGGAGTAGAGCCGGACATAGTAGCTTATGTTCCTGAAGAGGAAGCTCTTCCCGGTCGCCCTTGGGCCTAGCTCGACGAGGTTCACGTTCTGCTCCACGAGCGGTATGAGGCGGCTGATGTAGAGGAGCTTAGCCCGCGCGGTGTAGACCTCGGGGTTCATGCCGAGGCTGTTCATGAGAACATCCAGCCACTCCTCGGTCGAGAACTCCTCGCGCCGTCTCTTGTACTCGTCGAGGCTGATGTTGCTGTACTGGAGCGGGGCGAACTTCGCGACTAGGATGGGTGTCTGCTCCTGCTCCTCGCCCCCGAACTTCGGCGGCTGCCACTTAAGGGTGGCTGTCCCCCACATACCCGCCTCTAGGAGGGACTTATGCTCCTCTAGGAGGGAGGGCATGACCATCGCGTCGTGAACTCGGAGGCTCGGGATCTCGACTCTCCGCAGCCCTTTCTTGGGGTCCACGGTCACCTTGAACTCGTCGAGGAGCGTGTATTCGCCCTTAGTCATCAGCTCGTTGAGGACGCGGTCCCTCTCCTTCGGCTCGGGATAGAACCTTTTCACGAACCTGGTGAGGAGGGCGAGGGCGTTCGGGTCCGGTTTGTCGCCGCAGAGGTCCTTGATCGCGTATTCGGAGATGAA
>JAWCPE010000125.1:0-6066 GCA_038870415.1 Bathyarchaeia archaeon
AGCGAAGGGAAAGACGACCACCGTGCCGCTTAGTATAATGGCAAGTATAAGATGTGTCCAGTCGCCAGCGAAACTGTAAATCGCCGAGATCACTACAGAAAAAGACAAACCGAGAAGGATGACTCTTCTCAACGAGTACCTATCAGCCATTAAACCTATAAGAGGAGTGAGAACCGAGCTACAGGCCGATCCAATACTGTTCAACGATCCTAACACGATCGGATCTGCGCCTAAGTCGGTTATGTAAAGCTGGCTGTACTGCATAGGAAGCCGATTGCTGAAATCGTGCAAGCCAAGGGCGACGATCATCACCTTAACTCTACTGTCTAAGTCGTTAAAGAAACGGCGGAGCTGACCAAGCAATAAGCCAGACCTGCCTCGTTCACTCGTCACCCCCTCTGGGCCTCCTTATATGCCTGCCGGTACGCTTGTTGGATACATTGAAAACGACGCGGAAATACGGCGAAGAATAGCGTCATTTATGGTCGACAAGGAGTATCTCCAACAACTTATTGAGCAGGGCGGAATAAAGACCTCGCTTCAGGAGGTCACCACGAACTGTCAACGTGAAGATGGTAAAGAGGGGACGCGGAGGCTACGTATCACGCAGGATGCGTGAGACCCTGGAGAGCAACGGATTCGCTGAACACGACTACGAGACCCGCGGTATAGAAGAGCTTGAACGGGTACCTTTCAAGGATGCAGGAAGGCTAACTGTCCGAGTTCGGTTACGCTAGGGAGGTCGAATGGAGTACGGTGGTGAAAATTCGACTTCCCTAGTCGGGCGAAGATGCATCGGCTTTCCTGAAGTGAGCTACTTCAGCGCTTCGATGTCGAATGTCAGAGAGGTACTTGCGAGCTTCAGGGAGCTTCTCGCCTGCTCTGACCGGTACCGCTTCATCTACGTGACAGACGGAGTGGATTAGCTGGGCCTGGCTAAAGACTTGGAAAGAATACTTCAGCTCGAAGCTGAAGAGATAAAGGCATCCTAGTTGGTAAGATACGAGAGATAAAGGCCGACATCTCTTGAGCTAACGTTAAAGAACTCTAATGTTTCGCATTGGCGTTCTGACCGGTTGGCGAACTGGAGGATAGGCTCACCGCCGCGCCAGCCCGTTTCTTGATGGAGTTTCATCCTAAGACTCTAAGGCTCACTACGGATCCTAAGAAACGCCGGTAACGCTGTCAAGCTGAGCGGGCGCAAGGTTCTTGAAGCCATTAAGCCCTTGGGAGAACTGAGGCTTCCGCTGGTATGAGCGTCATCGTTACAGGCATGGGCGGAGTCGGCGTGAACGTCGCGAAACGTTTCCTCGACGAAGGCTACAGGGTCGTTTGCTACGACGTCACGCCTCGGCGTGGCATAGACCTCCTCGAAGAGGCTGGGAGCAAGGTTACATTCGTGAGGGGGGACCTTCTCGACCTCCCCTTCCTACTTGAAACCGTAAGGAGCCACGAGGCTGAGGGTATTATTCACACGGCGATCATCTATCCTCTGCCGTTTGAGAGGCCGACGAGCGTCTTCCGTGGAACGGTAGAGATGCAGCAGGTCGTCCTTGAGGCCGCTAGGCTGGAGGACCTGAAGGTGGTCTCTATGAGTTCGGAGGCCGTCTACGGGCCTCAACCAGACCTGAGACCGTTGAGGGAGGACGACCCTACCCCGAGGGCTTGGAGTACGAACCCCGCCTGGAGGATGGCAGACCTCTACATCGCGGTGAAGGTGGCGGGCGAACAGCTCAGTCAGGCTTACCATTACGTGTACGGCTTGGACACGGTGGTCATCCGCTCCGCGGAGGTCTTCGGACCGGCTGAACACACCGTTCATCGGCCTATACCGTACTTCGCGGCTAAGGCCATCCGTAAGGAACCGGTCC
This sequence comes from Bathyarchaeia archaeon, assembly GCA_038870415.1. Classification (GTDB taxonomy): domain Archaea; phylum Thermoproteota; class CALKCG01; order B24; family JAWCPE01; genus JAWCPE01. The sequence goes on from JAWCPE010000125.1 coordinate 1,872, forward strand.
GCATAGAGTCTGGCGGCGACCATGCGAAGGAATACACGTACGCGAAGGACCTAGCCCGAGGAATCTACGCGGCCTACACGGTCCGCCCGTTGAAGAACCGCGTCTTCAACGTCACAGGGGGTAGGCTCGTCTCGCTGCGAGAGGTGGCGGAGGCGGTGAAGCGAGCCGTGCCAGGCGCCGTGGTTGAGCTCGGGCCTGGCGAACTCAAGCCTGAAGGCGGAGAGCACCAGGGGCTGAGGGCTCATATGAACTCTATCTGGGGTCACGGGCCCTGCGACCTCTCCAGAGCCCGCGAAGAGCTAGGGTACGAGCCGACACCCTTCGAGGAAGCTGTTAAGGACTACGTCGCATGGCTGAGGAGACAGGTTCCGCCAATGTGAGGAGGCGAAGAGGATGGCTATGGAGGTAAAGATACTGAAGGCCTACGAGGTTCCGAGCGTTCAGCCGCTTAAGCCGGGCTGCCATGAGAGGTGGTTGTTCGACGCGAAGACGCCGACCGAGAACGGCGCGATGGTGATGGCCGTCTTCGAGCCCGGGAAGGAGAGCGGCCTACACCAGCACGGCGAGGAAGAGTTCTTCTTCATACTCCGAGGACGAGGCAAAGCCCAGATCGCGGGGAGAACCTACGAGCTGGAACCGGACGTATGCATCTACGTGCCAGCGGAGACGCCTCACAACTTCATCAACACGAGCAACTGCGAATCCCTAACTCTCCTAGCCTTCTTCAGCAAGAACCAATTCCAGACAACGCAGCTAGCGTAGGTCAAGCTGCCACATGACACGATGATGGGCTCCTCCGGGGGAGCAGATGATGACGGAACAGGTCATGTGCCTGAATAAGAGCCCATTTCATGCTAGTGAAACCGCTAGTCATTAGATTGCTGTCGGTTTCTAGGTGAAGAATGATATTGGTGAAACGCCAATTGTTTCCGCTCGTTGGACGAAACAGTACGTCAAGGGTCATGCCGACTATGAAGTGACCCACATCGCGGGCAAACGGCCTCCATTGCAGTTTAGCGGAGGCTTCAACCGACGAGACCCCTCCCAGCCTCCGCAGAGCATGCGGAGGAAGGATGGGGTTGACTCCTACACATTCGCCTTGAGCCAGCGGACGTCAACTCAACGCCCACACGAACGAGGCGAATGGGCTTACCTAGCGTAGGCTGAGCACGCGAAGCGACGGCTCTCCTAGGCTCATCTTTACGAGAGGGCCATGATGCTGAAGCCATTCATGTGAAGCCTGTAAAGGGGGTTGAGCAGAAGGCTCAGCATCCCTTAGGAGCTAGGTGGGAACTACCAAAGGGTTGGCACGATCTTGCTCTCAGCTATCTCCCTGTCGTTAGTGACCAGCACGGCGCCGTATCGGAGGGCTTTCGATACGATCATCCGATCATGGAGATCCCTGTAGGGTAGATTGGCGACTTTTCTCCAGTCCTTGAAGTCTAGGTCTTCGACCTTGATGTATGCTCCTCGTTCCAGCCGGTAGAGCATCCCCCATAACGTGCTTTCGTCAGGGCTTCTGCCTTTGACTTTACGAGCCTTTACGAAGAGGTAGATCGCCCCGCCTAGGCCGGTTATCTCTTCAGGTCCGAAGCTAGGCCGTCAGGCTCAAATCTTATCTTTTCTTATCTGGCCTTGCTCCTCAGCCCGAGAAGGGGGTAGTCTTTGCCGGGGAAGCTAGCCATCATCGCGGACGACTTCACGGGGGCGAGTGATGCTGCGGTTCAGTTCGCGGCCTACGGGCTTAAGACGGTGGTTTCCCTAAGCCTCAATGACGCAGCAGGCTTCGTTCAAAGCTACGACGTAGTATCCTACACCACGGATACCCGCGAGGTCGACGCGGCGGACGCCTATAGGCAGGTTAAAGCCGCGGCGGAGACACTTCTCAGCTTCGGCTTCGAGTGGTTCTACAAGAAGGTAGACTCCACCCTGAGGGGCAACATCGGCGCCGAGCTTGACGCCGTAATGGACGGCCTCGGCGTTAAGCTCTGCCTACTCGCCCCGGCCTACCCGGCTTACAGGCGGACCACTGTGGGCGGATACCTCCTCGTCGACGGCCTCCCGCTAGCCCAGAGCTACTACGGCGCCGACCTCACGACGTCTGCCCGCGAGTCCTATGTTCCGCGGCTTGTCGAGGCTCAGAGCTCTAAGCGGGTTGGCCTCCTGCCGCTTTCCACCGTGATGAAGGGCCCCACCGCCGTGGCAGAAGCGGTTAGAAGCATGGCTTCGAGCGGCTTCCAGATCCTTGTCGGCGACGCGGTGACCGATTACGACCTTCGAAGCTTAGCTCAAGGCCTTCTAGCAGCCGGCCCTGAAGCTGTGCCAGCAGGCTCCGCTGGGTTGGCAGCTCAGCTGCCAGAGCCCCTAGGCCTCGTCTCTCAAGGGCCTATCTTGATACTCTCCGGAAGCCCGAACCCCGTCTCCGTCAAGCAGACGCTTGAAGCCCAGAGAGCGACCGGCGCGAAGCTCATAGACATCGACGGCAGAATAGCTCTTCTAGACGGAGAAGGCCGAGAGCGAACTGTAGCCGCCCTACTCGACGAGGTGAGACAGCTTCAGCCCGTGAAGACGCCTGTGATACTAACGACGACGCTGGGAGAGAACGTCGCCGAGACACGTAAGAAGGGATGCGAGCAAGGCCTCAGCAGCGGCGAGGTCGGCCTGAAGGTGGCTGAGACCCTCGCAGAGATCGCGGTCAAAGCCGCCGAGGCTTTAGGTTTCACCGGCATCGTCATGGTGGGCGGGATGACTGCCCTCGCGGCCTTGAGAGCCTTCGACGCGAAGGCGGTCGAGCTCAAGGGGGAGGTGGCTCCGGGAACCCCGCTCGGGCGGCTTTTAGGCGGCAGATGGGACGGCCTCCCCGTAGTGACGAAGGCGGGGGGCTTCGGCGCCCCAGACGCCATCATCGATGCTCTCCGACATCTCGGGAGGTTCCGTCAAGCCTCTGGCTCACAGTCGGCGTAATGGGTTTGAGCCTCGGCCCTCTGCTGTCGGAGGTTTTCCTGCCGTAGGCTTTTATCTACGCCGCCGTGAGCTAGGAGCCGGTGACGGATTATGCGCTTCAAACGTGTAGTAGATTTGACCCGTGAGCTGGAGCCTTTCCGGCCTGGGTGGGGTAAGGAGCCTGAGTGGGGAGCCGACTACCTGGAGGAGCGGCTCAGCGTTTCAAGGTGGATCTTTCCCTGCGACCAGACGATGCAGGAAGACATCCATATGTGGGCGCACTGCGGGACGCATGTGGAGGGCCACTACCATCTTCACAAGCATGGCGAGGCGCTCTCCGACTATCCCCTAGAGCATTTCTTCGGCGAGGCCGTCTTCGCCGACCTCTCCTACGTGGACCCCGCCGTGGGCGTGAGAGCCGCGGACCTAGAGAGGTTCGAGGGGAAAGTAGCGGAGGGGGACATCTTCATCCCCTACGGCGACTACATGGGCCGGAGCGCCGACGTAACCCTAGAGGCTGCTGAATGGCTGGCGGGGAAGCGGATCAAAGCGTTCGGCTGGGATGGCACCGTTGTGCTCCCGACCCCCTCGCATAACCTGCTCCTGGAGAACGATGTCTTGGAGATATCGAAGCTGGACAAGAACGGCGTCAGAGCGGTCAACGCGGAGAGGGCCTTCGTCATCGCCGCGGTCCTACGTATAAAGGGGATGGGCGCCTCCCCCGCCCGCGTCTTAGCCTTCGAAGAATAAGGAACGTACTATGCGCCTCTCACAGATCAACCCTTGGATGGCGCGAGGGCCTCTCACAGATCAACCCAGACGGTCCCTGGATCTGCAGGCTCCGCGCTCCGCCCTATGGCTTCTCTCGGGGTGTGCTCGACGAGCGGAGCGTTTCTCCCAGTTGCAAGAGGTCCCTGAACTTGAGCGTGGCCTTGTAGTCTTCCGCAAGGGCCTCAGCCACGTTCTCGGGGACATCGAGGGAGAGAAGCGACTGCCTGAAGCTTCTTGCAGCTTTCCTTTTACGCCAGCTCATGCTCAGCGCAAGCCACGAGAAACTGGAAGCGAGCACGATGGCTGCCGAGATAAGTCTAAGAAAGAAAGTGAGGGTTCTCTTCATCAGTGGTCTATCCTGGGAGGGGTCAGGTCTCTCCTGAGGGTGTCTTCTCGGAGTGTTTCTCGGCCTCTTCCCTTACCCGTCTGCCGATCTCTCCGCCCCTTGGGACTCCGTGGAATTCGCCGACCCTGAGACCCT
>JAWCPE010000126.1:0-6053 GCA_038870415.1 Bathyarchaeia archaeon
GGAGCAAGCTATTCGGAAAGAGGAGAGGAAGCGGGGGAGTTATGTCGAGGGAGGACGTAAACGGCTTAATCTCGCTCGGGTAGATACGTGAGTCAAGAAGATGGGGTTGAGGGGATGTGTCTAGGTCAGAGAGCCGCGCCTGTGGCCTTTGCTCTGTTAGTCGCGCTCCTAGGGGCGCCCGGCCATGTGGCGAGCGCGATGAAGGTGACGATCTACACAAGCCTCTCCTGCCCGCCCTGCAAGGTGTACGTGGACGCTCTCGTCCCCGCCCTCCGGGAGGCGGGTTTCACGGACATAACGCTCAAGGACTGGTCTGTTGACACGGCTGTGATCGCCGAGTTGCAGAACTTACATGAGGAGATGGCCGTGCCCAGGTCGATGCGTGGTAAGGTGACGACGGTCGTGGATGGCCGATTCCTCTTCGAGGGCTTCGTTCCCGCTGAGAACATCGCACTCTTCCTTAAGGAGGAGGCTGGAAACTACAAACGCTTTGTCCTCTACATGGCGCCGGGCGAGGACAAGTACAGGATTATGAACGGTCTAGGGCAGGTCATTGAATGTCCCGTTACGGAGCCTTTGAGGAGCTGCGACGCCGAGAGGTTCAAGCTCATCCCGCCTGGCGAGGCGATGCTCCCGCTTGTCATCGGCGCGGGCCTCTTGAACGGCTTTAACCCCTGCGCATCGAAACAACCCCTCTAGGGCCTGGAAGAGGCGAGTTGTAAGCGTGTAAGCCGCGCCCGGACCTCAGGATCGTTCAGCCCCATCCGCTCGAAGACTAGCTTACGATGCTCCGGGTCGGTTACGGCGCCTAGGATCTACTCGGCGATGATCTCTCGACTCTCAGCAACCTCCTTCTCGATCTCCGCAAGCCACGGCGGGTATCATAGCGGGAAGAAGCGTGATCGTGAAGAGCGCAAGCAAGAATCCCTTTCTCATTCCTGTTTTCATCCTCCTTTTACCGCCTTGTGCGGTTTGAGTAATTGCTATCATCGCGCTAAACGACTATCCGGTCCTTCGGGAACTTCGTCAAGACCTCCGGTCGGCCTTCAGTCACGATCACGTCGTCCTCTATCCTTGCGCCCCCGAAGCCCCGCACCTACGCGCCGATCTCTACGGTCACCACGTCCCCCAGCTGGATGACATCCTCTTGGCTGCCGACTAGATGCCGGGTGACCCAGAGCCGGTCTAGGCTAAGCTTTAAATGCACATTGAATATGCATGGTGGCCTTGGTTAAGTTGGAACGGAAGAGGGGCAGACCAAGGCAGTTCGAGGATTTGGTCCATGTCAGCGTTTCCGTAACGAGAGAAGACTACGAAGCCGCTCGCAAACTCGGGCTGAACCTTTCCGAAACGCTCAGAGAGGCGATAAGGCGTAAAGCTGGCTCAGAAACGGAGAAACAGTTGAAGCCGGGGGCCGGACTTTCCGCCCAGGTTGTTAAGCCTGAGCTTTTGAACCGGCGTGTAGCGGGTCTGCAGCCCGCCGCCTGAACCGCTCGGCCACCCCGGCCTACGTGGCAACAAGCTGAGAGGTCAAGTCCAACTTAGGACCCGTCCAGCCAAGTTGGAGAAGCAGCTACTAATAGTTTTTCCCGACCTGGTCGGGTAATGGTAGCGGGGGGTCGAGTTTCAGGACTACGGTCCTTTTGAACGACCGTTAGAGGCCTTCAGGCTGTCTCTGGGTTATGAGCCTTCCGCCCTCCTCGAGGCTGACCCCAATGAGGACAGCGGGTTCACCCGGCTTGGCTCCTACCATTCGGAGGACCTACCCCACCCCGCTACGAGCGGTACTCGCAGGAAAGCCGCTAATAAGCGTTTATCCCCAAACGCGGCGAGGCTTAAATGGGGCAAGGCCCGAGTATGGCAGTAACGGTGGGAGAAGCATGGTTGAGATCCGAGAGGGGAGAGCGGGGCGAGTCGTCTTCGCCCGGCTTTCACCTGGCGACGACCTGATCGCGGGATTGAAGGAGATCGCGGCGAGAACCGGCGTCACTTGGGGAGTCTTCACGATCATAGGCACCCTCAAGCAGGTCAGTATGGGGTTCTACTCGCCTACGATGAGGCCGGTCCTGATGACTGAGCCGCTCGAGATCCTTTCGTGTATAGGAAGCATCTCTCGCAGGGCTGACGACTACGTCGTTCACGCGCACATAGATGTCTCAGACAGTAAGCTACACTCGTATGGAGGCCACCTGCTCGAAGGCAGCCAGGTGGACAAGGCCGGCGAGGTTGCGCTCTTCGAGCTACAAGGAGAGAAGGTCGTCGAGCCGTAAGCCGCGAGCACGACCGTAGACAGGGGGTGCGAAATAACGTTCAAGGCGAGTTTCCTCACCGCTGAGCCGCGCCTCGCCTACTGGGACAGCTGCCATGTTAGGGCCCTCTTCCGGCGAAGAGACAGGCTCTCTGAGAGAGGCGGCTTCAAGGTGGCGCATTACATAGACTCCGTAAGCTTCATCACCGTGCCAGCTGGGAGGAGGCTGCCGTTTCACCGCGAGAACGCTGAGGGGATCCTCTACGTCCTCCAGGGGCGGGGCCGTCTGAACGCGAACGGTTCAGTCCACGACGTTGAGCCTAGGGACGCTGTCTATCTTCCGCCTGGAATGCCTTACTCCGTTGAACCCGCCATCGAGGGGCAGCATCTTCTCTTCGTACAGTACCAGGTCGCGGTGCCGTTGGACTCAACGCGGGTCGAGGCTACGAAGGCAGCTGAGAACGAGCGGTCTGAGGCTAAGCCCCTAGTCCGGAACTGGATGGATGCGGCTCCGAAGCCCGGCCACGAGGGGACCTGCTTGACGTATCCTGTCTTCTCAAGGGATTCCATGCGGTTCTTCCTCTTCGCCACGATGATGACTGTGCCCAGCGTCCTCAGCTACCATCGACATAACTCTGAGAGCGTCTACATGGTAGAGTCAGGCTTGGGCACTGTCAAGGTAGCCGGCGAAGAAGAGGAACTCCAGGCCTTAGACGCGGTCTACATGCCTCCCGAGGTCGCCCACGGATGCAGCAATGCGCTCCCAGACCAGCCGTTGAACGTCTTCTGCGTCGGCGTAGCTGTGCCGCACGATGCACAGGTCTGGAGCATCGACGGCCTCCCTGAGACCTGAACCCGTACGCGGGCGCGGCTGAAGCTACGGTGGCTCTAGAGCATCCGACGATGGCTGTTGTAGACTCCGTCCTGGCGCTCAGATGCTAGATTCTAGAAGCTGGACAATAGTGCGTCGAAGAAGGCCCTGCATCCTCAGGGTCTCTTCTTCATCTCTGTAAGCTTGGCGTGGCCAGAAGAACCCTTTAAGACCGTCTCCTCGCCGACGCGGAACGACATGAACGTGCAAGTGAGGGATGCTCTGGCTGACACGGTTGTTGATGGCGACGAACGACCCCTCCGCGCCCAAGGCCTGTTGCACGCCCCGTGCTAGGAGCTGGACGTTCGCGAATAGAGGGGCGATGAGCCGCATAGGCAGGTCGGTCAGGGTTTCGTAGTGCTCTTTTGGGACCAGGAGAGAATGCCCTGGGAAAAGGGGTCGACGGTCGAGGAAGGCGAGACTCACCTCGTCCTCGAAGACCCTGTAGCTCTCCGCCTCGCCACGTACGATCCTGCAGAAAACACAGGTTCGACCAATATCATCGACCGGACGGGGCTGCCTCAAGGGAGAACACCTACGTTAAGCCCGCGGTTTCCCCTCTCTAAGCGACGAATCCTTAATAGATTAGCTGAGCCGACCAGATTGGACTCGGACTCAGCCGAGGGGTCATAGGAGTACGCGGCGATGGTTGGGGAGACGTTCAGGCCGAGGATCGAGGCGAAACGGTGGAGCCCTGCAAAGGAGAGGGAGCTGCTCAAGGCATGGGAGAGCAAGGACATATACCGTTTCGATAAGGCTTCAGGCAAGGCCATCTTCTCCATAGATACGCCTCCCCCATATGCATCGGGTAGATGGCATGTAGGCGGTGCCGCCCACTACGCCCACATAGACATGGTTGCGCGGTACTTCCGGATGGCTGGGCATGAGGTCCTCTTCCCCTTCGGCGTCGACAGGAACGGGCTCCCCGTAGAGGTCCAGGTGGAGAAGGCTAGAGGCATCAGAGCCCACGATATCCCGCGGGAGAAGTTCCTCAAGCTCTGCGAGGAATTCCTCGACTCAGTCGAGTCGCAGATCCTCAGCATCGGGCGACGGATGGGGATGAGCTGTAACTTCGCCGATTACTACCGGACCGACAGCCCTGCCTATCGAAGCGTCACCCAAGCGACCTTCATAGAACTCTGGAAGAAAGGGCTCATCTACGAGGATGACCGTCCGACCAACTGGTGTCCTATCTGCGGGACGGCCGTAGCGGACGCCGAGATCGACTATGAGGAGGTCGAGACAGACCTCGTCTATGTGAAGTTCAAGGTCAAAGAGACAGGCGAAGACGTATTGATCGCGACGACTAGGCCTGAGCTGCTCTGCGCCTGCGCGATCGTGCTCTTCAACCCGACGGATGAGAGGTACCTGCGACTTCAAGGCTTGACGGCTATAGTGCCCCTCTACGGGCGAGAGGTACCGGTAGAAGCGCATCCCTACGCGAAGCCCGAGTTCGGCACCGGCCTAGTGATGATATGCTCCTTCGGCGACTACTCGGATATCCGCATCTTCCGCGAACTCAACCTCAGCCCCGTCTCAGCCATAGACCAACGGGGAAGAATGAGGGCAGCCGCCGGTCCCTACGAAGGCCTAACGGTGGAAGAGGCGAGGTCTAGGGTCGTCCAGGACCTCCGTGCTCAGGGCTTGCTAGCCAAGACTGAGCGTACAGTCCACAGGAGCCCCGTCTGCTGGAGGTCTCGGACCCCGATCGAGTTCGTCTCTATTCCCGAATACTACCTGAAGCAGCTTCCCTTCGTAGACGACCTACGAAAGGTGGTCGATGAGATCAGGTTCCATCCGCCAGAGTCGAAGCAGATCCTCCTCAACTGGATCGACTCCATCACAACCGATTGGCCTATCTCCAGACGGAGATTCTACGGCACCGAGATTCCCATATGGTACTGCAAGGAATGCCGGAGACCCAAGCTTCCACCGCCGGGACCGTACTACAGGCCTTGGAGGGACCCGGCCCCCTTCGAGAGATGCAGCTGCGGGTCGAAGGAGTTTCTCGGCGAGGAGAGAACCTTCGACACCTGGATGGACTCCAGCATCTCGCAGCTGTACACTATAGGGTTCATGCGCGACCCTCAGCTCTTCTCAAGGAGCTTCCCATGCTCCTTACGCCCTCAGGGATACGAGATCGTCAGAACGTGGCTGTACTACTCGCTTCTGAAGACCTACCAGCTCCTCGGGAAGCCAGCCTTCAAACATGTGAGAATCAGCGGCATGGGCCTCGACGAGAGGGGGGAGGCGATGCATAAGTCGCGTGGAAACGTGGTCGACCCTGAACCGGTCCTAGAGAAGTACGGGGCTGACGCGTTCAGGTTCTGGGCGGCGTCCGAGGCTAGGCTCGGCTCAGATTACCGTTTCTCCGAGAAGCATGTGGAGACAGGCGCGCTCTTCGTCACGAAGCTCTGGAACATCTCAAGGTTCATCTCGTCCTTCCCGACCGTTGAGGGCGACTATGAGCTTGCGCCTCTAGATAGGCTGATTCTAGCGGAGCTTAACACGTTGATACGCGAGTGCACGGAGCAGTTCGAGGCCCTAGACCCCTACGTCCCCGCTAACGCGGTGAGGGCGTTCGCCTGGAACCTCTTCGCAGACCACTACGTCGAAGCCGTGAAGCCCAGAGCCTACAACAAGGACGGAAAGTTCCCTGAGGCGCTCCAGCGCGGCGCCTGGTATACGCTCCACACGTGCCTGAAGAACACGCTGAAGCTGCTTGCTCCAATATGTCCATTCATCACGGAAGCGGTCTGGCTTCAACTCTACGGAGAAGATAGCATCCACTTGGCGGCCTTCCCAAGGCCTAGGTCCGAATGGGAGAGCGGCTTCGCAGCGTTGAGAGAGGAGTTCCAAGCCTTTAACGCCGCGGTATGGAAACTCAAGAAGATGCGGGGAATAGCGCTCAACCAGCGGCTGCCCGTCACCTTG
>JAWCPE010000127.1:0-6012 GCA_038870415.1 Bathyarchaeia archaeon
CAAAGCCTAGTGCCGAGAGCGTTAGAGGCAGCTGAGAAGCTGGCGAAGCAGGGCGTGGAGGCGGAGGTCATAGACCCAAGAACGCTCATGCCGTTAGACCGATCGACGATACTCGACTCCGTCAAGAAGACTGGAAGAGCTATCATCGCCGAGGCAAGTACCAGAACGGCGGGGGTCGGAGCAGAGCTTTCAGCCCTCATAATGGAGGAGGCGTTCGACTACCTCGACGCGCCCGTGATCCGCGTCGCCGCTCCGGATGCGCCTGCGCCCTTCTCGCCGATCCTGCAGGACGAACACTACATACCTAACAGCCGCAAGATCGTCGAGGCGGCGAAGAGCTTCTTCTCCTAGGTTCTGACCTGGGCGCGACGCCTAGCCACGTGGATAGCCTGCCCCCTCGCATCTAAAGCGGCCTCCTTGAGCGCCTCCGCAAACGTGGGGTGAGGACACGTAAGGTTCCCCAGGTCCTCAACGGTGGCTTCAAGCCTCATCGCTAAAGCGGCCGTCGATATCAGCTCCGTAGCTGCAGCCCCGAGGATGTGAACACCAAGGATTTCGCCTGTCTCCGAATCTGCGATGACTTTCACAAAGCCCTCCGGCTCCCCGGCTGCCTGAGCTGCACCGCTCGCCGAGAAGGGAAAACGGCCGACCTGAACTTTGTATCCCCCAGTTGCCGCTTCTTCCTCCGTCAAGCCTACGCTCGCAACCTGCGGGATGGTGAAGATGCAACGTGGCGTGGTTCTCGCCTTGAAGCGTGAATTGCCGCCGGTCGCGTTCTCAGCTGCCACCACGCCTTGAGCCGCCGCAGCGTGGGCGAAGGCGCCACCTGTAACGTCGCCGACGGCGAAAAGGCCGGGGATATTGGTCCGGCATCCGTCGTCTACCTGAATGCGGCCCTTCATCATCGCCACTCCTAGGCCTTCTAGGCCGAGAGCCTCCGTGTTTGGGGCTCGACCTACAGCCATGAGCACATATGCAGCTTCAAGCTTCCTCGCCCCTTTAGGCGTGTTCACCGTGACAGTCTTCTCGCCCTCCCTGGCTCCTTGAATGCCCTGGGCCCTTGTGTTTGCGAGGATGGATATGCCTTGGCCTGACATGAGCCGCGTCAGCTGCTCCGCGATCTCATGGTCTTCCTGCGGCAGGATGTGAGGCATCATCTCCACAACGGTAACCTGAGAGCCTAATGAGCGGTATATCTCGGCGAACTCCAGCCCCACGGCGCCGCCGCCGATCACCAGGAGGCTCGGAGGCACCTCGCTTAGCTTTAGGATGTTATCGCTCGTGTAGACTCCTAGGGCCCCCAGCCCCGGAATCGGCGGAACAGAGGGCCTCGAACCCGTAGCCAGTATGACTCTTTCTGTCTCGACCGTTCCTTTTCCACCGTCTCTAGCCGAGACCTCCACAGTCCTTGCATTCCTGAAAAGGGCTGTCCCCTCGAGTAGCTCGATTCCGTTAGTGTTCAGCAATGCCCGTATGCCGGAGACTAGCCTATCGACGATCCGTTTCTTCCGAGCCATTGCCTCAGGATAGTTTACGGAGAGGCCTTTCATGGGTTGCGTCAGAGCGCTTTCTCTTTGGAGTAAGCTCAGCACGGAGGCTGTATGGAGAAGGGTCTTCGTGGGGATGCAGCCTCTGTTGACGCAGACTCCTCCCACCTCCTCCCTCTCAACGAGCGCGACGTGGGCTCCAAGCTGAGCTGCGCGTATCGCGGCCGTGTAGCCGCCTGGGCCGGCGCCGATGACGAGAACGTCGGGCTTCGAGGCCTTTGTGGCGGAAGTCAAGGGCTTCTTCTCTCTCCGCTTGGGATCAGCATCACGTACGGGTTCTCTAGGATCTCCTTCACTCTTTTCAGGAACTTTGCAGCTGCGGCGCCGTCTAGAACCCGGTGGTCGAAGGTTAATGTCATGTACATCGTAGGCTTGGCCGTCACCGTGTTCTGTACGGCGACGGGTCTCTCAGCTATTCGGCCTAGGGCCAGTATGCCTGTCTCCGGTGGGTTAAGCATCGGCGTGAAGGCGTCGACCTCGAACATGCCCAGGTTCGTGACCGTGAAGGTGCCTCCCGACACGTCCTCAAGTGTCAACCTGCCGAGTCTAGCCTTCTCGACGAGGGCGTTGAGCTTCACAGCCACGTCCACTAGGGAAGCCTCGTCTGCGTGGCGGATGACTGGAACCACGAGGCCATCCTCTACGGCGACGGCTACGCCGACGTTCACCTCCCGGAAGACCTTTATGCTGTCTCCCTCAAGTGTAGAGTTCATCAGCGGGTGTTCTCGTAAGGCTATCGCGACAGCCTTCACCGCGAGGGCCGTAAATGAGAGCTTCACGTTAGCCTTCTTCTCAACCTCTGGAGCTAATTGCCTTCGGAGCTCCGACGCGTTTGAGGCGTCAACCTCCACGGTTAAAGAGACAGGAACAGTGGTCTGATGGACCATGGTTAAGCGTTGAGCGATCGTCCGCCTCATGCTGCTCATGGGCACTAGGTCGAAGCCTGCAGAAGCTTCAGGGGCCTGTCCTGCCCGAGCCTGCTCCACCGCTCTTAGGACATCTTCTCTCACGATGCGGCCGCCTGGGCCTGAGCCATGGACCTTCGCTAGGTCTATGCCATGCTCCTCGGCGAGCTTGCGCGCGAGGGGTGAAGCCTTCACTCTTTCCTCAACGGTGGGCCTTGGGCCTCTTGCGGGCTTCGCTTCAGCCTCAGCCGCGGCTACGCTCTCCGCCGGCGCCGGCTCTATGCGGTGCAGCGCCTCAGTGGCTTCTCCGCTTTCCGCTATCACTGCCATCAGTCCCTGGGCGGGTACAGTAGAGCCCTCTGGGGCGACGATCCTTGACAGGATGCCCGTCGCTGGGGAGGGCAGTTCAACCGTGACCTTCTCGGTCTCTATCACGCATATCGGTTCATCCTTCCTAACGCGGTCCCCCTCCTTCTTAAGCCAGGATTGGACGGTGCCCTCCGTCATCTCCCAGCCGAATTTGGGCATCAGCATCTCAACGACCAAGACAGCCACGCGGCTTAAGTTACAGCATGAAGGATTAAACATCACATCATATATCCCTTTCTGGACCTACTGCTCCCTCGCGGCTCCTCGACATGCTCCAAGGTCTGCGAAGAGCCGCTGTGCCTAGCCTGTCTTCTTCGTCTGCTGCTTTCCGTCGGTCTGCCTAGCCATTCGGCGAGCGTAGTCTCATGAGCCGCCTTGGAGCAGAGAGGCGAGCTGCCGTCTCACTTGGGCTCGGTCTTCGGGGGTCAAAGCCTTCGGGTAGTTATACATGGGCCCCAGGGGTTCCTCGTTGTAGTAGGGTCGGTTGCAGGCCGGGCAACCCGATGTCATGAAGGGGCTGCCCTCCGAGACTAAGGCGTTCAGCACGTCGATGCTGGTGCCAGCGTCCACGAGTGAACCCTCCTCGTCGAATCGCATCTCCCAGTACCTTGAGTGCCCTCCGGTCATAAGGGACTGGCCTAGTTGGACCCGTCTGTAGCTCTCCACCCTCGGCGGAGCGGTTCCCTCGAGTCGCGTGCCGGGGAGGGGCGTAAATGCGAAGAGGGCGGGCTGGGCGCCCATATCCACAACTTCCTGTATGAGGCTCAGCATCTGCTGCTCTGTCTCGCCGAGTCCCGCGATCAGGTGGACGACTACCTTACCCCGTCCGAAGCATGCGATGGCTTCCCGTAGGGTCTCTAGGTAGTCTTCCCATGTTCGCGAGCAGCCCACCTGTGAACCCTTCAGGCTGTCGAATAGTTCCTCCGTCGCCGCGTCTAGGGAGACCGCGATCCTTTCAACGCCAAGCTTGCTTAGCCTACTCATCTCATCTCTGCTCAAAGGAGGGCAGGAAACGGACAGAGGAAGATCGCTTATGGACCTGATGGCGCCGACCAGTTCAGCGAGGCCCTGCGAGACCCCGGGGTATTCGAGAGCCTGTACGCAGACCCTCCGGATTGTGCCCTCTTCAGCCGCAGCGGCAATCCGTTCAAGGACTGAATCCAAGGGGTAGAGGGGCCACTTAACCCGGGAGAGCATCTCCGCCTCGGAGGAACTCTCCCTAGCCTGGGAGCAGAACGCACAGTTTGCTAGACACTTCCCTCCAGTGTAGGTCAGGAGGTAGGCTGTCGTAGGCTTAGCTGCGAGGGCTCCTCTTCTCAGACCTAGGCAGATAGCTGTGCCACTGGAGACACGTATGAGCCCCCCCTTCCCTACAACAGGCGCCGATTCGGATCTGAGAGTTGCGGAAGAGGCGGTCATACCTTAAATAGAGGTCTCCTCACGCTTATTTCCGCTTTTTCCTTGACCGCTTCAACCGCCTACGTTCACACGGGTCGACGTTCACATGCTAGGTTGGAAGAGCCTCAGCTGGAGGTCGGAGGCAAACGAAGCATGGCAGGATTGGACGCCTTCCACGAGATGGGCTGGAAGCACCTGGGCAAGAGGATCAGCTTTTACACGCCAGGCTTCGCGCCTAACGTGCTCGACCCAGTCGAGGGTTCATCGGTCACCTTTCCACCGATATCCGTCACAGGTCGCAGCTGCGCTCTCGGCTGTAAGCACTGCGCCGGGAAGCTTCTGAGGTCGATGATTCCTGCAGTCACGCCGAGCCAACTCATCAGGGTCTGCGAGAGGCTAGCCCGCGAGGGCTGCATGGGCTGCCTCATAACCGGAGGATGCGGCCCAGACGGCTCAGTGCCCCTCAAAGGGTTCGTTGAGGCTATCGCCTATGTGAAGGGGCAGCTAGGCCTCAGAATGGCTGTCCACACGGGCCTCGTAGACCGGGATACCGTTATGAGATTGCGAGCAGCCGGCGTGGACAGCGCCCTCCTCGACATCGTGGGTTCAGATGAGACGATAAGGGAGGTCTGCCATTTGAATGCGACCGTGAAGGATTACGAGTTGTCCCTGAGAAACCTCCGAGAGGCGGGCATTCACCTCGTTCCCCATCTGGTTGTGGGCCTTCACTACGGCCAGCTCAGAGGCGAGATGAAGGCTCTTGACATAATCGCCGCGAACGAGCCGAGCGCCGTGATAATCATAGTTTTCACACCTCTGAAAGGAACTCCTATGGGGGGTTTTCCGCCGCCGGCGCCCGGAGAGGTCGCTTACGTCCTTAACGAGGCGAGGCTTAAGCTGCCTAGGACACCGTTAGCCTTGGGCTGCATGAGGCCTCAAGGTCTGCATCGTGTCGAGACCGATATCCTAGCGGTGAAGGCAGGTGTGAACGCTATAGCCTTCCCAAGCCGTGAGGCCGTAGCCTTAAGCAGATCGATGGGCTTGGAAACATCTTTCTCCCCGCTCTGCTGTTCGCAGGTCTACGAGAGGACGTAGCAGGAGGTGGGACGTAACGGCGGAGGTTTGGAGGCTTCTCCAACACGCAGATCTGGATGCCTACTCGAACATGGCGATCGATGAGGCTGTCATGTGGGCTCGATCCCAGAGGCTCGTGCCAAACACGGTGCGCCTCTATACGTGGAGGCCCTCAGCTGTCTCGATCGGATACTTCCAAAGCCTCGAAGAGGAAGTCGATGTGGAAGCCTGCAGGAGAAGAGGTGTAGACGTCGTCCGCCGAATCACCGGCGGAGGCGCCGTCTTCCATGCTCAGGGCGGCGAGCTGACGTACAGCCTCGTCTTGGAGGAGCGAGACCCCCGTCTGCCTGAATCCTTCACGGAGTCCTTCAGGGTTCTCTGCCGTGGCATCGTGCTGGGGCTCAGTAGGCTCGGGCTTGAGGCCGTCTTCCAACCTGTGAACGATATAACCGTGAACAACAGGAAGGTCTCCGGGAGTGCCCAGACGAGGAAGAGCGGCGTCGTGCTCCAGCATGGGACCGTGCTCGTCAAGACCGACCCTGAGACCATGTTTATGGTCCTTAAGGTTCCGCGGGAGAAGACTCTGAGCAAGGCGATAACAGCCGCGGAGGAAAGGGTGACCAGCCTCTCCAAGGAGAAGGGGAGACCTGTCGACCTAGCTGAGGTCAGGCAGGCTCTAGAGGAGGGCTTCCAAGAGGCCCTTAAAGTGGAGTTCCAGC
>JAWCPE010000128.1:0-6010 GCA_038870415.1 Bathyarchaeia archaeon
GATGGGACATCCTTGTATATGGGCGAACCGCAAGGGGCGGTACACGTATGGGTGCACTGGACGCGGCTCGGGTCAGGCTTCGAGTAGACCACCTGCCAACCCGGGACCGCGTTCTTCTTCACGTACTTGCAGAGTTCAAGGAACCTCCGCTTCTCTGGGACGCGGACGCCCATCGTCCCTCTGACGGCGATCGCCTTCAGCCGCTTGTCGCCCATCACGGCGCCGAAGCCCACCTGGCCGGCGGCGTTCGTCAACCCGTGCTGGATCGTGGCGAAACGGACGCGGCTCTCACCCGCCTGGCCGATGCAGGCCACCTGCGTCTCTTCGCCGTGCTCCTTCTTCAGAAGCTGCTGAGTCTCGTAGCTGCCTCTGCCCCAGAGCTGCGCGGCAGGCCTCAGCTCCGCCCTGCCGTCGTCTATCCAAAGGTAGACGGGCGCCTCCGCCTTGCCCTCAACGACTATGCCATCGAAGCCTGCGTACTTGAGCTCTGATCCCCAGAAGCCCCCGAAGGTAGACCGCGTATACCAGGGTCTCGGATAGACCCTTGGGGAGACGCTGCAGACGATCGTCCGTCCGCTCGTCGGCGCCAGAGTGCCGGTTAAGGGGCCCGTCATGAAAATCAGCCTATTCGCCGCGTCGAAGGCGTCGATGCCCGCGGGGACCTCGTCCCAGGCGATCCTAGCGGCGATGCCGCGGCCGCCGACGAAACTCTTCGCGTAGCGCATTGTATCCTCGAACTTCACCCTGCCAGAAGATAGGTCGACGCGGATGATCCTGCCCATCCAGCCGTAGGTCCCGGTCATTCCTATACGCCAGCCGCCTCTCTTCGTCGACCTGTCTGGACGAGTATTAGGGCGTCTCTTGGGCAGTATTCGACGCATTCTGGAGCCCCGCTGCAGAGGTCGCATTTCACGCAGGTGTTCGTCTCGGGCCGGTACCTGACAGCGTGGAAGGGGCAGGCCAGCTCGCAAGCCCGGCAGCCTACGCATCTGGCTTGATCGATCATCCTTGCACCTGTGGCTTGGTCGACGTACATGGCTCCCTCGATCCTACAGGCTAGCATACAGGCAGGCGTAAGGCATTGCCTGCAGGTCTCGGGCCTGAACTCGATGCGGAAGATGTCCTTCAGGACTCTGACGGCTGAGAGCGACGGTCTACACTCGCCCACAAGCCTAAGCGAGCAGACCAGTTCACAGGAGCCGCATCCACGACAGTTACGTGGGTCCCCGACGATCAGCATTCGCGTCACGGACATGCTCATGTGAGGATCCTCGGACAACTGTTTACTTGGCTTTTACCTCTACGTGAGGGAGTTAAGCCCTTCGATCCGGTTTTCCAGAACTCGTCGCGTGAAGCGTATAGGCCTACGAGACGAGAAGCTTCTCGATCAGACCCTCTCCGCGTTAGTTTCGCGTTGAATCAAGACTAGGGAAGCGCTCTTTTGGTCTGACGGCACGAAAGCTACCTTAGGGCATCATGGAAAACCCGCTAGGTGATGTCCCGGCCTTCAGGTATGCTTCAACACTCGGTTCAGAGGTACAAAGAAGGTCTTCAAAGCCGAGTAGAACGCAATCCTACTTCCCAGCCGACCTAAGCGGGACGAAGAACCAAGCGAGCCGAGCTGAATAGGCGAGAGACGCGACATGGTGTCTTGCCCCGGCTCTGGTTGAGGGTTGGTCTGTGACCAAAGCGTTAAATCCGGTGTTCTCGGTGAGGCTCAGCTTGCGTTCTACTATGGTTTCCCAGACGCGTTAGGCTGACGGGGGGGCAAGCGGTGAGCTCTAAGGCTTGGAAGGAGATCGTAGCGGTTCCACGTCACACGATAAGGCGGATGAGGACCACCATCCGAGGCAGCCCTATAAAGGCCCTCGCGGAGCTGATCATCAACAGCGAAGACAGTTACTACCGTCTCGAAGAGGCAGGGCTGCCGGCGAGCGGGCTCATCCAGGTAGGCTACTGGAAACGAACGGAGCGCGGCCACGAGACCGTCAGAGCGTTCTCAGTCCGGGACTACGCCGAGGGCATCCCCTTCGAAAGCCTCGACGAGAAGTTCGGAAGGTACGGCGCCGATACGAGCGGCCATTCAAGACGCGGATACTTCGGCCAAGGCGCGAAGGACGCGCTCTGCATGATGAGGAACGGCCTCGTGCTCACCGTTCACGACGGGCGCGCCTCCCTCTGCAGGTTCAAGACTGAGAACGAGGTGCCCAAATACCTCATCTGCGACGAAGCCGAGGCGGACGCCGCCCTGAAAGAGTTCAATGAGAGGATAAAGGGCGAAGCCCCCCTCGATAAGGCCCAGAACGGGACCCTAGTCTACTTCGAGATGCCCCTCAGCCAGCACGCCCCAAAGGTGAAGACCATCAAGGAAAGCCTCGAAACCCTATATATGCTCAGGAAGCTCCTCGCCGACCCGAAGAGAAAGGTCCAGCTCATCGACCACGACACCGGAGAAGCCATGGAGCTGAAGCCCCTCCCGCTTGAAGGAGAACTCCTGCACAGGGAGAGAGTCAAGCTCCACTTCGCCTCCCTCCCGCTCGACGTGGAGCTGGCCGTCTACAGGGCTTCACGCGACCTGAACCAGCAGCCCGGCGAAAGACGTGAAGGCGGCCTCCTCGTCGTGGACGAGCATGACGCGGTCCTAGACCTCACGCTTTTCGGCTATGATTACGAGTCTAGCGCGGCTAGGCTCTTCGGCGAGGTCCGCATCGAGGGGTTTAAGCCGCTATTCCGTAAGGACGGTTTAGTAATCACCGAGAGCCGCGAAGGCCTAGACTACAACCATCCCTTCAACAGGCTGCTGAGGCAGAGGATACGCGAAAGCCTCGCAAGGGTCCTTGAGAGGCTTGAGAAGGAGGCGCTCCCCGGCGTCGCAAGGATAGACGAAGCCCTAGATAGGAGGTTCAGGGCAGCCTTCTCCAGGATCAACAGCCTCATAAGGAACGAAGCCGACCGAAGCTTCGGCGAAGGCTTCTTCACGGCCCCGCCTCAGATCCCTGAGAAGGGGCTTGCCTTCAGCCTCCCCCAGCTGACGGTGGAGTTTCCCCAGTCGAGGAGAGTCCACCTAGTCGTTGATGTCGCAAAGGTTCCATCCGGCTCCCTGATCGAGCTTAAAGCCGACAACCCCAACCTGGAGTTAGAGCCGCAGAACGCCGTAGAGGTGCCGGTCAGCGTCTCCGCTGAGGACCCTGCCTCAGTCCCGATCCTTGTCTCAGGTCGTGAGGTCGGAGTGGAAGGGACTGTAACCGCCTCCTTCGCAGACCTCGCAGCCCACCTGCATGTGAGAGTCGTAGAGGAGAAGTTGATACTTCCACCGTCAGGCTTCGGCTTCGTCCCTGACCGCGTGCGCATCTACGCGGGGGAGAGAGGCAGGCTGAGGCTTCTCGCCGACACTCAAGTCGTCAGCCCTGGCTCAGAGGTGACGGTCAAGTCGGATAACCCTAACGTACGGATCTCAGAGCTTGAGAGTATCCTTAGAGTACCGAGCCCTTCGAGCGGGTCTACGTCAAGCCTCTCGGTGAAGGTTGAGGGCTTGAAGGCTGGTGAGCGAGCCGTTATCCGAGCGACTTGTCAAGGTAGGGAGGCCACGGCGAAGGTTTACGTCTCGGAGAGGCTTACACATGGGGGCCTCTTCAGGGGTTACAGCCTCGACTTCCAAAGAGACCCGAGGCGGAGGTGGAGCTTCGACAGGCAGTCAGGCATCATATACGTCCATATGGCTGCGCCTGTGCTACGGGGCTACTTCGGCGAGAACGGTGAGAGGCTCGTCAAGGAGAAGAGGCCGGAGGCCCTCGCCCTCCTCGCAGAGTCCCTGCTGAGCTGCATATGTCAGCAATGGGCCCACTATCGGTTCGAGGCTGGCCTCAGAGAATACGCGAACCCAGATGACCCCGCAGCGATGTGGGAGGAAGAAGAGGCGGAGGCAACGCAGATAGACTACGAGTTCGGCAGAGCCTTCCACGACTGGATCATAGGGTTTCAACCTCACAGGAGCCATGCCGAGACACCTGAAGTAGCGAGCGGGGAGGCCGTAAACCCATGAAAGGCAGTCCGCCACCAGCAGGCTTTCCACGCCGAGTTTACCGGTACCTCTTCCTCCTCAACCTCTCGGTCACGATGTCAGGCCGGTTGGTTCCTACCGCATCTACGCCTAGGGCAGCGGCGGCCTCCGCCTCGTCTGGGTCGTCGATATTCCATACCGCAACTCTCAGCCCAGCCGCATGGGCTGCCGCGACGAGTTCCTGATCAACCATAGCGTGATGGATGTGCAATGCGTCTGCATCCGCATCTTTGGCAAGCCTGACGGGGTCAATCGGCCTACATGCGAAGAGTACGCCCGTCCGGATCGAGGGGTTCAGAGCTTTCACGCTCTTAACTCGACGGTGGTCGAAGGATGTCAGCCTGACCTGGGCTTCGCACCGGTTAGCCTCGATAAGCCTCACCGTGGGAGCCTCGGTGCCTTTCCCCTTCAACTCTATCTGGATAGCTGCCTTGCCGAGGACAAGGTCGATGACCTCCTGAAGGATGGGCACATGTTCCCCTAGGCCGGCGTCTAACCTGCGTATCTGCTCGCTCCTCAGGTCTCGGACCCAGCCTTTCCCGTTCGTAGTCCTGTCCACTCTAGCGTCATGCATCACGATCAGCTCATCATCGAGGCTGAGATGGACGTCCAGCTCTACCGCATCCACCCCTAGCTCAACCGCTCTCCTGAAGGACCTGAGCGTGTTCTCAGGCTCTAGGCCTGCTGCTCCTCTGTGACCCGTCACCTCGACCATAGATAGGAGTTCTCCCAAGGGACCCTATCACTGTTGCCCAAGCCATCGCCCCTCGACAGGAGCGGCAGCTCCTTAAAACCTGCGAAGCATCATGCAGCTTAACTAGGACCCTTAGGCCGCATGTAGGACAGATACGCTTATCTCCATAGCATCGCTTGGATGCCCGGGGGCTGAGAAGTTTGAGCGGGCCCTTTCTACGCATAGACCACGTAACCCTGATGGTTAAGGACTTGAAGAGGTCGGTCGAGTTCTACGCGGGGAAGCTAGGCTTTCAGGTCCGAGGCGAGACGACCCCGGAGAAGGGCGTGAAGACGGTCTTCCTCCAGTGCAGGGACGCGAACTTCGACCTCTACGGCATGGTGGAAGGCCAACCCTACATCCCTGAGCGCAAGGAGCATGAGGTAGGCCTTGTCCACATCGCCTTGAAGGTGGAGGATGTCGACAAGGTCTACGAGGGGCTCGTGAAGCGAGGAGTCGAGTTCCACGTAAAGCCCTTCTACCAGCCACGTTCCGGGAGGAAGATCGCTTTCTTCAAAGACCCAGACGGCAACGTACTCCACATCACAGACGGTGAGTCTAAGCCCTGAAGCAACCCTCCTTACACGGGAAGCCCGCCTCCTCGGGAGCTGGCAGCTTAGGCTAGTGGAGCTCGACCCAGCTCTGCCTTTGAGCCGACTCATAGGCGCCGAGGATTACCTGGAGGACGGCGCGTCCGTCCTGAGCCGTGATAGGAGGCTCCCTGTCCTCTACGATGCACTCGACAAAGTCTCTGATCTCGTCCCTCACGGTTGCAACCCAAGCATTCGGGGCTGAGGCAGTCGTCAACGCATCGCGCTGAACGGAGGGGGCAGTCCACTCTTCGAAAGCGTCTGTCTTCTGCCCTCTCCGGTAGAGCTTAGCGCGGTGCTCCCAAGGCGACGCGAGCACCGTGCTCTCCTTGCCACGCAGCTCGATGGTGGGGGTAGGCCTCGGCGTCGCCGGGAGGACGCAGGCCCAGGTGGTCGTCACCTCGCCGATCGCCCCGTTCTTGAACTGGACTAGGAGGCTCGCCGTGTCTTCGCCCTCCATCTCCCTCTGAGCGTAGTTGCCGAGGAGGGCAAAGACGCCCTTGTAATCGCCTAGGAGCCATCGGAGCGTGTAGAGTTGGTGAACCCCATCGTTGATGAGGCAGCCTCCTCCCAAAGCTGACATGGAGCGTCTCCACTCTAGGGGCGGCCGCCACAGCTCGATCCTTG
>JAWCPE010000129.1:0-5984 GCA_038870415.1 Bathyarchaeia archaeon
CGACCGGAAGCTGTACGAGGCAGCCTGGTCCTATCACAACGTGGGAAGAGCTGTGGAGGGCTCCCGATACGAGTATCATCTGCTGGGAGGCAACTACAGGATGACGGAGTTCCAAGCGGCCGTCCTACTAGCGCAGCTCAGCCGGTACGAGGAACACCTGAAGACCCGAATGGAGAACGCCCAGTACCTTTCAAGGCGACTCGCAGAGATCAACGGGATCAGGCCGTTGAAGGACGACTCAAGGATAACCCGGAACGCCTGCCACCTGTACGTGTTCCGTTATGACAGCCATCTCTTCCAAGGTGCGCCGCGGGACAGGTTCGTGGAAGCCCTGCGAGCTGAGGGCATCCCCTGCACGGGAGGCTATGGGCCCTGGTACAGGGCGCCCTACATGCTTGCGCTGAGAGAAGACCGGCTCCTGAAGAGCCTCTACGGGGAACGCGTAGACTACTCGCGGGTGAACGTGCCCGTCACGGAGAAGGCGTGCACGCAGGAAGGCGTCTGGCTCTTCCAATCGATGCTTCTCGGCTCCCGCCAAGACATGGACGACATCGTAACCGCTGTGAAGAAAGTCAAGGAGAACGCCGCAGAACTCACCGCCTAGCCTCCGTCTACGCTCGAGGAATGAAACTGGCATCTCTTCTTCCCGCGCGTCTCGAGGTCCGCAAATGATTTGTCAGAGAGCCGAGAAGAACGACGAGGGAGGTCTGATGGCTAACAAGCCGGATTTCGCGGGCAGGGTAGCCGTCGTAACGGGCGGAGGCGGAGCCCTCTGCTCAGCTATGGCAAGGGCCCTCGCCGAGAACGGCGCCCGCGTAGCCGTCTTAGACATCAGGAAGGAGGCCGCCGAGGCGGTGGCCTCCGAGATTAGGCGGAGAGGCGGCCAGGCCGTCTCAGTCGCTGTCGACGTGACGGATAGAGCTAGCGTGGAAGCCGCCTGTAAGACGGTGCTGGACGCCTTTGGAACCGTGGATATCCTCATAAACGGCGCGGGTGGAAACCGGGAAGAGGCCACGACAGGCCCTAGGCTCTCCTTCTTCGACATTCCAACCGACGCTGTGAAGGCCGTCTTCGACCTGAACTTTCTCGGCACCTTCATCCCCTGCCAGGTCTTCGGGAAGGTGATGGCGGAGAAGGGCGTGGGCTCAATCCTCAACGTAGCCTCTATGAACGCGTTCCGCCCGCTTACGAGGATACCGGCCTACTCGGCGGCGAAGGCGGCCGTCGCGAACTTCACCCAGTGGCTTGCCGTCCACATGTCGCAGAGCTACTCGAGGAGCATCCGCGTCAACGCCCTCGCGCCGGGCTTCTTCATGACGCAGCAGAACCGCTTCCTTCTCGTAGACGAGGCGGGCAGCCTCACCCCGCGGGGCAAGAGCATCCTAGACCATACCCCGATGGGCCGCTTCGGCGAGGCGGAAGACCTCATAGGGACCGTGCTATGGATACTCTCCGACGGCGCAAAGCTAGTCCACGGCGTCGTAATCCCCATCGACGGAGGCTTCTCCGCCTACAGCGGAGTCTGACCGCTTAAGACTTACCCTAGACGCCGACGGACCGGTATTACCCTGCCTTGGAGAAACGACCGGTGGAGCGGCGCAGCTTCACCATGCGCTTCGGCAGATGCCCTCCGCTCATCGTTTCCTGAAGTCGGGCACCGGGACAGGCGCTCCGCCCCTCGCGATCGATTCCTGTGAGGCTAGGCCAGGCGCGGTCATGTTCACGGCGTCGTACACGTCGATCGGCGGCCTCTCATCATGGAGCACGGCGTCTAGGAAGTCCCGTACGATGAAGTAGTCCGAGCCCCAGTGGCCTGTCTCGAGCGCCTCCGGAGGCGGATGCTTCCACTCCTCCGGTAGATAGGCGTCCTCGTACTCTCTGAGGGGCTTCCAGGCTTGGGGGTCGAGGCAATCATCCATGAACCAGACCTTATGGTCGTCGCCGAGGCCTCGGGGCGCCTCGTAGCAGCCCCTCGTGCCTTGAAGCGAGTAGTACCGCATGTTATGCGGCCTGTACGAGACTACGTCGTACCGCAGCTTCAGGAGCTTCCCTGAGACCGTCTTGCAGAGCGTTATCACCGCGTCTTCACTCTTCGCGTCTGGTACCGTGTGGACGCCCGAGCCTAAGCAGCAGACCGAAGCGACGCGTTCCTGGAACATCTGGTAGAGCGGCCCCAGGCTGTGTGTAGGGTAGAGGTTCCCGTTAAGATGGCGTGCCATCCAGCCGCGCCAAGTTAAGGAGCCGTCCGGGTTATACATGAGGCTCTTGCAATCGTGGACGTACTCACCTTCGCCGAAGTAGAGCTCTCCGAACTTCCCCGCCTTGATGAGCTGCTTCAGCAAGACGTTCTCTTTGATGTAGCAGTAGTTCTCCGCCATCATATACTGGCAGCCGCTCCGCTCGACCGCGTCGACCAGCCGGTAGCACTCCTCCATCGAGGCGGCAGCCGTCACCTCGCTGAGCACGTGTAGGCCCGCGTCTAGGGCTTGTATCGCCTGCTCGGCGTGAAGGAGGAGCGGCGTCGCCACCACGACGATATCCAAGTCTGCCCCCCTCACCATGTCTAGGTAGTTTACGTAGCGGCCCGGCACCTGATGCTCTCTCGCTACCCGTTTCAAAATCTCAGGCTCTACGTCGCAGACCGCGACTACACGCGCCTCTGGGAAGAGGTTGAAGGTGAAGAAGCTAGAGCCGCGACGAAGCCCGACGATACCGACCCTCAGCAAAGACATGCACAGCCCCTAAAGAAAAGAAGAGAAGAGGTTACTGCATAGGCTGAAGAGCTTTTCGATGCCGCACGCTAGACAGTTGAAAGCGACACGGACGGAAGTAGACTGGAAAGTTGGAAAAAATAGGAGGGGAGAAGACCGGGGCCTGTTCAGCCCCTAGGGTCAGCTGTTCTCTTCAGAGCCGGTTAGTATTCTGTCGGGGGTTTCTCGCCCGGCTTCGGCGGTGGCGGCTTCGCGGCTATCACAACGTCGTCGACGCGGAGTATCATCGAGGCGGCTTCCACAGCTGAGGAGATTACATGCTTCTTAACGGACAGGGGCTCTAGGACCCTCAGCGCGCTCATATCCTCCACTTTGCCGGTGAAGACGTTCACGCCCATCGTTCTGCCGTCAGGCTTCTCATGCGTCGACCTTAACCCGACGAGGATATCTATCGGGTCTAGGCCCGCATTCTCCGCCAACGCTTGAGGTATCCCTTCTAGGGCCTCGGCGAAGGCTTCGATAGCTATCTGCTCCCTGCCGCCGACTTGGGCTGCGTACCGTTTCAGCTCCTTCGCCACCTCAGCTTCGGAGGCGCCGCCGCCTGCCACGATCCTGCCGTCCTTCACCACATCCGCGACCACGTATAAGGCATCGTGCAGCGACCGCTCCGCCTCGTCTACGGCCCGTTCGAGGCCTCCTCTTATGAGCAGAGCGACGGACCTTGGGTCTTTGCAGTCTTCCACGAAGACCATCTTATCCTCGCCGATCTTCCGTTCCTCCACGAGCCTCGCTTCGCCTAGGTCCTTAGACGTCAGGTCGTCGATGTTCGTGATCACTTTGCCGCCGGTCGCCTTAGCCAGCTTCTCCATATCTGACTTCTTCACTCTTCGAACGGCGAGGATGCCCTCCTTCGCGAGGAAGAACTGTGCCATGTCGTCGATGCCCTTCTGGCAGAAGACCACGTTAGCGCCTGCAGCCTTCACTTTGTCCACCATC
Source organism: Bathyarchaeia archaeon (assembly GCA_038870415.1). Lineage (GTDB taxonomy): Archaea > Thermoproteota > CALKCG01 > B24 > JAWCPE01 > JAWCPE01. Next base: position 3,708 of record JAWCPE010000129.1, read on the forward strand.
TCCTTCATTATCCGTGTCTCCTCGTCCATGAAGGCCCGCATCTGGGTCGGGTCCCTGATGCGGATCTCGGCGCTGAACTCGGTCTTCTCCACCTCCATCGCGGCGTCTAGGAGCGCTATCTTCGCGTTCTCGATGCGTTTCGGCATCCCTGGGTGGACGACTTCCTTGTCGATGATGAGGCCTTTGATCAAGCTGGTCTCGCTGAGGCTCTTGCCCGGTTTCTTCGTCACCTGGATGTCGTCTACGTCGACCGTCATCCTGTCATGTCTCTTCTCCGCAACCCTGAGGACGGCGTCTACGGCGAGCTCCGCGAGCGGCTCTCGGAAGTACTCGACGCTCTTGCTTCTCATGCTCGTCATCGCAACGTCTAGAAGCGTCTTCCGGTCGTCGAGGCTGACGGGCACCGCGATCTTGTCGAGCACCTCGAGAGCTTTCTCCTCGGCTAACTGGTAGCCGCGGACGATCACCGTAGGGTGGATGTCCAAGTCGAGCATGTTCTCCGCTTTCTTCAGGAGTTCGCCTGCGAGGACGACGACGCTTGTTGTGCCGTCTCCAACGTCTTTATCCTGGGTCTTAGCCACGTTCACCATGACCTTCGCGGCGGGATGCTGCACCTCGATCTCGTCGAGGATCGTAGCGCCGTCATTCGTTATCGTTATGTCGCCTATCGTGTCGACGAGCATCTTATCCATGCCTCTTGGGCCAAGCGTCGACCTTACAACCTCAGCGATCACCTTAGCGGCGGTGATGTTCTGCCTCTGAGCCTCACGGCCGCGGCTTCTCCCGCTTCCCTCTTTGAGCACCAGTATCGGTTTCCCAGTGGCTACAGCCATACGGATCACCTCCTATTCATGAGAGGCTAGTCTTCCAGCCCTCCGGGCTTCTCGCCTTCCTCCTCCCCAGGTGGCTTAGGCGGCTTCTTCGCCTCCTCCTTCGGCTTGCCAGCCGCGATCACGTCGTCTATCCGCAGTATGGTCGTCGCAGCCTCCGTCGCGGACTTCACGATCTGCTCCTTAACGGCGAGGGGCTCGTAGACCTCCGCTTTGAACATGTCACCCGGCGCTCGGCTGAGCACGTCGACGCCCGACCAGGTCTCGCCCTTCTCGTGGTTCGCCCTCAACGCGACGAGGGTATCTATCGGGTCTAGGCCCGCATTCTCCGCCAACGCGGACGGGATCGACTCAAGGCCTTCAGCGAACTTCTGCACTGCGAGCTGCTCGCGGCCTGAGAGCTGCTCCGCCCATCTTCTGATCTTCGCAGACGCCTCGATCTCCGGTGCGCCGCCGCCTGCCACGATCGCGGGCTTCTGGACCACGTCCCGTACGACGCAGAGGGCGTCGTGGATCGACCTTTCAGCCTCCTCGACCACCTTGTCGGCGCCGCCGCGTATCAGCACCGTTACGGCTTTCGGGTTCCTGCAGCCTTCTAGGAAAGTCCACTTGTCCTCTCCGAGCTTCCGCTCCTCGACGAGCTCTGCGAAGCCTAGGTCTTCAGGCTTCAAATCGTCGATGTTCGTGACGATCCTGCCGCCGGTCGCCTTAGCTAGCTTCTGCATATCTGACTCCTTCGCTCTTCGAACGGCGAGGATGCCCTTCTTCGCCATGAAGTGCTGAGCCGCGTCGTCGATGCCCTTCTGGCAGACGACCACGTTAGCGCCTGCCGCGGCGACCTTCTCCACCATCTCTTTGAGCAGCCTCGTCTCCTCGTCTAGGAAGGCTTTCATCTGCTCTGGCCGTTCGATGTTGAGCTTCGCGTCGAACTCCGTCTTCTCGATCTCCATGGGGCAGTTCAAGAGCGCGATCTTAGCCTCGCGCACTACCTTCGGCATGCCCGGATGGACGACCTCCTTGTCCAAGGCTATGCCGTTTACCACTATTTCAGGTATGTAATTGACACCTTCTGGAACCATGGATTCTTTTCCAAGCCTTTTCTTAAGCGAGGGGCAATAAGGATGATTTGTAGTCGGGCCTATCTGCGGAAACTTTGTTTCAGCCTTTGAACCAGCTGAACAGACATCGAATGGAGCGACAACGCCTTCAATTTGGCTAATGGCGTTTAGGGCTTTTCTCCCAGCTTTCATAACGGCTCTTTTTGTTCTACACATATACCAGAAGTTTCCTCCGATAACGCCTCGTCCATAGCCTAAGTAACGTTCAATCTGAAAGTCTGAAACCATTATCGGAACGATTATCATCTCGCGACTATATCGTTGCTCCACCCATTCATAGCCGTCTCCACAATGGCCTATTCGTTCCATCGTATCGATTTTCCCAATCG
>JAWCPE010000130.1:0-5549 GCA_038870415.1 Bathyarchaeia archaeon
CTTCGGCGGGCAGTACTGCCACCTTATCGGACGACGGATAAGAGAACGGAAGGTCTACTCCGAGATCGTCCCGAACGACTTAACACTGGACGAGGCCCGTGCATACCGGGAGCGGCTCAACGTGAGGGGCCTCATCCTGTCAGGTGGGCCGTCAAGCGTCTACGAGGTTGGAGCCCCGAGATGCGACGGCGGAATCCTCACCTGGGGCCTGCCAGTCCTAGGACTCTGCTATGGCCATCAGCTTCTCGCTCAGATCGCCGGCGGCGAGGTGCGGCCTGGAGAACGGTCAGAGTACGGCATCTCCTACGCCTCGATAGACCGTCCCGTCGGCGTGCTGAAGGGGCTTGGGCCGCGGGAGAAGGTCTGGATGAGCCACGGCGACACCGTTCGCGCGTTACCTGAGGGGTACGAGGTTCTCGCTCATACAGAGAGCTGCCCCGTCGCGGCCTTCAGGCATAGGATGAAGCCTATCTACGGGCTTCAATGGCACCCAGAGGTGGTCCATACGGAGAACGGGGGCAGGATGCTGGAGAACTTCATCTTCCAGGTCTGCAGCTGCGAACCTAACTGGCGAATGGAAGACTTCGTCCAGAAAGCCGTAGAGGAGTTGAAGCATGCGATCGGCGAGAAGAAGGCTATTATTGCCCTAAGCGGCGGCGTCGACTCCAGCACCGCCACCGCCTTAGCGTCTAAAGCCCTAGGCAGGAAACTGACCGCTGTGATGGTAGACCACGGCTTCATGCGTGAAGGCGAAACGGAAGCGGTGAAGAACACCTTCGCAAGGATGGAGTTGAGCTTCATCCTCGTCGACGCTAAGGAGAGGTTCCTCCGCAGGCTGAGCGGCATCACGGACCCCGAGGCGAAGAGGAAGGTCATCGGCGAGGAGTTCATCCGGGTCTTCGAGGAAGCCGCACGGAGCGTGGGCGCCGAGTACCTCATCCAGGGGACGATCTACCCTGACAGGGTCGAGTCGGGCTTCAGACGGTACTCGGATAAGATAAAGACGCATCACAACGTGGGCGGCCTCCCCTCCCGGATGGAGTTCAAAGGCGTCGTGGAGCCCCTTCGAGAACTCTATAAGGACGAGGTGCGCATGGTCGCCCAAGCCGTGGGACTCCCAGAGGAGATCGTGAAGCGGCAGCCCTTCCCAGGGCCGGGGCTAGCGATCAGAGTCATCGGGGAGGTCACCCCGGAGAAGCTGGAGATAGCCCGGCGGGCGGACAGCATCGTGAGGGCTGAGGTCGAGGCCGGTGGGCTCGAGGATAGGCTCTGGCAGTACCTCGCAGTTGTGACGAACACGATGAGCACAGGCGTAAAGGGCGATGCGCGCGCCTACGGCTACACGGTCGCTGTAAGGGCCGTCGAGAGCAGGGAAGCCATGACCGCGAGCTTCGCGAAGATCCCCTACAGGATTCTGGAGCGTATCTCTACGAGGATCACGAACGAGATCCCAGAGGTGACCAGGGTCGTCTACGATATAACGCACAAGCCGCCCGCGACGATAGAATGGGAATAGCTCAAACCGAGCTTGGCCGTGCGGCCTCCGGTTTGACGCGGCGGAGATACTCCTGGAAAGCCGCCTTAGAGCCCCACGTGTACTTCCCTCATCCTTGAGCGATGCCTTCAGGGGCCTCTCCGATCGGCTTGAAGGCGAGTTCAAAGCTCTCCGCAGGGTTAGGTTTTATAGAGCCACCATATCTGCATAGGTAAAGTGCAGAGATCTCCTTCTCCGAAGCTGAGAACGAGGGGAACTTGCAGATTCTCTCCGGAGCGTGTATACACAGAGCTATTCTAAGCTAATACCTTGCGGCATCATCATAGGTCTCCTTCTTGATCTAGGTCTTCCTCCAGCTAGGCCTTGCTCATAACGTTATCATTCTCATCGACGACATCGAAGACTTCGCTCAAGAAAGACTGACCGATTCCACCTACACGTGCGTCTAGTTTCTAGGTGAAGTTAAGCCCGTACCTTATCGTAGGCAGTGGAAGAGCCCTCTCTACGACCTCGGCCAGCCTGCTGCCGGCTCTCGGCTTTGGCGCTTCCTCTAAATACGCTTCGTTCTCAGCGTTGCTCACGTCGGGCGTGCCGAAGAGAAGCCTCGCCAGCTCTAGGTCGCTCTTCAAGGGCAGGGACTCGCCGTCAACCTCCAGCCGTAGGTTCTCAGCCCCCTCGACGAGGCGGAGGTCTTCGCTCGCATCTACGCCCAGCCGCTCTCTCAGGTACGGTTTGACTGCCTTCAGGAAAGCCTGCGGCTGGAGGAGCTTCACTGTGCCGCCGAATGGGCTGGCCTTCGGTAACGGTAGTCCTGCGAGCTCAAGCAGAGCCAGTAGCTCCTTGTCCTGCCAAGGCACCGCGACGTTCAGCTTCCTTAGGCCGCGTCGACGAATGAGGAGGCTGACCCCCGCGGCGACCGCACTCCTCGAGCCGCCGTACTCGACGAGGTTCGAGTCGCCTAGGCTTCCGTCACGCGGCATCTGAGCCACCAAGTAGGCGACGGATGTTGAGCCACACTTGATGAGGAAGGTATCCCTCGGGTGGACTTGGCTCAGGGAATCCCTCTCCGGCCTCTTCAGCAGGGCTAGGAGTTCCTCGGGGGTGTTCAAGAACCTGACCGGCTCCTTTTGGCGAAGCTCCACTATCCCAGAGAGGGCACCTTCCTGGAATGGCTCGAGTTCAAACCCACAGGTGGGCAGCTTCTCGGCGTCCTGGGGTGTAAGTCCGTAGCGGTACTCTCTTCCGACCATGGCGCAGCCTGCTCGGGTGTAGAGGCTTCTCACCCCCGAGACTAAGACGAGCGGCACACCGTCACGCTTCATCTTCTCGAAAGCGTCGACTAGGGCTAGGCTAGCGAGGCCCTTCCCACGGTACTGTGGATGCGTGCAGACTGAGCCTATCATCCCGACGGGTACGCGGCAGCCGTAGATCACGAGCTCGGATTCGCGTATGCCGACGAGCGTCACGGGTTTCCCGTCGTCGAGGATTACCCTGAGGTTCTCCAGGTTCGCCTCGTTGAAGAGGAGTGGAAACTCCAGGTGCATCGTCCAGGCGAGGCCCTTCGCCTCCCTGAAGACGAGATTCGCCAGGTCGGCCACTTGTTGAAGCTCATCCCTCCGTGCTGCTCTCGGGCCTTCCAGACCTCAGACCTCCAATGGGACAAGAGTAAGACAGCCTTTATTAGGCCACCTATCCTCTCGACCTATAAGGGGCCTCACCTGGCCGCGCGCCAGATGACCGTGCAAGGTAACGATGCCGTACGCAGCGGTCGCCGCCCGAAACCTGTACGCCGCGCAGTCGTAGAGGGAGACGAGGCCGACGCGACCCTTAGGAGAGCCAGGCACTCATCGGGGCTAGAGGGAGAAGGCCTTGCTGTCAGAAGTCGGTCCCAGCTTCCGGCTGAGACCAGGGCCCCTGACGGAAAGGCTTCCTCCACTCTAAGAGCCCCCTTGACAAGGTACGCGTATCCTCGTATCTTGCCGCCCTTGTACCAGCCAGCGGCGAGGGAGCATAGGCCCGTCCTCGGAGCCCGCCTCAACCATCCTCTCGACGAGAGCGATGTGGTACCCCCGGGTGGCTTGGAGCCGATGCTGTCGAGCTCACCAGGCGGCGCCTTCAGCTATCTTCTGATGCGTAACTGAGCCGGTCTCTGCGTCTGCGCGGATTATGCGATCAGCCCATCGCTCGACACGCCTTCTTCTCGGAAGACCATGATCTCCTGCCGAGCTGAAGCCTAGCCATGCTGTGGACATGGGCGACGAGTTAACCGCGCATCTCAGTAGAGTGATGCCTAGGCATAGGAGCTACCATGTAGCGCGTTCTTTCTTGCTGAACCAGACGGCGGCGCCGATGGCAACTATCATGGGCAGTACAAGGGCGTAGGTCAAGGGGTCTCCATGATACTTGGCGATGAGGGGCGCCACGAGCAGAGCGACCAAGTTGATGACCTTCAGGAGTGGGTTGATGGCTGGGCCTGCCGTGTCCTTCAGCGGGTCGCCTACCGTGTCGCCCGTCACCGCCGCCTTGTGGGCGTCCGAGCCCTTCCCACCGTAGATGCCGTCCTCGATGCTCTTCTTCGCGTTATCCCAAGCTCCGCCGGAGGTGGCCATGAAGACGGCTAGGAGCTGCCCGACAAGGATGGCGCCTGCAAGGAAACCGCCTAGGCCTTGCCGGTCTAGGAGGAAGCCTACCACGATCGGCGAGAGGATCGCTAGAACCGCGATGCCGACGAGCTCCTTCTGAGCTGCCGCGGTGCAGATGTTGACGCAGGCCGCGTAGTCCGGGTCGGCGGTTCCCTCCCATAAGCCCTTTATCGAGGCGAACTGGCGCCGGACCTCCTTGATGATGGCACTCGCGGCTCTGCCGACGGCCCTGATAGCGATCGAGCTGAAGAGGAAGGGCACCGCGCCACCGATGAGGAGCCCCACGAAGACGTAAGGGTCCGTGATGGTTATCTGCGAGAGCTTCGCCTCCTCGACGAAGGCGTTGAAGAGGCTTAACGCCGCCACCACGGCGGAGCCTATCGCCACGCCCTTCGTGATCGCCTTCGTCGTGTTTCCGACAGAGTCAAGGTCTGCCAAGACCTCGAGTGCGCCGCCTTCGACGCCAGCCATCTCCGCGATGCCTCCGGCGTTGTCAGAGATGGGACCGAAAGCGTCCATCGAGACGTTATTCCCCGTAAGCGTGAGCATGCCTATGCCGCAGAGCGCGATGCCGTACGACGCCTTTATCGCGTCGCCGCCGAAGATGGCGACGGAGGCCACGATCGCCGCGGCGATGATGAGGATGCTCCATACAGTGCTCTCGTAGCCTACCGCCAAGCCGCTGAGCAGGTTCGTCCCGGCGCCGGTCTGAGCGGCTCGAGCGATCTCCTGCACGGGCGGCTTCCGCTTCGAGGTGAAGTACTCCGTGAGGAAGTTGATCGATATCGCGAGGAGTATGCCTGCGAAGGTGGCTGCGAAGACGTAGGGAGCCCACTCGCCCATGTAGACGTAGGCGAGAACCGCGAAGCCGGCGATGCTGACGATCGCCGAGAGCGTGAAGCCGCGGCTTATTGCGCGCATCGCATGCCTCATCTCCCCTCGGGCTCGGACCGCGTAGGTGCCGATGATCGAGCTGCCGACACCTATGGCTCTCACGATCAAGGGAAAGATGACGCCCTTCGGGCCGAAAGCCACAAGGCCTAGGATCATCGCCGAGACCATCGTCACCTCGTACGACTCGAAGATGTCCGCTGCCATCCCGGCGCAATCGCCTACATTGTCCCCGACCAGGTCCGCGATAACCCTGGCGTTCCGCGGGTCATCCTCAGGGATGCCCTTCTCCACCTTGCCGACGAGGTCGGCGCCTACGTCCGCAGCCTTCGTGTAGATGCCGCCGCCGACACGCATGAAGAGGGCTAGGAGCGTTCCGCCGAACCCGAAACCGACAAGGACCTCGTAGGCCTTGACACCGTAAATCATGAAGATGAGGGTGCCGCCGAGAAGCCCCAGGCCATCTGTGAGCATGCCCGTGATCGTGCCTGTACGATACGCGATCTTCAAAGCTTCACCGA
>JAWCPE010000130.1:5559-5939 GCA_038870415.1 Bathyarchaeia archaeon
AGGTGACGCGGACGTTACCACGGACGGCCATACCCATCCCCACGTAGCCGACGGCAGCCGAGAACGCCGCGCCCATGAGGAAGGCGAGCGCTCTGCCCATGGCGATGCTCATGTTATGGTCTGACGCGAATGGGTCAGCCGTGAAGAAGAGCCCTACGGCAAGGAGCACGACGGGAAGGAGAATGGCCTTGAACTGACGCGTCAGGTATGAGTGGGCGCCGACCCGGATGGCGTTCGCAATCCGGATCATCCCCGGTTCTCCCTCGTCCTCCCTCAGTATCTGGAGGACGAGGAGGACCGCGTAGACCAGCCCGATCAAGGCGGTTACAAGGACCCCCCAGAGCGCCATGTACTCTACAGCCGTGATCTCCAAAGCCATA
>JAWCPE010000131.1:0-5888 GCA_038870415.1 Bathyarchaeia archaeon
CAGGCTGGGAGCTGACGGGCTTCGAGGGGCACGAGGGCCGAGAGGAGCTCTACTCCATCCTTGAAGGCGAGGGTCTTATGAAGGTAGGCCCCTATCAACGACCCGTAGCCCGAGGGGACCTTACGCTCATCCCGGCTGGGGAGAGGCACCAGTTAATCAACACGTCCCAGGGATTGCTCCGTATGCTCTGCCTAGGCGGAAAACCTGAAGGCGAAACTCCTCCTGAACGGTTCAAGCAGCACCGGTCCGCGTTGTTCGTGAGGAACGCAGCTACGACCGTGGTCACGCCGGGCGCGGAGGGCTGCGAGCTGAGAATCCTCTTCAAAGAGGAGGAGCGGATGTTCGAGAGCAGCCTAATCTTCTTCACCGACTACGTCATCCAGCCTGGGAGGGCAAACGTAGGCCATTCGCATCAGGACCGTGAGGAGGCGAACTTCATCCTCGAAGGTGAAGGCATCATACGCACAGAGGCTGACGAGCGGAGAATAAGGGAGGGTGACGGCATCTACATCCCGAGGGGCGAGAGGCACCAGTTCCTGAACGACTCGAAGACCCCGCTGCACTTCGTCCACTTCGCGGCAAGGGCCAGCTCAACCCAGGAAATGTGGGAGTAGCGGAACCCCTAGGTAAGCCTGCTTCGATTCGACGAGCGGCTTGAGGCTCTAAGATAAGCCGCGGGCTATGCGCTCTCCCTCTTCTTCAGTAGCCGTGTAGGGGTTGGGGCTAGCAGTATCAGCATGACTAGGTCTTCGTCTCCGTCGTTCTTGATCCCGTGATGGTAGTTGGCTGGGATGTATATCCACATGCCCGGTGTCATCCTGATCTCCTTCATCTCTTTCCCGGCGTAGACGATGCCCTTCCCCTTCAGGACGAGGTAGGTCTCCTCTGCTTCTTCGCCTTCCCCAGCATGGGCGAAGAGCGTCTGGGGGCCGCCGAACCCGGGCTTGTACGTGGCGACCCCAAACGCGATCATCCTCGTCGTGACGCCTGTGATCTCCTCCTTCTTCTCAATGTCGAACATCCGGAACTCCTTCAGGTCTACGTCCATCCCAGAGACCTCTAGCAGGCCCAGCCTAAGGTTGAGCTTAAATGTCCTTCTACGGTCGGTGGAAGCTTGCCAGTCTGGGCTCTTAGCTCTCCGTGAACGTGTTTTTCCAAGGGATGGTATTACCCTCCCTGCTTCTATCCGTGGCTCTAGCTGGTGTTTCCAACTCTACCTGGCATTATGCGGCGATGCTCCTGGAGGCTAAGTTGACGGCCTGGAGACCGGCGGAGAACTCGAGACTCTGTCGAAGGAGGGGCCTCTGCTAGCAGTCCCCGTCCCTGCCTCAGATTGAGGCGTAGAGAGGTTCCTGAAAGGGGCACTACGGTATGGGCGATAATTGCTTCCGGAATGTCTGCGAAGGGACTAGTCGAAGAGTGGCATGGCGCCCCACTCGTTCAGGTGGACCGCTATCGTCGCGTCTTTCCCCTTCTCTTGGAGGGCTTTCGCGAGGGCTTCGTCGAAGGAGTCCGTAGTGTAGGCGGCTCCCAGCTTCTCGCCGTCCTCCTTGGATATGCCCTCGGTGACGAGGAAGACCCTTCTCCTATCGAAGACTCTTCTATGAGGGTATATGAGGGCTCCGCATCGGACGTTGCACTCGCACCGTATCACTGTCCGCGCTAGGTCTTCAAGCCGCATCCTCGCGAGTCTATTCGCCTCGTGCATCGAGCTGGGATGGCCCTCCGTGCCAGGCTCAGGCTCGGGGTGGTACCCTTTCCACGCGGAGAAGACGGGTATGAGGATGCCGTCCGGCTTCGTAGCCTTCTCAGCGAAGAGTATCGACGTGTAGATGCCGCTGTAAAGGTACTCCACAGGCGGCGAGGAGTCCTGAGTAGTGAGTACCGCTATATCTGCCTTCTCACGCATCCGGGTCCCGTAGACCCTCCTTACGAGGCTGAGGGCAGCCCGCTTCTCCTTCTCGAAGTCGCCGGCGAAGACCGCCGCGTAACCGGCCTGAGGCCCACTCCCGCCGTTCGAGATCACGTCTACCTTCATGTCGAGCCGCGCGAGCCTTCCAGAGTTCTCCCGGTCTAGGTGGACGATGTTCTCCACCTCTCCTGGCGCGGCGTCAGGCGACATCGCTAGCCTATGGTTGTAAGCGATCGTCTCGAACCCAGCGCATCCGGGGGACATGATGTTCGCTCCGCCCTTGTACCCGTACCAGCCCGGCGCGATGTCGCCTAGGCCGATGTTGAAGTCTGACTCCACCATGTACCTCGTCGTCCAAGTGGGGTCGCCGTACCGCGTGACGCCGACGAACGCGAGGTCCCCCCTCCTCACGCAGTCATGGTCTACGGCCTTCCCTACCCTGCTCAGGATGGGGCCGAGCGCCTTCTCTTTTGCATCCCTGTTGACGGGGTGGGTTCCAACCGCGTGAACGTGGGTAATGTCCTCCCTCTTAACCCCAGCTTTCTTCAGTTCGTCTAGGATGACGGAGCCGACGCGTGAAGCGTACCCGTACGAGTCGTCGCCGGAGAGGAACGTCACCTTGTCCCCAGGCTTCACCAAGTCGGTGAGCTTCGGCATGCCAACCGGGTTGTTAAGCGCCTCCCGAGCCGCCTCCTCTAGGTTCGTTAAGGCGGGGACCGGATGCCTCACGAGCATAGCGACTATATTCTCAGCTGGGATCCTCAGCTTGAGGATGCCCTTCCTGAACGCGGCCTTAAAGACGGAGCTCAACGCCCTACGCCTCGAAGCCCTCCTACCGCGTCCCCGACAGTACTTAAAACTATTGAGCTAAACCCATCCGGGGCTGTGAACAGTATGACTAAAGGATTCTAGGCTAGGCTAAGCTGGGACGCTTGAAGTCAGCCTCCTGCGGCGTGGCGGCCGAGGGCTTAAATAGGGGGAAACTTTAAATAGATAACGGCATATGGTTGCCGCTGGCCGTTTCGGGGGTCGCCCTTACGAAGAGGATCTATGCGGTCGAAGAACGATGCATGGGCTGCGGGCTCTGCGAGGTCTACTGCACGCAGGAGCATTCCCTATCCAAGGACTTGATAAAGGCGTACAGGAAGGAGTATCCTAAGCCCTTCAGCCGAGTCAGGGCTGAACGCGACAAGCCCGTCTCCTTCGCGGTCCAATGCCGTCAATGCTCGGACGCCCCCTGCGTTATGGGATGCCTCTCTGGGGCTATGCACGTAGATGCGCTAACTGGGCTCGTCGTTCACGACGCGGACAGATGCATAGGCTGTTGGACCTGCATCATGGTCTGCCCTTACGGCGCGGTCAAAGCTAACCCGCAGAACGGCAAGGTCGTCGCGAAGTGCGACCTCTGCCCGGGGTTGGAGGTGCCTGCCTGCGTGGCGAGCTGCCCGAACGAGGCGCTAGTGCTCCGCGAGGTGATAGGCTGACGGCAAAGTACCTCCTAGTAGGCGGCTCCGTCGCAACCATAGGCGCCGTGGAAGCGATCCGCGAAGTCGACCCGGAAGGGAGCATAAGCCTCGTCGCGGAGGAAGCCTTTCCAAGCTACTCGAGGCCGATGATATCCGAGCGGCTAAGCCTTGAAGCCGACTTAGGGAAGATGGCTTTCCGCCAGGAGGACTACTGGAAGGCCGTCAGGGTGGACGCCTACCTAGGCCGTAGAGCCGTTAAGCTCGACCTAGAGGCTAAGGCCGCGGAGTTAGACGACGGCAGCCGACTGAGCTTCGAGAAGCTTCTGCTCGCCACGGGCGGCCGCCCCATCGTTCCAAGGATGGAAGGCATAGATAAGAGAGGCTTCTTCACCTTCACGAAGCTCTCCGATGCCGAAGCCCTGAGCGCCGCCGTCGAGAACGCTCGAAGCGTCGTCGTCATAGGCGGCGGCCTAATAGGTGTAAGCCTCGCGGAGGCGCTCTCGAAGCGAGGGGTCCAGGTCACCATCATAGAGCTGAAGGAGAGGCTGCTAAGCCTGCTCCTAGACGCGGAGGCCTCCCGGATCGTTGAGGGCGCGGTCAAGGCTGCAGGCGTATCCGTCATCACAGGCCATTCAGCCCAGCGGGTGATAGGCCGCGAAGACGACGAGGCGACCGTAGGCGGCGTGATACTCGAGAACGGCGACAGGGTTCCCTGCGACCTAGTCGTTGCGGCGATAGGGGTTATGCCCAGAACGGAGCTTGTAGCCGGGACTCCAGTGAAGACGAGGCGAGGCATACTCGTCGACCGCTACATGGAGACAAGTGTGCCCGGCGTCTACGCGGCCGGGGATGTAGCCGAGGCCTACGACTTCATCCTAGGCGACGACCGGGTTCTCGCGTTGTGGCCTGTAGCTCACCTCCAAGGCCGGGTTGCAGGCTACAACATGGCTGGTTACCGGCGGGAGTACCAGGGCGGAACCGCTATGAGTGCGCTCAACTACTTCGGGGTGCCCGTCATCTCGGTCGGCCTGACACAGCCCGAGAAGCCTGAGGACTACGAGTTCCTTGTCAGGCAGGGCCCGGGCTCACGCGATTACAGGAAGATCGTTCTGAGGGAAGGTCGCATCGTAGGCCTCATCCTAGTATCCGCCATCGAGAAGGCAGGCCTCTACTTCGCCTTGATGAGGGAGCGCGTCGAGGTGAGCGGCTTCAAGCGGAAGCTCCTGAGCGACGAGTTCAGCCTCGCCTCCTTCCCAGAGGCTCTTCGGAGAAAGATGATGGAGATGAACTAGCTAAAATGAAGAGCCTAGAGCATGTGAACAACCCGTACGGTGATGATAAGGTCATAGATGCCTGCAGCCTCTTCGGCATGATGGATACCACAGGGCGGAGGTTCTCATCCCGCGACCCCGTCAGGGCTATCGCGAATATGCATGAGCGTGGAAACGGCCTCGGCGGGGGCTTCGCGATCTACGGGCTCTACCCGGAGTACGAGGATTACTACGCGTTCCACGTCATGTACATGAGCAAAGACGCGAAAGCCCGGGCTGACAGGCTGATCGCCGAAGCGTTCGAGGTCATCTACGACGAGGAGATACCTACAGACCCCAAAGCGAAGGTGTGGAACCCCCCCATCCTCTGGCGGTACTTCCTCGAGCCAATCAAGAGCCACCTGGGCGAGGAGACGCCTGACGACTACGTGATGCAGCACGTCATGAGGCTGAACACGGAGACTGACGGCGCCTTCGTCTTCTCCAGCGGCAAAGACATGGGCGTCTTCAAAGGCGTCGGGTTCCCCGAGGACATAGCCCAGTACTTCCGCTTGGAGGAGTACGAGGGCTACATGTGGGTCTGCCACGGAAGGTTCCCCACGAACACCCCGGGCTGGTGGGGAGGAGCCCACCCGTTCAACATGCTCGACTGGTCCGTCGTCCATAACGGCGAGATCTCCTCCTACGGCATCAACCGCCGCTACCTGGAGATGTACGGCTACAGGTGCACCATGCAGACGGATACGGAGGTCCTCGCCTACGCGTTAGACCTCCTTATGCGTAGACAGCGCCTACCAATCGAGGTGGCCGCCAAGGTCTTAGCCGCGCCCCTCTGGACGGAGATCGAAGCCATGAATGGGAAAGAGAGGGCGCTCTACGCGTACCTCCGTCAATGCTACTCAAGCCTCTTGATGAATGGGCCGTTCAGCATCATAGCCGCCCATAACGGCGAGATGATAGGGCTGACGGACAGGATAAAGCTGAGGCCGCTCACCGCCGCCACGGCGGGCGATATGCTCTACCTGTCGTCGGAGGAGGCGGCGATACGCCTCGTCTCCCCCTGCGTGGAGAGGGTCTGGAGTCCCAGGGGCGGCGAGCCGGTTGTCGCCCGGTTGAGGTCGGCAGAGGGCCCCTCGTAGTCGTAGAGGTGAGCATGGTTGAAGAGCTACCTTGAACCCGAGTACATCGTAGAGCGGAAGAACGAGCGGTGCATCCGTTGTAAGGTCTGCGTTAACCAGT
>JAWCPE010000132.1:0-5829 GCA_038870415.1 Bathyarchaeia archaeon
GGCGAGTGGAGGAGCCTCATGGAGAGGATGGACCAGTACCTGAGGGGCCGGGCTGAGGCGTTCGACGACCGCTCCCCGCCTGCTTCCGCGAGGACTGCGACCTGAGCCAGGTCCGTAGCTGGCTGAGCCTCTACAGGTTCTACCACAGCTACGCCAGGGTGAACGAAGACCTGGGAAGGAGCACCGCTGCAGAGTAGCGGAGGTTCACCTAACTCCTCCAAGAGGCGATCTCAGGTTAAGGGAGCCCCGCGGTGGTGGAAGCTTTAGGCTGGAAGGGTGAGAAGAAGAGCTAGAGACGCGGTGATGGCTAGGGGGAATAGGGTCAAGGCTGCTCGTTTCGCCTCAGCGATCGCGGCGTCCGTGACCCCTGTGAAGAGTCCCACGTTCTCCCCTCCGAGAAATTTGACCCCCTCGATCTTCACCTCCTTCCAAGCCATCCTTGCGGGTTTGCGGTTTGCCAAGGCTTCGCGGACCGACCGTTCCACTAGCCCAGTTAATGCGTCGTGGTCTATCGCTTCGCCGACCGCGTGGTAGCCGCGTCCGGTTATCGTCGCGTTCACCTCGTGCGTGTCGCTCGTGAAGACCTCCCCAGCCGACACCTCGAGGTCGGCTAAGCGGTTCAGAATCTTCTCCCTGAGGTTCGAGACCATGTTGTTCCCGTCGATTGTTACGTATGCGGCGGTCTGGCCTGGCACGGAGATCGCTATGGTCGTGATGCCGCCACTGCCCATTCCCTGCTCGACGGTAAACTGGGTCGGCTTCAGGCTGTAGGCTCCTACCGTCGCGGGCAGGAGGGGTTCCTCCTTTACGGCTTGGAGAGCCCTCTTCGCGGCAGCTGTGACCGCCTCGATGTCTTCGTCGCTCAGCGCAGCCTCGCTCTCCCTGAGGCTGTTGTGCGCGTCGATGACGAAGACCGCGTCGAAGCCTAACGCCTTCCCATAGGCGGCGATGGTCGAGCCGACCTCTTCGGGGAGGTCCTCCATGCTCGAAGGGGCTAACGTGACGGCTACAAGCCCGATGTTGTTCAGCCTCTGACAGGCGACCTTCGCCTTACCCTCGGTGACTCTCACCATGAAAGTCGCTTTAAGGTCTTCGAGGCCTAGGCTTACTGCTGGCTCTAGGGCAGCGACGATCCTTTCTGTCTCGGCGCGGGTAGCAACGTTCTTCTCATGCCCTGCCGTGCCGTGGAAGACCGCGATAGGACAGTTTGCTGCCTGCTGAAGCTTCCCTTCGATAGCCGTTGTTAAGCGGCTGCTGCCTATGTTCTTGAAGGGGCCCGCATGGACGTACGGGATGACCATGGCTGCGGTCGCCGCGTCGGCTGAGAAACTGATCAGCCCCACTCTTGTCTCTCCTGGTACGGCAAGCCGGTGGAAGACCCGCTCTAGGGGTTCGCCTTCGTCTTCTACCCAGTCGGCTACGAAGGCCCTGAACAGCTCCAGGGACCCGTAGCCTAGCACGGGCTTAGCTACGGAGTCCACCCTCGAGAGGAATGCCCAGACCGAGGCCATCATGAGAGGGAGCGAGGCTACGACATACGTGACTGCCCAAGGGGCGAGAGGGTATGAGAGCCAGGTCACGGCAAGAGAGAGGCCGGGATGAATTAGAGTGGCAGAGAGCGTCCGTAGGGTCTTCATCGTCGAGACTGCTCGGAGGGCGACGAACCGTAACGATGCAGCTGAGGAGAAGCCTAACGCGTACATGATGAAGAGGGCTCTCTCGCCTAGGTTCAAGACCGCAGCCAGCCTACCTACTGAGGCAGAGCATAACCATAGGAAGTCTGCGAAGAGTGTCAGCACCATGATCCGTCTGAGCCTGAGGATGCTGTCCCCCCTCGCCAAGTAGAAGGCGAAGATATCGGAGGCGAGTGAAGGTAATGTCATCCATAGAAGGCCGTACAGAAACCCGTCGGGATGGAAACTCATCGCCAGGCCGAACAGTGATCCCACAACGAGGCGCAGAATTACGGTGAGAGGTCCCTTGGGCAACGTGAAGAGCGAACGGTAGTGCCGTGTAGCCCGCGAGAGACCGTGTCTCCACGGTGCATAGATGCCCAAGCCAGAGACCTTCTCAACAGTCGAGAAGCCTTCAAGATAAGGCCTTCCGTCGAACGAGTCGCACAAACTCGCCGTCGGGCTTCTCCCCTAGCGTGAGAGAGGAGTTCCAGGGGTACTGAGATTCTCGGCTCAACCTAGTTTTTTAGGTCAAGCAGAACGGTTTTGCCAGAATCCTTTTCTCCACCTCTTGTGCCTTATCGCGAGGAGCCTGACCAGTACGGAGGCGAAGCCTAGCTCTCCCCTCGCCTTGCTTGAAAAGGCTGAGGTGCTTCGAAGAATCCTTGCAGCGCGGCCTGAGATGAGCATCGAGACGTTAACAGAGCTGGTCGAGGCGAAGAAGCGAGAGCTGGGCTCCTTGCTCACAGACACAGGCGCAGCCTACCTCGTCTCCCAAGACTTGGAAGTGGAACTCTTCGAGGAGACGACTCCGAGGCTGGAATCGCCTATCAGGAGTCTCATGCCTGGGTTGAAGGACGTATCCGTCTCGGGCAGAATCCTGGTCTTGCATAGCCCGCGTAGCTTCGTTCGAGAGGACGGCTCTCAAGGCAGGGCGCTCAGGCTTGTCTTGGGCGATGCGACAGGCTTCACAGGCGTGATTCTCTGGGATAGCAAGGTCGATGACTTCCTAGGCGAGAGCTTAGCAGAAGGCGGCGGAGTCAGGCTTGTGCACTGCTACACGAGGGAGGACCCAGAGGGCGGCGTCGAGGTGCACGTAGGCGAGAGAGCCGCCATCCAGCCCCTGGAGGAGGCGTACACCCGCAACGTGTTTCCTAAACGAGAGGAACTTCTGGTCAAGATAGGAGAGTTAAGACAGGTTGGGGGCAGCGTCTGGGTCGAGGCCACAGTTGCGCAAACACCGCCTCCCTCCGTGTTTCAGAGGGAAGACGGGCAGGGACAGGTCAGGCGCCTCCTTCTCCAAGACGAGACCGGCCAGATTCCTCTCGTACTCTGGAACGAGGAGATCGAGAACGTCAGCCAAGTCAAAGAGGGATCGCGAATTCAAGTCCTGCGGGGTATCCTAAGGCCTGGGCTGGGCGGTAAGCCTGAGATACACCTCGGAAGGTGGGGCAAAGCAACCGTCCAGCTTAGAGGCGGCAGCGCCGACCGCACCAAGGCAAGGATCGCGGACCTGGGACAGGCCGGGGGAAGCCGGTGGGTTGAGGCGGCCGTCGTGGCCGTTGCGCCGCTGAGGGAGTTCACATCCTCAGGGGGGAAGCCGGGCAGGGTCCTCTCGCTCCTTCTAGGGGATGAGACCGGCATGGTGAGGCTTACTCTATGGGATGAGGCGGTTGAGGACGGCCTCGGCTTAAAGCACGGCGAGGCCGTGCAGTTCCAAGCAGTCAACGTCAGGAGGCGACTCGGGGACCTTGAGGTTCATATCCGCGTTAAGGGAGCCCTGTCAAAGCATGAGCTGCGGTTGGGCGAGTCGCCACTCTGGGTTGAGCGACCGGTCCCTATCGGGAGCCTGAAGGGCGGGCAAGGCTACGTTACCGTTGAGGGGGAAGTGAGGACCGTTTCGTCGCTTAGAAGGGTGAAGACGGCGAGAGGAAGGGAGACAGCCGTCCTCACCCTCTCTCTTGAAGACGACTCTGGAACGGCGGAAGCTTCCCTATGGGGAGCCTTAGCGGAGAAAGCCGTCGGTCTGACTGCCGGAACCCATGTAAAGCTGCAACACGTACGGGTAACGAGCAAACGCGACGGTAAACCCGAGCTCTCGACAAGCGTGTTCTCGACGATAGAGGCCCTAGACGTGAGAAGGCCCTGAGCTGACCTTACGCAGTCGGCCACCTTCTCGGTTTAGCTTAGGTGAGGCCTCTCTCTTCTCCTAGCTGGTTTACGACTGATTCTACGGTTGTCATCGCCTCCTCTAGGAGGTCCATCTCGGCCGTCAGGGCTGGGCTGATGCGTAGCGTGGACAGCCCATCGTACCCCAAGATGACACCTCGCTTCCAGCACCTTCTAAGTATCTCCTGTGCTTCAGCTTCGCCCGGCGTCTTCCCCCGGAGGTCACGGACGACCTCGAAGCCTACCAGTAGCCCTTTCCCGCGGACATCCCCTATGAGGGCAGACTTGCTTTGGAGCTCCTTGAGCCTCCTCTGGATGTGAAGCCCTTTGCTAGTCGCCTCGGAGACCAGCCTCTGCTCTTTCATGGTCTCCAGCAGTTTGAGAGAGGCGGCGCACGAGAGCAGGTTCGCGCCTAGGAGGCTCGTATGAGAGCTTGGGTCCCAGTCCATCACCTCCGGGTTGGCGAGCACCACTCCGAGGGGGAGGCCTCCGGCGAGCCCTTCGCCGGCGCAGAGTATGT
Organism: Bathyarchaeia archaeon; assembly: GCA_038870415.1. Classification (GTDB taxonomy): domain Archaea; phylum Thermoproteota; class CALKCG01; order B24; family JAWCPE01; genus JAWCPE01. The sequence goes on from JAWCPE010000132.1 coordinate 4,363, forward strand.
CAGGCCTAATACCCCAATGTGCGAGGGCTGTCCAGCTTCCTGTTCGCCCCGGGGCTGTCCATGACTCGTCGTCTATGAGAAGAAGCCCATGAGCGTCAGCTAACCTCCTCAGCTTCTGGAAATACTCAGGCGGCGGAACAACGCAGCTCCCTGCTTGGACCGCTTCGAAGACGACCCCGGCTGCGTTCTCGGATGGAAGCTCTCGGCTTAACACGTGGTCTTCCAGGAACTGGATGCACGCGTAATCACAGTCTGGATGCTCCGTATGGAAGGGGCATCGGTAGCAGTACGGGTATGGTGCGAAGACGACGCCTGGGAGGAAAGGCTGGAAGTGCCTCCGTGTCACCGGCCTAGTCGAGGAGACGCTTAGGGCCCCGTAGGTTTCGCCGTGGATACTCCCTGACAACGCGATAAGGTAGCTGTTCCGTGTATGCCACCGTGCCAGCTTCAACGCCGCCTCCACGGCATGGGCGCCACTCGTCTCCAAGAGGACTTTAGCTTGCTTGCCGGGAGCTAGGAGAGCCTGAAGGAGTTCTGCAAGTCTCACCTGGGCTTCGCAGGAGGTGGTTGAAGACGAGCATGTGTGAAGCGTCGATGACTGTTCTATGACCGCTTCGACGAGATGGGTTGGCGAGTACCCGAAGAGGATGCTGCCCATCCCAGCGTCTAGGTCCACGTACTCCTTCCCGTCGAGGTCCTTAAGGGTCGAGCCACGTCCTCTCTCAGCGGCTACCGGCAGACTCCTCACCAAGGAAGGGGAGAGTACCTTCTCTTCTCTCCCTAGCAGGCTGATAGTTCTCGGGCCTATCCAAGGTTCAAGGTCGCGAGGTCTCGGTAGGCTCTCGTCCAAGACGCTTCCCTCTTCGAGGTCTAGGCCAGAACAGATAAAGTAGGCTCTCGTGACAACCTGGGAGCTGAAGCCCGTAGGAGATAGGAGGCGTGGTGGTGCGTTTTCGGCATGGTCTTGTCCGGTCCATGAGCATCGTCCTCTTCCGCCGGGCATCGAGCCGGTAGGACGGTTTACCTAAGCGGCGATAGAGACAGCGCTATATTCCTATGGCGCCTTTAAGGCTGGAATCGAGATGTAAGCCTTCCCTCTGCCGCTCTACGGCTTGGCTATAGTTATGTCTATCGTCGAGACGTTCGTCCGTCGGCCTTCTTGGCCTGTCAGTTCCTGTGTGCCGATGCTGATGCCTGACTCCGGGATCACAAGGTTCTTTATGAAGGCTCTGCGAAGCAGCTCCACGGTATCTACAGCCCTCGGGATGGCCCTTCCGCGCGCCCTTATCGTGACCTGCTTCACCCCTGAGTTGAAGAGCGTCATGCAGGCCACGACGTAGTTCATCACGGGCTTCTTCCCTATCAGGACAACGTTCTCGGGAGTTCTGCCAGCCACTTACGTGTACCTCCTTTAACACCTCTTGGACTCGTTGAGATTGAGCCGACCATAGAGGCTGAATCATCAAG
>JAWCPE010000133.1:0-5818 GCA_038870415.1 Bathyarchaeia archaeon
GAAGCCTGGTACTCCTCTCGTTTCGTCACGTTCAGGATTCGGCCTTTTCCCAGGTCGACCTCTAGGAGGTCTCCCTCTGAGACCTTACCGCTGATCCCTCTACATTCCAGGATGGGAAGGCCGACGTTGATCGCGTTCCTGTAGAAGATCCGTGCGAAGGACTCGGCGATGATGCAGCTCGCCCCTGCGTACTTCAAAGCGCGAGGGGCCTCCTCTCGGCTTGAGCCGCAGCCGAAGTTCCTTCCCGCGACTAGAATAGGGCTTCGCTTCACCCTCTCCGGGAAGCTTGGATCTAGGCCCTCCATCGCATGTTTGGCGAGTTCGGCTGGGTCCGTGATCCCGAGGTACTTCCCGGGGAGGATTACGTCTGTATCGACGAGGTTGCCGTACTTCAACACTCTACCTTGAAGGCTCATCTTTTCACCCCTTGACCAAGCGTGGGTCCGTTATCTTACCTGTGATGGCTGAGGCGGCCACGGTAGCGGGCGAGGCCAGGTAGACGTAAGCCTTCGTGCTTCCCATCCTGCCTACGAAGTTCCTGTTCGTGGACGAGATGCAGACCTCGCCGTCCGCCAAGATGCCCATGTGACCGCCGAGGCAGGGACCACAGTTAGCGTTGCAGACGAGCGCGCCCGCCTCCGTGAAGGTCTCCAGTAAGCCTTCTCGGAGGGCTGCCATGTAGACCTCCTGCGAGGCAGGGATGACTAGAGCCCTGACGTTCTCCTTCACCTTCCGTCCCTTCATGACGAGAGCGGCAGCCCTCAGGTCTTCCAGTCTGCCGTTCGTGCAAGACCCTATCAACGCCTGGTCGATGGGAACATCGCCTATCTCGGAGACAGGCTTCACGTTCTCGACCGAGTGAGGACACGCCACCTGAGGCTCCAGGCTCAAGAGGTCGTAGACGTACTCCTCCGTGTAGTCCGCATCGGGGTCGCTCAGAAGCGGGGTGAAGGGAGCGTTCGTCCTCCCCTTCAGGTACTGAAGCGTCACTTCATCAGGCTCAACGATGCCAGCCTTGGCGCCCATCTCCACCGCCATGTTGCAGATCGTCATCCTCCCGTCCACGCTCATGCGGGAGATTACAGGCCCGGTGAAGAGCACCGCCTTGTAGGTAGCTCCGTCTGCTCTCAGCTGTCCGATGATGTAGAGGACTACATCCTTCGCAGAAACAAGCGGGTCTAACCTTCCCTCTAACTGTAGGCGGACGGTCTCAGGTACCTTCAACCAGGTCCTGCCGGTTACGAGCACCGCCGCCATATCTGTGGCGCCTACGCCCGAAGCGAAAGCGCCCACAGCCCCGTAAGTGCAGGTGTGCGAGTCAGCTCCAATGATAAGTTCTCCCGGCCTCGCGTAGCCCTTCTCAACGGTCACTTGGTGACAGACGCCTCCGCGGCCCACGTCATAGAAGTGAGTTATATTCTGCTCTTGAACGAACTGCCTGAGGCTCTTATGGAGGCCTGCCGTGCGAAGAGTATCCGCTGGGATGAGGTGGTCGAAGACCACCACGACTCTGTTCGGGTCCCAGACCTTATCGCCGCCCATCTCCCTGAACGACTTCACCGTCAACGGGCCTGTCAAGTCGTGGAACATGGCTACGTCAACGCGGGCCTCGATGATCTGTCTAGGCGCGACGTCCCTCAGCCCTGAGGCCCGCGCAAGGATCTTCTCAGCAACGTTCATGCCCATGCGGAAAACCTCGTTACGCCGTATCTTGACATCTCAGCCCCGGCCGAAACCTCAACTCCGCATAAAAAGCGTTTGCGGAGGGAACAGTGTTCGCAGCAAGTGCTTCTCGTCGAATCCTTCAGCAGGCTAGGCCGAGCTGGGGGCGTATCGGTCGATAGCATCGAGGACCTTGGAGATTCCATCGTATCCAGCGAGGTGTTTCTGCGCCTCCTGCGCTCTTCTCGTGAAACCTATGTCCTCGATCACTTGTTCGACTGTTGAGCGAAGCCTCCTTGGCGCGATGTGGCTCTGTTCGAGTACTACGGCTAAGCCCATCTGTTCTACGCGCCTTGCGTTCTGCATCTGCTCTGTGTGGTTTGGGGTTGGGACTATGATGAGGGGCTTCCCGTACGTGATAGCCTGCGAGATCGTGCCGTGTCCTGCTCTGGATAGAACGAGGTCACACGCCTTCAGGTAGCTGAAGCGATCCTCGATCCAATGATAGGCCTTGAAGTGCTCCTTATCGACGATAGGTGGCGAGTTAGCTCCAGAGTTGCCTAGTGACAGCACCACGTCATAGGAGTCGGCGAGCTGGGGCAGACTGGTCATCAAGAGCTCGATGAGGTACCCCTTCTCCTTCACGGGGCCACTTATCGGCGCGAAGATGAGCTTCCGCGACCCGGGGAAGAGCTTCTTTCGAAGCTCCTCTTGAGGCGGAAGAGCCTGGGGCCTAATCTCAAGGAAAGGCCCCGTTAAGCTGACCTTCTTCGAGTAACGCTTCGGTATTCTCAGGTTCCCAGCCGAGATCGTGTAAGGTAGAGGAAAGTCCGGGATCATAATCCGGTCGCTGAGCGTCCAGACGCGTCCGATAAGCGCGAGGGCCCCCGTATCCGTGAGCCTCGCAAGCCTTACCAAGCGCTTCGTCGCAGGTATCGTTATCTTGAACTGATTCAACACCGTAATCACGGGTAGCCCCAAAGTTTTCGCCCCTAGGATTGTGGAGACTCTTGAGTCAGAGACCACCAGGTCCGGCCTGAAGGAGCGTAAGACCATCAACTCGTACGCTATCTGTTCTAGGACCTTTATCGAACCTATGAAGGGCCCCGGGTTGACGGTCGTCTGGCGGAAATCGACAGCTCCATCAGGCTTCACCACGAAGCCTACGGAGGGGGCTCTCCTACAGGGAAACCCGAGGCTTGACGCATAGGAGTAACCCTCATCGTAGGTGGAGAAGAGGATTCTATGTCCCTGCCTCTGAAGCCGTTGAGCGATTGGCGCGCATCGCCCGACGTGGCCTAGGCCTATGCCGCACGCGCCGAAGTAGACCTTCATCAGGTCTCGTCCCTATCCTCTCGCAGCTGTCTCCTGTGAACGTGTCCGCCAGGCGATTCCTCCTCAAAGATCTCGGCCTGGAACTTGTAGACCCTCGTCCCGTCGAGCAGCCACATGTCTGGCGTGAGTCCCGCCTTGAGGCAGCAGTGGCAGAGGAACTCCTCCGCATCCCAGCCCCACTCCACCGGAACCTGAGGGAGCAGGAGGCCCCTTCGATGACCACGCTCCACGATGAGCCCGTCCGAGCCTAGCGCTATCAGGCTGGGCAGTTTCGCCTTGTCGCTGACCGTGATCTCCCTTGGCTCGGTTAGCACGCTTACCTCGATCGCGATCTGGCTCATCTCCTCAAGTGTCACTGGAGGGAACCGTGGGTCTCCCGTCGCGGCCTCTATCGCTGACTCAATGACGGCGCTGGACAACGGAAGGGTAGGGTAAGGGAAACCTATGCATCCCCGTAGCTCACGCCCCTTACCGGCACATTTATTTAAGGTTACGAAGACCCCCCTCTTGGCAGCCAACCTCTCGGGGGCATCAGCTGGCACAGCGATCTTGCTTCTCTTGGTGAGGTACTCGACGATCGCTCGTCTTGCGAGGCCTACAAGATAGGCGCCTTCCTCGCTCCCAATCTCGGTCGCCATAAACTCGCCTCAGCCCAGTCGGCTCCTCCTCTCCGCCTCTACTCTTTCGCGTAGCCTCTTAGACGGTGAGTCCTCCAAGGGGATCCGGACGTAGATATAGATTCTGAGCATCGACCTTTAAAACCTGTCCCATCAAGGGGGTATTCTCAACCCCCTCCCAGGAAGAGCGCTACCTCATCCTTCCCGAGCGCGCCGTAGACCTTCCAACCCTCTCTACCTTCGTCTTCCCGCCGAAGGCTACTCAACCCCTAAGTTGACAACTTCGTGAAGAGGTGGGGTTCTGCTATGTCTTAGCGACTTGAAGCCTTGACAGGGAGAGATGCTACACGTCGGTGATACTGAGATGGATTGGTCAGGTTAGAACCCTTCCTTGCGCAGTTGGCCTATGGCTCGCTGCCATTCAGCCGATGGCCCCCCTTACATTACATTCTCCGGGATGCGGACATACTTGAGAAGCCCAAGATGGTTGCGCTAGAGGAACTCAGAGGCCAAGTCCGATGAGCCTCTTCGATACAACCTTTCTTGCAGACCTCGTGAACGGAGACCCGGGAGCTGGACGCATCGCTGAGAAACTGGCCAGAGAGGAAGCCTACGTAGGGCTCTCCACCTTATCAGCTCACGAATACACCCTCGGCATCTACCACCAGTATGGAGCGGGGGAAGGGAGACACTTGAAGAGCCCCCAACGGGGCTCAACCACGTAGGAGGCCTCTGGAGGCTGCTTAGCCCTTTTCCTGTCAGTATCGGAGGAACTGGGCCAGGCGGTGTCGGTCGAGTATCAGGCCGTTCCGGTAGCCTTCGCGCCGTGGGATATCCTGACCGTGGCGAGACTACGCTCTCCTTGGAACCTATACTCCAGCCGTGAATTCTCATTCTTCGAAGCAGGTAGGAGGGCCGACCGTTGGCCGGAAACTCAATGCAGGTTCCGCTTAGGGGTCCCGTGTCTTCGCTATTGGATGCGTATTCTCAGCTCTCGCCTCTCTCATTTAGCTTCTGCTCAACGTCTTGAGCCGTCGCCCTCAGGCTCTGAGCAGCATCCTCCGGCGGTGTGACGTTGATGAACATCCCTGTGCTGTTCTCAAAGCCCGCCTGGAGGGTGAGCTTCGGGTAGACCTCTAGATGCCAATGGTAGAGGCTGTAGCCTCCTGCTGAGGGGGCGATGTGAAGCCCGTAGCTGTAAGGTGGGTCGTTCAAGACCTGCGCGAGAGCACCGAGGCAGACCCGTAACGCCCGCGTGAGGTTCGCCTTCTCCTCCGCCTGTAGCTCTAGGAGGGTGCTCTGATGCCTCTTAGGCAGGATCCAGAACTCGAACGGGTAGACCGCCGCCCAAGGGCTGAGGGCGAGGAAATGGTCGTTCTCGTAGATGAAACGGTCTCCGCCCCTCTCCAACGTTAGGATGAGGCAGTGGGGACAGCGGCCTTTCTCCTCCCAGTAGGCTCGGGATGCTTCCAGCTCTTCGACGAGAAGCCTCGGGACCATCGGCGTCGCGATTATCTGGCTGTGGGCATGCGATAGCGAGGCCCCGGCCTCCTCGCCGTGGTTTCGGAAGACCTGTACGTAAGCCCACCTTGAGAGTTCCCTCACCTTGTCAATGTAGGCTTCGACCACGAGCCGCAGCTGGGGGAGCCTCGCGGCGCCGGGATGTTCATCATGCCTAGGCGACTCGACGAGGACCTCATGGGCGCCTACCGCGTCACGTCTGAACGCGAACTCCTCGCTTGGAAGGATCACGGCTTCACGCGGCCTCAACGCCGGATACAAGTTTGGGAAAGACCTGACTAGCCAGCCTTCCTGTCGTGGGCCTTCGGCTGTGTCCGCGGTCTTCGTGATGCCTCCGTTGCTGGGCATGTACAGCAGTGTGGCAGGCGGGGTCTTAGCCTCGCTTCCCGGACAGAAGGGGCAGGAAGCCGTGGCAGTCCTCTGGGCTGGTGTCCGCTTGAAGTCAGTCGGCCTCTTCGCCCTCTCAGACGCGATGATGACCCAACGGTCGAGTATATAGTCCCTCCTGATCTCGTTCGGCATACGCAGCCCTTACCCTCAGCGTGATATCGGACATGGTTTAGAAGGCATCTCATAAATACCCTCTTTAGGAATATGAGGATGAGGCCGGGTGGACGAGGCTGAGGTAGCTCTCGTCGTGGTACTCGCATAGGACGGCTAGTCGCCTGAAGTTCTGAAGCCAT
>JAWCPE010000134.1:0-5810 GCA_038870415.1 Bathyarchaeia archaeon
GCCCCGTGGAGCATCAGCCGGAGGGAGGGTCCTCTCACGCATGATGAGTCCGGCAAGCCGCATCATGCGTGAGCAAGGACCTCCCAACCCAAATCCCTTAAGTTAAAGGAGCCGGCAGAGCGGACAGAACCCATAAATAACGCGTCGAGGCCTTTCGCTGGCGGTACCACGATGAACGTGCCGAAGGCCATCACAACCTACTGTCCGAAGTGTAGGAAGCATACGGAGCATACGGTTTCGCTCTATAAGCAGGGGAGGCAGAGAGCCCTCAGCGCAGGCGCCGTCCGTCATGAGAAAGACCTTCGAGGCTACGGCGGTCAGAAGTTCCCTGAGCAGAGGAGGACTGCTAAGACGACGAAGAAGCAGACCTTGCGTCTGAAATGCCGCACCTGCGGCTACACTCTGGAAAGACTCGGCATAAGGCTCCGTAAGCTTGAGATAGCTGCTTAGAAACCCCCACCTACGGTCAGGTAACTGATTTAGGTCCCTTGCCCGCAGAGGGCTGACGGCTAGCCTGATCTGGTAGTAACGGCCTGAAAGGGCTTTCGTCTATGTAGGTTCCTGCATGATTGTTTTTATAGCCGCTCTCCGCAGAGTCATACCAAACAATAGGTGGAGGTGACCAAGAGGATTGCCGTTGGCCTTCGTGTTGATAAACGCGGAGATAGGCGAGGAAGTGGAGGTCCTCAAAGCCCTGAGGAAGCTTGAGAACGTCAAGGAGGCATACCTGATCTACGGCGTCTACGACATTATCGCTCGGGTGGAAAGGCCTGCCCCTGCAGGAGCATGCCCCTCAAGCCGAGAGCATGGAGAAGCTCAAGGACATCGTCACCTGGAACATGAGGAAGCTAGACAAGGTCCGCAGCACGCTCACAATGATTGTAATTGAAGGTTCATAGACGCTAACAGTTCGCTCTCTGCGTTCGACGACCGGGGTCAGCCCGCCTTCTGCCGCCCTAGACGATTCACATGAGGATTGCTGCCTGTATTCTCGACCGCAGATATCGCATGACTCCCTTGATACGTCTTCATCCCCTCCGATCCCGTCTTCCACGGCTTATAACCTCTGGCATAGACCGCGGTAGATCCAGGCTTACGCTGGGGTTCACGCCAAGGACACCGTTCAGGCTCCTTGTGAGCTTTGCGGCGCCCAGCCGGTCGAAGTCTGTCTATATAGCCTCAAAGAACCATCCCGGTCCCGAGGTCTTCTGGTTGAAGATAACCGATGTTAAGACCGCGGTTCTTCGGGGCGTGGAGGGCAAGAAGGTCGCGGAGATGAACCCAGATAATGGTCGCGCCGCATAACGTCTGCACGCCCATCGGCGCGATGGGAGCCGTCCACGCCGCCTCGACGATGCCGAACCTCATAGCTGTAGAGTTTCACTCCGTCACGGTCCCATGGTGGAACAGCCTCGTGAAGGGCGGGAAGCCCCTCATCCAGAACGGCTACATCGAGCTAACCGATAGACCGGGGCTGGGAATAGAGGTAGATGAGCAGGAGGCTCGAAAGCACCTCTGGGAAGGAGAAGCTTTCTTCGAGTAGGCTCCCTTTCTCCAAGACGAGACAGAGGCAGGCTGCGGATCAGCTGAACGACGGCATTAGCTCATAGATGGCGCTCTGAAAGGACCTATTTCTTGTCTTCGCAGAAACGCCTTCACAGCCTGAGGCGCGTCCTGTTCTGCTTTCAGAGCACCGGTTGGCCTCTTCCGATCCGTGGTTTTTGAATACACTAACCGTGACAGTTAATGGACGAAGCCGGATGCACGGAAGAGAGTGGGCTAGTGTACTGGCATAGCTTAGGTACCATTGAGCTTGATGCTTGAAATGTCGATCTAGCTCACATCATAGCCACCTAGAAGCTCGACATGGCATAGACGGTGACGCTTTCCGTCAAGAAAGCTTGACCGAGCAGACGTGGCTGCCAAAGCTAATATCGCAGTGTTTCGCCGTGAAGCGTGGATAGACGCGTATGGTTGACGGGACGGGTCGGTTCAGGGACCATGACTTCGTGGAGACGAGGGAAGGCTTCCTCTTCTGCGTCGTGGGGAATGTCCACCCCCCAGGTCGAGCGATAGGCTACCTGAAGTATGTTCCCAGCGAGGCGGGAAGATGGGGCCGAGCTGAGAGATATGAACGCGTCCTAAAGGACTACACGATGCCGTCCGTGGAAGAGACCGTGGAGATGCTAAGGCGAGGATACCCACGGTACATCTTCCGGTCTAAGGTTCTCGGCATGGAGATGTCCGCAGTCCCAGCCGGTTTCGTGAAGAGGCACTACAAACCTGAGGTGAGGCTTCGTGAACTCCATGACCCTTCAGGGAGCCTAGACCCTCTTGAGGCGAAGGTCGTCAAGTTCACTTCCCTACTCGCAGAGACCGGAGGGCTGAGCCTTGACTGCCTCGGCGTGACCGGCTCCATTCTGACAGGGATACATAATCCCTCCTTCTCTGACATAGACCTGACCGTCTACGGACGCGGGAACGCGTTGAAGCTGAAAACCGCGCTGGACAGGCTGTTTCAAGACGGCTTGGCAAGCCCCTTCGCAGGCCAGTTCTTAGAGTCGTGGGCTAAGGACAAGTCCAGACGGGTTTCCTTAAGCCCGGCTGAGATCATAGCGCTCTATGAGCGGAAGCGAGATAGGGGATTCTACGACGGAACACAGTTCTCGATCCACCCTGTGAAGGCCAGGGGCGAGGTTCGTGAAAGGTACGGTGAGAAACGTTTCCGCTCAGTCGGGCTTGCCCTCATAGAGGCGAGATGCACTGACGCCAAAGACTCGATCTTCCTCCCGGCCACGTACGTTGTTCGCGACGCTGTCGTCCAAGAGGGGCCTCAGCTCTCCGACCTCACGGAGGTGACTAGCTACGACGGCTTCTACGCCGGCGTCGTCCGGGAGGGCGAGACGTTGCTGGCGAAAGGGAAGCTGGAACAAGTCGAGTCTCCGCGAACCGGTCAGCATAACCACCGGCTCCTAGTGGGCTCGTTCGAGGCTCGGGGAGCGGACTTCATCAAACCCACGGCGGACTGAAACGGCTTATAGTCGCCAACCGAGACGACACCGGACACCGCGTAGCCGACGGAAGCTGCACAAGCTGTCTTAACGGAGGCAGAGTAGAGTGTGGCTCAGAGGCAGGCAATCGCCTACCTTGGAGGGGCCATGAGGCCACCCCGCCGTTTCCCTGTCGAAAAGGAGGCAGGCGGTTAGCCGGAGCACGCGTCTGCTGAGCACGCAAAGGATCATAGACGCGAGGGTTTCTACAAAGCCGTTAGTAAGTAATCCTTAAATAGATTAGGCATTGTGAGGCCCGATGCTTGTGACGGTGGGTAGAGAAATTGCGGCTTCGTAACGCAGGCATCCTTGCTGTGAGCGCTGCAGTCGTGCTCACGATCGTCTTCATGGCAGTAGCCCATGCTGCCGAGGCCCCTGCCGCGAGCCAGGAGACGACGAGCGATACGGGGATGGGGAAAGGCATAGCGTTCCTAGCCGCAGCGCTCGCTATTGGGGCGCCGGGATTTGCGGCGGCGATGGCGATGGGAACCGCGAGTTCAGCGGCTATCGGCGCTTTAGCTGAGCGGCCTGAGGTCTTCGGCCGTACGCTCATCTACATCGTCTTCATCGAGGCGATAGCCATCTACGGCATGGTCGTTTCCCTACTGATCACGATGAAGCTGCTGACCTTCTAGGCTGGGTCTCTTAGCCGTCCGCCCGCGAATACGCTTTGCCGCAGGTCGTTCCACTGATTCATTTCTAGTACTTCTACACGTCATAGGGCTAGGCCATAGGTTATCAGGGAGCTACGGATCGCGTCGGCGGAACGACCTAGGGTTTTCCCTACGATGATCGACCGGACATCCGAGATCTCGTAGAGCTTCAGGTTCAAGTATGCGAGAATGAGGCCGACGTGAAGTGGGAAGGAGGCGAACACCTTCAGGCTCTCCTCGGCAAGGTACCGTCTGAGGCCCATCTCGACCTCGAAGGTCTCAGGCGCCCTAGAAGTGAATCTGGCCAACACTCCCGCGTACTTCCCCTGTGTCAGTCTAGCGATGGCCTCTTGCAGCGTCGGAGCCTCAGCCGCAGACTCAAGCTCATCCTTCAGCCTATACCTGACCGCAATCAGCAGCGCTTGAACTCTTTCCTTCGGTATCCGCAGGCTCTTAGCCCTGATGACGGTGAGCATGTTCAGGACGTCGATCTCTTGGCCGATCAGGGAAGTCGCGTAGAGCTTATCCCAGCTTTTCAGGCTTTGAGCGATCGTCCATACCTTGGTGAAGTAGAAGCGGTCGACCGCGTTCTCAAGGGGGAGCACGGTGCCCAAAGCCCTCGCCGAGTTCTCAGCCTCGGCGACAGGCCCTTGGAGCTCCTCCTCAATTAGGGGGAGGATCTCTTCCACGCTGCCTCTCCGCATCATGACGAGGCACTCTTCGCGGCTGTAAGCAGCAGAGGGCAGCAGGAACCTTGCCGCCTCATCGGGGCCTATACCGGCGAAGAGCGAGGTCAAGACGAGCTTCAGGTTCTCGTAGCCGAAGCGCCTATTCACGAAGTCGAGAAGCTGAACGGAGTTCCCCTTAGTCCAGCTCCTCACTCTCGCCACGAGCTGAACATGGCCGGTGAGCAAGGCTTCTTCGACGCGCTCGAGGCTAGGCCTGACGGCGAGGCCTGGGATGCTCTCCGCGTACCTGGGCATCGAGGCAAGTCTCTGCAGGGCCTCTCTTTCGTCGCGTGCCTGGAGAAGCGTATCAAGGTCCTGCGAGGTCAGGAGGAAGGATTTGAGCGCTCTCACGCGGGCAGTGACGAAGCCGAAATCCTCCGCTCTGGCTACTGACAACCCTTCCCCGACACCCTTAGCGGTGAGAGACGCTCAAGAGCCCTTATTAAAATGATGGTCGCCAACCCCAACCCCGCCAAACTTCCGACGAGGGAGAGAAGGAAGTCCCAGACGAGACCGTGCTTCTCACCGGTCAGGTGACCGAGCAGGAAGCCAAGCAGGACAAGGGCTGGCATCAGCAGCCCGACTAGGAGTGTCTTCGCCAGAAGCCATCTTGGAAGCCGCCGAGGCGTAGGGGGCGCCGGCAGCCCGAGAGCTGAAGAAGACCTAGCACGGTATCCACGTTGTTCAAGCTCCCTCTCGGGTGAGGTAACTGTAAGCCGGGGCTCAGGCCCTTCAAACGATCTCCAGGACCGCTGGAATCCCTTCGAGGGCCTCCCCTCCCGTACGGTTCAGGCCTTTTACTTGGAGGTCAAGCTGCTCTGATAAGGAGCAAGAGTGCGATGACCATCGCGTAGATGGCTATCGCCTCGATGAAGACGATGTAGATGAGCGTACGGCCGAAGACCTCAGGCCGCTCGGTCATGGCCCCTACGGCGGCGGAGCTCGCGGTTCCCATGCCTAGTCCAACACCTAGGCCTGCTAATCCCATCGCTATCCCTGCGCCGATGAAGCCCAACCCAATGTCAGTTATACCTGTCCCTCCGTTTGTGACAGGAGCTGGTTGAGCCGCGAACGTGACAGCTATGCCACCGATGAGGAGCGCTGAGGCGATCAAACCGACCGCTAGTAGCATGCTTCTCCGCAAACCTTCCAGCCCCTCCTGTTCAGTCCGGCTCGGAGAAGGATGACGGTTTCGTATTAAACCTTTCTGACACGACTATTATAGGTTGCTTACCCTGACTTACGGCTGGCATGTGCTGTGTTGCATAACTTGCGTGTCTGGTCTAGGGGCTTGTGCCGAGCTGGTTGAGTGGGCTTCGCTCGGTCCGGCTTGCCATGGAGGGCAGGGACTGGCCTGGATATGACGAGGCCCTGGCGAG
>JAWCPE010000135.1:0-5752 GCA_038870415.1 Bathyarchaeia archaeon
AGCAGCCAGGCGGGATGACGGCGTGGTCGATGAAGCTCCAGCTCGTCTTGAAGTCGTCCGGCCCCCCAGATCCGTCGGAAGAGCAGCGTTCCCCTCCCGCCGTGCACCGAGGGCGCCGAGACCATCGCTGGCCTGCTGAACCATCCCGTCGGCAGCCTGTCGACTGGGCCGAGTGGAGAGTTGACAACATCGTCGTTGAAGTCTTTGCAGTCGTAGTTCCCGCTGGGGCCGGCGACGCAGAAGTTCATCCAGTACGCGTCTTCCGAGGTTGGGTTGTAGATGCCGTGCGCCTCGCCCATCCGGCAGGGGACACAGACGCGGCCCCAGAGCTCAGCTGTGTTACCGTTATGTTTGAACCTGGCCTTGTTGCTGAAGATGGCGAACATCTCCTCGCAGCCGTTGTGGGCGTGGTAGCCTATGCCCCCTCCCGGCCTGAGGACGCCCCAGTGGACGAAGAGCCAAGGCGTCTCAAACGCCGACTTATCGTACAGAGACATATACCGGAGTATCCCAGCGCCCCCATGTGCGCCCCTCGCATCACGAGCCTTACTCAGGTCGCCGTGAGCTACACGCATACCAAACACCAATCCACGTAAACCTCGTAAGAGCGAGGCCACTTAAGCCTAACGACCGGAGAGAACGGCGAAAGAAAGGACGCCACCGTCAAGGATTTACGCCTCCACAGTCCGGCCTGCAAAGGCTTATACCGCGGCCGGAAGGCTAGCTCCATGGCGTAGAGGGCTCACTGAGCGGCGTCGCTCTTCAAGGAGTAGGCTCGCTGAATGGTCGCTGAGACAGCTCTCGGCAGAGACGTAGAGAAGAGCGGACAGCCCTCTCTAGGCGGAGCCTGTGAGGGCTCAACCGTAGTTGGACTACGGGTCTTCGTGTATATGCTTCTCGGAATAGTCGCCACGGAGCTGCTCGCAGCTCCGTTTCTGGCAGTCTTCGCAAGCAAGCCTGAGCTTAAGGAAGAGGTAGGGCAGGCTTTCATGCCGGCAGGAAACGTCTCAGCCCTCGATGCCCTTCTGAACTCCCTCTGGTTGATAGGGCTCGTCCTCGTTGAGACGACGCTCCTCTACCTCGTCTTCAAGTATGGAAGACGGTTCCTGAGGCAGCTGCTCCTCGCGGTCTCCGCCATACCTTTAGTCTCAATAACGTGGCTTCTCCTCTCCCTCATGCCGGTTCCTAGCTGTCTAGTGCTGATCTCGGTCGGGGGCCTCATCGTCTCCGTGGCTGTCCTCGTTCCGAGGTCGCATCTCTACTCGGGGCTGCTAACGGTTGTCATGTCCGCGGAGATCAGCGCATTGCTCGGGTACGTGTTGACGCCTCCTACACTCTTTGTCCTGCCACTCGCGCTCTCGCTTTACGATGTCTGCACGGTCCTCAAGGGGCCGCTGGGAGCGATCGCCTCAGACCTCGAGCCGAGGGACTTCGGCCTGCTCATGTTCCGCGTAGGGGAGAGGGGGCTCGGCGCCGGGGACTTGGTCTTCTACTCGATAATGACGACCGCCGGGCTGCGGATGAAAGGCCCCCTCGGCGCCCTCATCGTTGCAGCCGCAGTGAACCTCGGCGCGGCCGCCACCTTTACGATTCTCAGGAGATACGAGAGGCCGCTGCCCGCACTTCCCATCTCGATGGTCTTAGGTGTGGCGGCGCTCTACCTTCTCTAGCTGCTCCTTGAGACCCACGGACAGAAGGGTAAGCCTGAAGAACCAACGTAGGGCCCGGGTGTTTAACCCATCAGTAAGATAGCGCGCTTCGAACGGCTTGACCTAGTCGCCTCCATCTCAGCCTTGAAGCCCCTGTCGGAGGCCACGACCACGATGCGGCCCCGCTCGCTCTCGACGTTGGGCTCACCGCTTTTAAGGAGCTCCTCCATGTTATCAGGCGGAATCTCCGAGCCGTACAAGGCTGAAATGTAGTCGCGTCCAAACCTATCCTTGCTCTCAGCCACGCTCCGGTCGAGCCGCCTCTCCTCAGCCAACCCAGATACACTCCAGACCTTTCCCAGTATACGCGTCGTAAGGATTTATGTTGTTCCCTCAATGGAACCCTCGCGAAGGCATACTGGGCAAGGCCGCGCAAGGAAACGGCAGAAGAGGCCGCTGCCCGTAGAGATTACCAGACTAGGAAAGAGTAATGAGTCTCACGGCGCACCGGAGGGCTTCTGTGCTCGACGAGGTGGTGGGGCGTGTTCAGGAACCTCAGTCCTGGCGCGATAGGTGTCAAGGCTTCTCTCGCGGAAGCGGTTCAGCTGACGAGGAGCGCTGGCTTCGAGGGCGTCGATCTCGACATCAGGGAGGTTACCGCCCTTGTGAAAGAAGGGGGGCTTAGCGAGGTCAGAGGGCTCTTCGACCAAGCCGGTATCCGCCCGGGAGGCTGGGGTCTACCCGTGGACTGGCGTGGGGAGGAGGCTTCCTACCGTGCGGGTCTAGCTCAGCTCCGGGTTTTCGCCGAGGTCGCTTCGCGTCTCGACGCGAGGAGAGCCTCAACCTGGGTTCTCCCGTTCTCGGATGAGAGGCCTTTCAAGGAGAATTTCGAGTGGCATGTGAGACGCTTCGAGCCGATAGCCCGCATCTTAGCTGAGCACGGATGCAGTTTAGGACTGGAGTTCATAGGGCCGAAGACTTCGAGGGCGAAGCACAGGTACGAGTTCATCTACACGCTTGAGGGGATGCTGGAGCTGTGCGAAGCGATCAGCACCGGCAATGTGGGGCTCCTGCTCGATTCGTGGCACTGGTACACGTCTCACGGCACCCTAGCAGAGCTGCGGAAGCTGAAGAACCGCCAGGTGGTCTACGTCCACATCAACGATGCACCAGCAGGCATCCCCATCGACGAGCACGTCGATAACGTAAGATGCTTACCCGGCGAGACGGGGGTCATAGACCTGAAGGGCTTCCTCGAAAGCCTCAAGGCCATCGGGTACGACGGCCCGGTCACCCCTGAGCCCTTCAGCCAGAAGCTTCGGGGCATGCCCTCTCTTGAAGCCGCAAAGGTCACAGGTGAGGCTCTGCTTAAAGTCTGGAGAAGCGCAGGCCTCACCTAGAGCGCTGCTAGGACGCTCCTGAGACTAAACACTACTTGCCCTTATCTTCGCTCTTCAGGCTCTATGCCCTAGTGTGGTGGGGAAGCCGTCTTTTCCCCTCGAAGGAAGAACTTAGGCGTCGTGCGTTCAAGGACGAGTATCCAGTCTTGGAATATGGGCGGTCTAGGCGCCTGCCAGTCATCGTGCTCATCCGGCTTGACGACCCCTAAAGCATGCTCCCTAGCGGTGCACGGGTTGAAGTAATATGCTCGATACATGACATCGGGCTCGATCGCGTGGAGTGTGACGCCTCCTCGCGGGGTGGGGAGGAAGACGATGCGCACCTCGCCGGGGATCCCGGCGCAGTAGGGTTGCGTGTAGTCGCCTGGCCTCGCGCTCGGCGTCACCCATTCCTGGCGCGGCTCGAGCCGCCACCAGTGGTAGCGCTCTAGGAGGCATCTGCCGAGGGCTACGTGCGCTGAGCCGGGGAGCCGGTAGGCCTCCTGCCACGGGGTGTCGCCCCAGGACGAGCCGTGTGGAGAGGGGCCGAAGGGCTTCTCAGCTCGATTGAGCTGCCAGACCCCGTTCGCACCGTATGTGTGCCCAGCCGCTCCGGAGAGCATGCAGGCCCAGAAGATGAAACGCTGAACCTCCTGCCTGCTCCCTTCTTGGATGCCCTCGTAGCAGACTTCGCCAACAAGGGCGGGCATCCTAGGCTCCTGCGCTACAGCTGCCCTGAGCTTATCCACCGTGTTGGGGATGCTCGCGTATCCGCTGTGGCCTGTCTGGAGCATGTCGATGTCGAGCAGGTTCACGTCCTCAACCTGGTTACGCGCGGAATCGGTGGGATGGATCGTTACAGGGTGATGATAAGGGTCGAGCTTGCGTACGTAGGCGGCGAGCTCCGTCCACCCCTTCCGCTGGAAGGCGCTGTCTCTCTCCTTCTCTTCCGAGAGGTAGTACGGCATGATGCCTTCCCCTGCGAGGCACCAGACGACTGGGTAGGCGCCGTACCGCGCGATCAAGTAGCGCCAATGCTGTTTCATCTTCTCGACGCCCATCCAGGGAAGGTAGTAGCCCCAGCAGCCGACGATGCACGGTACGAGCCCGGAGCGTACAAGCCACTGGACGCGGAGGTCAGCCATATCGAAGTATGCCGGGTTGACACGCGTGAAGCCCCTCTCCCATGGGAAGCCCGCCTCGTTCGCGCCTCGCTCATCGAACGCCGGCATATCCGGGTAGAGACCAGCGACGATCTGTACGACGGTGAATCCTTTCGCCACTCGGTCCGCAGTCAACAGCTGGAACTCTTCCGGCCAGCTTAAGCGGTGGCAGAGCCCCATCCACCAGGTATCTGCCAGCCAGAAGAACGGTGTACCATCCTCATGCTCCAAGTAACGGCGGTCCTTGCTGATATGGAGCGGTCCATGTTTAAGGAGTGGGTTACTCCCGCCGTAGGGCTTAACGGTTAAGATGCCCTGCTGGTCATGAAGACCCGCGTCCGTCGGGTCGGAGCATTCGCTCCGGTACCGCCAGGCACCTGATGTGCGGGCGGCGAAGCGTATACGCCACTCAGGTCCGCCAGCCCAGAAGGCGGGCACCCTAGTCTCTCGTCCCTCAGGGTCTGTAAAGACAATGTCCAGTTCGACCTCGTTGAACGGGTCGGTATACGCCTTCGTTGACGTGTACGACCATTCTGCCGCGTGGTTCTGAAGCGCATACCTTTCCTGTGCCACCGAACATCGCCGAGAAGTGCTAATGTCTTGCGACCGGCTTTCAGCCTTTCCCCGCTCGGTGTTGCTTCCATGGCGCTCCGACCGGGAGCCCTCTACTTCTCCGCGAGCATAGCTTCGACTTGCCGGGCTAACCTCTCAACGATAGCTGAGATGGTCCTCGCGCCCAGTTCAGCTGAAGCGTGGAGGCGTGGGTCTTCGCCTCCGCCTTTCAACGGCACTTTAAGGTCCTTAGGCAGCCTCTCCCCCCTCACGAGTTCCAGGTAGAGGCTCGAGAAGATAGAGGTCTCCCATTTCGCTGCGGTGGTCGCCGTGGTAGCCCATATCCCTCCGCTAAGGTGTACTCCGGCAGGGCTAGAACCTTCGCCTTGCCTGTCTTGGAGTATTCCTCCGCCGCCTCGGCGATGGCGGCGAGATGCGAGCGCCCGTAGTGGCCGCAGAGCACCACGACCAGCTTGAAGCCTACCAGCTCTAGCTGCCTCACGAGTTCTAGGAAGGTCGCTTTCACAAGCTCGCGGCTGAACTCCGAAGTGTAGGGCATGCCGTGCAGCTGCATTGTGCGGTAACCGATGAACAAGAGCGGGAGCACGACGCCGCCCGTCTTTCCAGCGGCGAGGTCGCAGATCTTCTCCGCTTTCAACGCGTCCTGGCCTAAGGCCAAGTGTTCGCCGTGCCACTCCAAGGCGCCCCACGGCACGTAGGCCACAGGCTTCCGGGCAAGCTCCTCTTCCAGCTCGAAGGGTAATGCCTGAGCGTACTTCATACAACTTCTCCAAACCGAGGTATGGGCCTTGCTTCGTTAAAGAGCTTCCGTCAGTGTTCCGCGATCCGCTTAGGGACGTGAATCAATGTAGGTGAACGTCCGCCCGCTCGCTTTGGCCAACGCGGCCCGGCTGGAAACTTCCTCCCCCCTTCGTTCAGGCAAAGCAGATACTGTAAACTTAAGGGAGGCTTTGGGAAGCCTTCCATAGGGGTGAGCTATGGATTGGCT
>JAWCPE010000136.1:0-5684 GCA_038870415.1 Bathyarchaeia archaeon
GACATCCTGTGTCTTCCACCTCTATGCCCGAGGCATGGAAAGAGGTAGGTATTCTCAGCGATAGGACAATTGTTGGATACGCCTCTCTGAAGGCAAGACTTATCTCCGCGATCCGCGTCGATTGAAGTTGAAACCTTTCGCCCTTGGGGACGAAAGCCGATTAGAACTACCGTGCGGGATTGGTCTAGACTGGTAGGATGGCAGCCCCCCAAGCTGTCGGTCGCGGGTTCAAATCCCGCATCCCGCACCTTGCCGCCGGAGCTTGCTCCCAGGCCCTTTCCGTGAAAGAGACTTGATGAAGGCCCCGTTCGAGGAGGTTTCAGGGGAGGGGTCCGTCAAGGGTTTCTGTGGCGCGCGTCATGGAAACTCATGACGGCTCTTCCTTGAGCACGTCCATGACGGCTCTTATCGTGGCTGGGTTGAGGCCTAGTCTGGCAAAGTGAAGGGTAGGTCCCGCGGGTGAGTTAAGGCGGTGAGCTCCTTCCAGACGTGGTCCGTGGGGCCTTGGAGCGTGAGGTGGGTCTCCGCGGTGAGGTGCAGGGCCTTGAGGCTGCGAGGCTGATAGTCGGAGTGGTGCCTTTGAAGCTCCCCTGGGCCGAGCCTGCCGCAGAAGGCGTCTACGAACCTGTCAGGGATGCCGGCGGCCTCTCCCATGCGGTCTGCGAAGATGCCGCGGAGAAGATGAGGGTACATCTTCAAGCTGGACATCGCATGGAAGAATACTGCTGGGTGAGGAGCATACCCTTCAATCATGAAAGTTCGCAGGGCCTCGTTAAGGGAGCAAAGCCATTATAGGTGCCGGGGGCATAGCTTGGGCGAGATGTCTACATGTCGGCTTGGCTTGGGATCGGGCCGCTATCGCGCGTGGCGACCTTGAGAGATGCGGTGAGCAAGAGAGCTTCAAGCTACGACGTGACGGGCGGGAATAAGGATTTCATCTCGATAGAGCCTGCGAAGACCGCTATCCTCGCAGACATCCGGGGGGCCGGTTGCATACGCCACATCTGGTTCACCATAAGCTGCGAGGACCGGCATTACCTCCGTAAGCTCGTCCTCAGAATGTTCTGGGACGGTGAGGCGGAGCCGAGCGTGAACGTGCCGGTCGGAGACTTCTTCGGCGTCGGCCATGCTGTAGCGAGCCACTTCGTATCCTTACCCTTAAGCATGGTTAAGGCTCCGGGGAGAGGCCAGAACGCTGGCATGAACTGCTACTGGCCTATGCCCTTCGCTACCTCAGCTCGGGTCGAGGTGGAGAACCAGTGCCAGGTCCCCGTGAGGGCCTTCTACTACCAGATAGACTACGAGCTGACCGCGGGGCTCCCGCCGGACCAGGGCAGGTTCCATGCCCAATGGAACCGCGAGAACCCCTGCCGGAAAGTCGAGCATCCCGACCCTAGGAGCGAGGTCAACCTGACAGGCGACGAGAACTACGTCATCCTCGAAGCGGAGGGGAGAGGCCACTACGTAGGCTGCGTCCTCAACGTTGACAACGTGAACGCGTTCCATCAGAACTATACCTGGTTTGGGGAGGGGGACGATATGGTCTTCGTCGACGGAGAGAGGTGGCCGCCCTCGCTTCACGGCACGGGGACCGAGGACTACTTCGGTGCCGCCTGGGGCTTCCCCTGCGGCGAATACTCAGGACCCTACATAGGCGTATCGCTCGCGGGCGACGTGAACGAGTGGTCTGGGAAATGGAGCGTCTACCGCTTCCACATCGAGGACCCCGTCCACTTCCGAAAGTCGATCCGCGTCACGATCGAGCATGGGCATGCTAACGACCAGGGCAACGACTATTCGAGCGTAGCCTACTGGTATCAGCTGGAGCCTCATAAGAGGTTCAGTCTGCCAGAGGTGTCGAGGAGGCTGCCGCGATGACAGGCTGGGCGCCGAACGAGAGCCTACGCGTCCTAGAGACGCCCTAACCCCTGTCAGAGGTCGAGGATGAAACGCGCGACGACGGCCCGGTCCTCCTCGACTATCTCCATCTGATGGTAGGTGACCGCCTTCACCTCGCCCTTCTGGACGTGCACGGCTGGGTTGAAGGGCTCCCCCCACACCTTCGCGCTGAGACGGTAGCCGCCCTCTGTTTGCTGAATCCGCCTCACTTTGAAGGCGGAGTAGAGGTTGCCGCTCGTCTCGAACATGACGAGCAGCCGCTCCAGCCAAGAGTATAGCAGGCTGAGCTTGTCGTGGCCTGAGACCTCAACCTCCTCCTCGACGGCCCTCGCCACCTTCCCTGTATCGGTCATCGTCTCGAAGAGCGCCAGCGCCGCGTTCTCGAAACACTCCTCTAACGTAGCCCCATACGCAGATATGTAGGCGTCCGCCATATGCTCGAGAAACTCGAATCGAACCTTGGAAGCTCTCCGCGAAGCCACGGGACCGCCTCCTCCTAGCCTAGACGCCGGACACCCTGACAGACCATAGCGTCTTACCCTTCAAGGTTCGAGGCTTAAGCTGCACGCTAAGAGAAGAATGACATTGCGGTCAGGATGCCCTTTGCGGTCACGTAGTAGCCTGTCCACTTGTCGGTTGTCACCTCCACCACCGACCCGTCTGCGACCAAAGAGGTTAAGGCAGAGCGTACTCTATCGAGGCTGAAGCCGCTCCTCGAAGAGAGGTCTTCCACGGTGGAGGCTTGATCCCGCCTGGTTAAGCCGAGGTTCTGCATGATGCAGAGAAGAGCAAGCGGGTCGCTCAGAGGCACTCGGCCGGCCATCGCCCCTCCGCTCATCCAGTAGCCTCCCTGTAGACCGATAAGGTCTCCTTCGCCACCGAGTCCCAATTGTACCTGGCCAGAACGCTCTGTTTAGCGTTATAAGCGATATCCTTCGCCAGGCTCTCGTTCGAGAAGACCTGGTCTACGCCCCAAGCTATCGACTCGGGGCTCCGCGGATAGACGTGAACGCCCGTCTTCATGTGTTGAACGACCTCCGATAGCCCGTCAACGCTGCTTGCGACGACGGGGAGACCGCAGGCCATCCCCTCGATAGCCACGATGCCGAAGGGCTCGTAGACCGAGGGGACCGTCAAGACGTCGGCGGCATGCATCAGCTCCTTAAGCTCCCCTTCAGGGAGGAAGCCTGCGAAGATGACGCGCCAACCCTCTCCTGTGGAGTGAGCCCGATCCTCCAGCTGCTTCCTCTGCCAGCCATCACCGACCAAGATGAACCTGACGTTAGGGTACCGCTTCGAGATCGCGGGCACGGCGTCGATCAGGTACTCCACCCCCTTAGCCGGCACGAGTCTCCCAACGAAGAGGACGAGCTTATCGTGAACTGAAAGCCCGTATCTGCCGCGTACCCTAGCCCTGTCGACGCTCACCTCGTACTCCGCCGGGTTGACGCCGTTAGGGATCACCCTGACCTTCTCGCGGGGCACCTTGTATTCGCTGCAGACCTGGTCGGCCATCGAGTGACTGACGGTGATCAGCCGCTTCGCCTCGTAGAGCCCCCACCATTCGATCCCGCTGATCGCGTACCCGTCCGGGTCGGAGAGCCCCTGCGTCCGACCGCGCTCAGTGCTGTGGAAGGTGGCGACGAGCGGCCGGCCGAGGAAATGCTTCGAGGCGACGCCGACAGGGACGGTAAGCCAGTCATGGCAATGGACGACCTCGAACCGGAAGACCGCGTTCAGGTCAGCCACCCTCTTCTCCATGAAGTGGTTGAAGAGGAGAGTCCAAACGAGGAAGTTCGGATGCCCTATCTCAACCTGGACCCTGTGAACCTTCACTCCATCAACCTGCTCTTCCATGGGTGCCCCTGGGAAGTCCAAGGTGACGACGTGAACTTCGCAGCCTTGCGCCGCGAGGCTCCTGGAGAGGCCGAAGCAGTGAGAGGCGATCCCTCCCACGATCCTAGGAGGAAACTCCCAAGAGACCATGCAGATGTTCAAACAGGCTTCTCCCCGGCGGACGTACGAGGCTGCTCACGTAGCGCTTCTGCCCTAAGCGTTGCCGCGGTGCCCCTCCGAGCCGGGAACGACCTTCAGCAAGCTCTTATTTAGGCAAAGCGATCGTTCACGTCAGAGAACACGCGAGTGAGAGCTGCATGATGGAGAAGCCTTCAGGCCATTCGATGCCGGAGAAGTGGGGCGGAGCGCGCTGACGGACATCTGCTTCGTCTTCATGGTGCATCAGCCTTTTCGGCTTAACAGGAACTTCCTACGCGACCTCTTCGAGCTGGGGAGGCTCACGGACCGCGCGAGGCTGGAGAAGTACTTCGACCACTCCCTGAACCGGGAGGTCTTCGAGAGGGTGGCTCAGAGATGCTACCTGCCCGCGAACGAAGCCATCCTCGAAGCGATAGACCGACATAGGGACGACGTGAGGAGAGTTGAGGTCGCCTACAGCCTATCAGGGGTCTTCCTCGAGCAGTGCGAGAGGTACCGCCCAGACGTGCTGGAGAGCTTCCGCAGCCTAGCGGAGACCGGCTGCGTGGAGTTCCTCAACCAGACCTACTACCACTCCTTAGCCAGCCTCTTCTCAGCGTCGAGAGGAGAGTTCATCGAGCAGGTCAAGATGCATAGGGAGCTCATCCGAAGCGTCTTCAAGTACGAGGCGAAGACCTTCGAGAACACGGAGCTCATCTACAATAACTCGATAGCCGCAACGGTGCGCCACCTCGGCTTCGAGGTTATGCTGATAGAGGGAGCTGCGAGAGCGCTCGGCGGGAGGCCCCCTAACTACCTCTATAGGGCGAAGAGCGTAGACCTGCGGCTTCTTCCCAGGAACTATCAGCTCTCAGACGATATAGGGTTTAGGTTCTCCTCCCGGTCTTGGGAGGAGTGGCCGTTGCTCTCGGAGAAGTATGCAGCCTGGCTCTCCGCCACGCCAGGCGAATGCATAAACATATTCCTAGACTACGAGACGTTCGGCGAGCACCATTGGCCGGAGACGGGCATTCACGGCTTTCTCCGAGCGCTCCCGGAGCAGGTCCTCGCCCATCCTAACCTCAGGTTCTCAGTCCCGAGCAGGCTGGGCTTAAGCCTCTCACCCGTAGGCGAGGTCGACGTGGGAGATTACGACACGACCTCCTGGGCTGACCTTGAGAGGGATACCTCCGCATGGCTGGGAAACAGCCTACAGAGGAACGCTTACGAGAGGGTTAAGGCCCTCGAGCCCCTCGTTCGCCAAGCCGGGAGCCTAGAGCTCCTAACCCTCTGGCGTTACCTCCAGGTCAGCGACCATTTCCACCACATGTCCACAAAGGGCGGGGGGGCTGGGGATGTTCACAGCTACTTCAGCCCCTTCAGCAGCGCGCTCGAAGCTTACACCGCGTATTCAAGCGTCTTAGCAGACTTAGAACACCGCGTCGCAGAGGCCCTAGCTACGCCTGCTAGACTGGCGGCGCGGAGACTCCAAACGGTGCCTGAGGAGAAGGCGTTCATCTTCTCCGAGGGTTTCGCCAAGCCGATGGGAATCCGGGCCTCAAGCCTCGCAGAGCTCTCCTGGAAGCTCCTCGGCGTTCCGCTAGGCTCGGTTGAGTTCCACGCTCGAAGAGGGGACTTTGAGCGATGGGTGCGCGACGTCCTGCAGGATGATGAGCTCGCGGAGAACCTTCGCAGCATCTCGCTCAAGGGGCTGAGAGGAGAGGCCCTAAGGGACGCGATCCTGAAGGCTTTGAACGACGAGGTCGAGAGGCTGACCAAGCTCGCCGCCTCGGAGTCGCAGCGCTGACCCC
>JAWCPE010000137.1:0-573 GCA_038870415.1 Bathyarchaeia archaeon
CCCGCGGAGCGGTGTTAGCGACGTCTAATCCCATCGTTTCGATCGTACGCGATACGGATCTGGAAGCGAAGGTTGTGAAGGCGCTCAACCTCATCGGCGGCATCGAGAAGACCGTAACTAAAGGCGACAAGGTGCTCGTCAAGCCGAACATGGTGGACGGCGCCTCGCCTGAGACCGGCGAGACCGTTCACCCAGAAGTTGCCTTCACGGTGGTGAAGCTCGCGCAGGCCGCAGGGGCCTCACGTGTCGTAGTCGGCGAGTCCCCCACGTGGAAGGACCTCTCGCTCCACCGCCTCTACGAGCGCATAGCCAAAGAGCTTGGCGCCGAGATGGTTAACTTCAACGAGCAGCCTTTCGACGAGGTACCCGTCAGGGACCCGGTCTGCTTCAAGACGGTCAAGATCGCTCGGGCTCTGCGGGAATGCGACACCTTCATCAGCGTCCCGACGTTGAAGACCCACCACCTAGCCGGCTTGACGGTGGCGATTAAGAACTACTACGGCGTCATCCCGCTGGGGGATAAGAGAAACTACCACAGGATGGACAGGGTGGAGGAGGCCATCGTAGACCTGA
>JAWCPE010000137.1:583-5598 GCA_038870415.1 Bathyarchaeia archaeon
GAGCCAGGCGAGGCCGACCGACCTTGTCGTCGTGGACGGCACGTTCTCGACGCACCACATCCCGCCCTTCTGGAAGCAGCGGCTAGACCTCTGCATAGCGGGCAGAGACCCGGTTGCGGTCGACGCCGTCTCCGCCAAAGTCATAGGTGTCGAGCCTACCAGCCTGCGTTTCCTGAAATGGGCTGAGGAGAAGGGCCTAGGCATCAGGGACCTGAACAAGATAGAGGTAAAGGGGATCAGCATCCAAGAGGCTTACCGGCAGAGCACGGCCACCTCGGTCGACCTTGTCAATCAGAGGGTGAGATGGGCTCGGCTCGTCAACGCAGGCGCCTGCTCGGGCTGCTACGGCCGCGTCCCCACAGACATGTACCGGTACTTCAAGGAGGGCGACGCCCAGGTAGAGCCTATCTACATCCTGATGGGGCCAAAGGCCCAGATGCCCCCAGACACGGACAGGGTCGTACTCTGCGGGAACTGCGCTGCGCCCACGTTCTACAATGGGCTGAGAGGCCTCTTCGTCCCAGGCTGCCCACCCAGCCTCGAGGAGTTCCACAAAGCGCTAGCGACTCTCGGTGCTCCCCAGGGCGGCCGAAGATGGACTGACTGATCGGCGGGACCTGGCAGAGGCTTCAACAGCGGATGGGGTATCTGCCCTGCCTCATGGCGGCGTTGTATAAGGCGTCGCTGTTCGCTATGGGCGTGTTGACGTCTTGGCCGCCGCTCGCTTGGAGGATGAAGCCTCCGCCCGGGGCTAGGGTCTCGATGGAACGGCGTGCCTCCGCGGTGACCTCCTCGGGGCTGCCGTGAAGCATCGCGCCTATGTTGTTGACGCCTCCGACCATGGTGACTCTCCCGTCGAACAGCTCCTTCGCTCTCTCAGCATCGACGAGGCCGAACTCGTAAGCGGTTGCGCCCATCTTGAGTATGGATGTTATGTTGCTTCCTATCCGGCCCTCGTTGTGATACCACCTTACCGTCTCCTTAGGCAGAGCGCTGAACTCGCGGCTCCAGTAGGGGATGCCGAACTTCTCGCTCATCTTAGGCGAGAGGAAGGTGAGGCTGTGGTCGTGCAATCGGCACATCCGGATACTGTCAAGCCTCTCCTTGCAGACGTTCACCCACTCCACGTTGCTCCTAACCAAGATTTCGTATAGTTTATGCACCTCGCTCGGTGCCTTGTACATGCTTGAGAGGATGCGCTGGTAGCCTGTATGTCCCATCAGTCGACAGGCGAGGTCGCCCGGCCCCATCACGGTGATGCTCCAGCCGCCGCCCATATGGCGTTCCCGCTGCTCTCGCGTCGTGCTCTGAAGGATGCTCGCGCAGGTCTTCTCGAGGTAGTCCACCAGGTACTCACGGGAGGGCACCCATAGCTTCTCGTGGTCCGTCACGTCGATGATCGTGGGCGCCCACCAGTCAGAGTCAAGGTTCCCGTCGAGGCTTCTCTGTTCAAAGCGGCCTCCCCAGGCGGCAGGCGTGACGGGGGTTCCAACCCCTATCTCTTGCTGAGCCTCAGGATACCGATCCTTTGTTTCCCCTACGGTTCTCGGCGCGCTGCGTCTGTGGACTGTCCAGTATCCGCCCGGGGAGACATGGACGCGGACTGGAACGATGTCGGGCTCCTCGAAGTGGGTGGTCGCCTCGAACCTCTCCCAAGGCGTCATTCTGCGAATCAGCGTCGTCTCCTCCCCGGACCTGGTTCAGGGACGGAGCCCATCCTCTCGCTAGATAAGCTTTCCCAACCCCTGTGCATTCGAACCGGTTCCCGTCGCTCACTGGGTCTGGGGAGTGGGCGGCTGGCTCCGCCAACTGGGAGCCTTGGACTTTGCAGGAGACACCGTGGTTCACATCAATGTGGGCGTCGCCGCCCTCGCCGCGGCGTTCGTGATCGGGAAACGGAGAGGTTTCGGAAGAGACCTCATGCTGCCGCACAACATCCCCTATGTCGTTATCGGCACCGCCCTTCTACGGTTTGGCTGGTTCACCCTCCACCAACAACTCGAGTACCCTCATAGCCCTCGTCAAGGAGGTGACCGGCTTAAAGTAACAGAGAAGAGCTCATTACTGGCTCAGTAGAAACCCTCCCTGGGCTTAGCTCATCCAGGGCAATGTGGATGAGGGGTGACCAGCCTTTGGGAGGGTTTCCAGGTACGTTAAGGTAGCTGGGGCGGTATTAACGGTTTTGGAGAAGGCTGGCGTGCCGCGGCTCTCCAGCCGCTTCTCAAATAGGGTGTACGACGCTCATCAGCACTTGACGCTTCTAGCCCTCAGGCAGCTGGAGGGGAAGTCGTACAGGCGCTTCGCGGAGTGGCTGAGGGACTGTAAGCCCCTCCTCAGGCTTCTGAAGCTGGGGCGGATACCCCACTACACGACGCTCCAGAAGTTCGCTGCAAGGATATCCGCTTCCCTGCTGGACAGGGTCCTGAGGAGCTTCATACCTGAGGGAGCCGCGGCGTTCACCTCCACCGTGCTGGGCGTGGACGCGTCAGGCTTCAAGCCTTCGAAGGCCTCCAGCTACTATACTCGAAGCCTCAAGCCTCGGCTTGGCTTGTGAAGCGGTACATGAAGCGCATCCTCGCCGTGGAGCTACGGTCGCAGCTCGTCTACGGCTTCAAGGCGAGGCGGTTGGCGAGGCATGACCTCGCCGACTTCAAACCCGTCTTGGAGAAGGCCTCCCTGAAGCCCAGCGTGGTTGTCGCTGATAGGGGCTACGATGCGGAGTACGCCCACGAGTACGTCCGGGAGAAGCTGGGCTCCTACTCCATCATACCGCCGAGGTGTAGGGATGTGCCTGTCTGGAGGACCCGGGGCGGGTAGAGGAAGGGGATGAAGCGCGGCTACCCGGAGGCCCTCTATCATCAGCGAAGCAAGGATGAGACCGTCTTCAGCGTCGTGAAACGCCTCATGGGCGAGCGCCTAGGCTCCAGGCTCGTCCCCGCAGAATAGGGAACTAGACCTAAGGCTGACCGCTTACAACGCCGACAGGATAGCCAGCATCACGTGGAGGGTTTCTACTGAGCCGTAGATGACCTACGTCCAAATAGCGGAGACGCTCAAGGGCGACGGGAGAAGACAGCAATCTATGTCGGTTTAAACCCTTTAATTACTTCGTAGCTGAGTGGAACCCGACCTGCATTGGGGCCTGACGCCTCGAGAGAGCCTAGACCAGGCTGGATTAAGGAGGCCCTCCTGCTCTTGGTCCTAGAACGCTTTGGGCCTATGGGGCGGAAACACCTAGGTGAGGCTTTGAACCTTCCCGAGGGCGTCACCCGCGGCTTGGTCACCGACCTTCAGAGACGAGGTCTTGTCGAGACGCGTCGAGACGGCTGCCGCATCTCAGCCCTAGGCTTCGAGAGCCTCCGAGCGGAGCTTATCAAGAGAGGCGTCGAGTCGCTGACCGAGATATCCGCGGAGAGCCTTGGCATCGGTCCCTTCGTCGTCTCGGCTCACGTTAAGGCTGCCTCCCATAGGGTGAGGTTGGGCATAGAGGAACGCGACCTCTCGGTCCGGGCGGGAGCTAAAGGCGCGGTCACGATAGTCTACACGGACGGTGTCCTGCGTATGCCAGGCGTCTCCGGGGACCTGCTCCAGTACGAGCCTCAGTTGGCGAAAGCCGTCTTGTCTAGGCTTCACCTAGAGGACGGCGACGTGGTTCTTCTGGTCTTCGCGGATAACTACTACAGGGCGCTTGAAGCCGCGCTGTTGACTTCCACAGCTCTTGGACAGGAGCGAGGAGAGCAGCCTCTCTACGTTATGGGAACATCTGTCCAAGCGCTATCGAGAGGATTAGGAGCGCCCAGCCTACGAGCAAGAGGATGGCGACGATCCTCTTCGCAGAAGTGAAGAGTTCCAGCGCTAGGTACAGGAGCGTTAGCACCGTTAGGAGCGTCACCGCGTCTGCGTAAAGCGGGGCGGCTCCTGGGTTAGCCCTGAAGACCGTCACCTCCAGCATGTACGTGACGACCTGTCTTATGAAATAGTATACGGTGTAGAGGACGTTCACCGCCGCTTGGAGATTGATCTCAGGGAAGGGAGGCATCTAGGCTCCTCCAGGTCATGCTGGAACGGTAACGTCTCAACCTTTAAAGCTTCTTAACCTCCCTCCGCGTCTCCGCAGGCGGAAGAGATGTGAGACACATTAGAGTCGTTCTATCCCCGGGTGCTACGTCGAGTTTCCGTGATCTGTAGGGGGTGCAGTCGGGTCAGCTCGGCTCTATCCCTCGTCTAGGTCGAAGGAAGCCTTTAAGCGGTCTACCTAGCAGTAGCTTAGCCATGGGGGCTCGGAGAGTGACGGAGGAGACATTCCTAGAGGAGAGGTTTAGGCCTACCGTGGACGAGATACTGCGGAGGGAGGGGTACTTCGACCTCTTCATCTTCCATGATGGAAGATTCGTGAAAGGGAAGGATGCTAGGATCACGCCCTTCGACCACGGGGTTCTGCTAGGCGACGGCGTCTTCGAAGGGATAAGGGCCTATGAAGGATACGTGTTCAAGCTGGACGAGCATATCGACAGGCTGTTCGACTCGGCGCATGCCATGGGGTTGAGGATACCCCTGAGCAAGGAGGAGATGAAGCGGGCGGTCGTCTTGACGCTGCGGAAGAACGGGCTCAGGGACGCCCACGTACGGCCTGTGGTCTTAAGGGGACCCGGCCGCCTAGGCTTAGACCCCAGGAGGTCCGTTAGACCGACCGTCATGGTGCTGGCCTATCCGTTTCCCCCGCTCCTAGGCGAGAAGCCTGTCAGGCTTCTCATCTCCTCGGTTCGAAGGAAGTCTCCTCACTCGGTCGACTCGAAGGTGAAGTCCACCTCGTACATCGATAACATCGCGGCGAAGCTCCAGGCGAATGCCGCAGGTATGGATGACGCCATCCTCCTAGACATGGACGGCTACGTGGCTGAAGCGTGCGGGGAGAACATCTTCGCCCTAAAAGGCGAGGTGCTCTCTACCCCGACTACGACCGCAGCCCTGCACGGCGTCACTCGGGCGGTAGTTATGGAGATAGCCTGCAACAT
>JAWCPE010000138.1:0-5578 GCA_038870415.1 Bathyarchaeia archaeon
AAGAGGGGCTTGACGACTAGGTCGCCGTTGAACTCGTCGAAGGCCCTCATCGCCATGGTAGGGTCCTCCGTAACGATGGTGCGCGGTGTGAGGAGTCCACGGTCGCGCAGCAGCGTTAACGCACGGTATTTGTCAGCCGCCCTCTCGATCGCGTCTGCAGGGTTTACGACGTAGACGCCCTCCTCTTCGATGCGTCGAAGGAGGTCCATTCTGAAGAAGGTCTCCTCAGCCGAGCCGCCGCCTATCGGCCTAACGACCACGCCGTCAAGGTTCTTCGCAACCTGAACCTGCCCAGCTTCGACGCCTCGATCTTGAGCGACCCATGCGGCAAAGTCCCTGAACCTGTAACAGGCCGGCTCCACGCCTAGCTTCGCGAAGGCCTGCTTCAACTGTATCGAGCACCATGCATTCTCGTTCTGCGTTAGGATCGCTACCTTCACCGGGCTCACGCTTAGCTCTCTCGGCCGCTCGCCAGACGACGGGAAGACAAGCAGATAAACTAATCTCTCACAGACCGGCTTAAGGTCGTCAGTAAACGTTCGAGCGGAGAGAGGGGTGCTTATCGCGTCCTACAACGACCAGCTGGAGCAGTTCGAAGAGATCTGCGAGGAGTTATCCCAGTCAAGGTCCATAAGCGAGGAGGCCGAGGCGAGACTCTCACGTCTCTTCCCCGGCCGCCTCTCGCTCGCCCGAGAAGCCGTGGAGAAGGAGAAGGTTAGGAGGTACGTCTTCCGGCCGAGCAACCGGGTCGCCTGGACAGTCGTAGGCCACGAGAGAGAGTACGAGGTGCTCCCCCTCGTGCGTTTCTGCAGCTGCGACGATTTCCACTTCAAGGTACTCCAAGGTAAGGCCTTCCTCTGCTATCACCTGATCGCTCAGAGGTTGGCTGTAGCGCTAGACCGAGTCGTGGAGGTGGAGCGACCGGACTGCGCGTACGAGCCTTCAATGCGGGAATGGAGGCTGCCCCAGCCGGGGCGGCCTAGACCCGCCTACCTGGAGGTAGCAGAGGATATAAGGGCCGCAGCGTTCGAAGCCCTCAGCGAGAGCCCCGGCCTCACTTCCCGAGACCTGCATCAGCGCTTGGTCCTTTTGGGCTTCGAGATCCCCTCTGCTAGAAGTCTCGGGATGGTCCTTTGGGCCGACCCGAGGGGGCGCTTCAGACACGTCGGCAGGTCGTGGTTTGCCTCAGACCGTCGTCTGCTTGAGAAGGGTGTCTGAAGGCCCTCGATGGTCTAGCGACAGCGCTGTGAGGATCTCTCTTCTCGTCAGGAGGGTGAGCCCCCGTCTTCTAGCATAGGACTTCACGTCGTCGCTGAACTCTCTCGCGATCATTATCGGACCTAGGAGCTTCACGTCGTTCGCCGCGATGTCGAGGGCGATCGCCATGTTGATGCCGACCGACCTGTTCCAGTCCTTCACCCACGCGACCCTGGAACGGCGGCTGTCAGAGAGCAGCAGGTCGAACCTATGGCGCCGGCCTGACCGCCCCTCTAGCTCCACCTGCCTGCGGACGGTGTACCTAAGTCTCCGGTAGTACCTAGAGGCAAGCTCCTCGAGCCCTAGAGGCTGCAGTTCGAGAAGCGACAAGGTAGAGGAGCATCGAGCCTTCAGATAATAAGGGTTGATACGGGTTTTCCTAAAGCCGCGTAGGGGTTTCCCCCAGAGGGCCCCCTAGGGGCTTTCGTTTACCCCAGAGAGGACGCTTCGCGCCACAATCGAGGCTCTATCTCCCTTCCGCCATCGCGAAGCACTCCCACTGAGCCCCTTCCAGGTCTCAGCGGTCTTGCGGGCAGTTAATGAGACTTCGGAATGGGCGCTTCTCTATCAGCTCTCGATCCGCGTCGACCGTAAGCCATTCGCCTGTGGTGAAGTCGAACGATTCGGGGCGGTCGACCATCGGGATGCCCGCCATGATGGCTCCGACCGCTACGATAGGCTCGGCTTCCTTGCATACCATCGCTAGGGGCGCTCTCTTCCCGACCGCTAGCTGATATATCACGTACGAGCCCACGGTGGAGCCTTTCCCATGCGGGAAGACGAGCACCTTCCCCGCAACCGTCTGGCCGTAGAGCCCATGTCGCCTGTCCTGAATGATGCCGCTCTTCGGGTCTACCATCCCGAAGAAGCTGATGGGCTCCGACGAGACTAAGGCGGGGCCCTCTGCCACACCCCTCGAGACCCTTCTGCACCTGATCTGCAAGCACGACCGCCTAGCTCACTTGTCGCAGACGAGTTGAACGCATTCCCTCAGGTTTCCGAAGACGACGCCTAGGTCGGTTGTGGTCGCCAGGTAGGTGGCGGCCTTGGCAGAGTCAACTGCGACCGTGTTGAACCCCATCCTCTCTAGGGGCGCTACGACCATGCAGGTATCCGCGTAGACCTCGCCTCCCGCCTTGGCTATAGATGCGATTAGCCCCTGTTCCTCAGCGTGGGCTTTCACATGAGACGAGGAGAAGACCCACAGCTTTGAGCCCAGCCTTACCTTGCGTCCCTCTAGGTGCTGGGCGATCCTCTGAACATCGTTCAGAGATGCGTGTGGACAGCCGAAGGCTGCCAGGTCAACGGTCTCCACCCGGCTCGTGGTCAGAGCCTCAGTGGACTCCTCTAGGTCTTCCTTCGCGAAGGTGTGCTTCTCGACCTTCCTCATGCCGTCCTTACCTCTTGTTTCCCGCACCGGCCCATCTTCTAGGTGGAACATCGCTATAGAGCCTGTTGTGGCAAGTCCAGCTGAGAGCGCCTTCAAGCCGTCTTCCGTCTGTGTCCTCAGCCCTTGAATCTTCGGGACGCCCTCTCTCACGATTCGGCCTATCCACCAACCGAGGACGCTGAGGGAGCACTCCTCCGTAAGGGTCGCCTCAACGTTGATCCTTACCGTCGGAAGCCTGTTCTCGTCCAAGTGGTACCCGTAGCATGGCGTTCGACCGGTAAGAGCTGAGGCGAGGGCTGAGGGGCCCCCCTCCCTGTTGGTGTAGGCCCCTAGCACCGAGTTCGCGTAGCAGACCGCTGAGGACTCTGACCAAGCTACGTGCTGGCAGGGGCTCGGCCTGTTTCCGATGAGGTACGGCGTGCACGAACAGGTTGGGAGGGCGCCGAGGGCTCTGTAGGCCTCCACTATCCTGAGCTGCTTCTCCGCGAACTCCACAGGTACGCCCATCCTTCGCCACTGGGCCAGGTCCATTCCGGCGGGGTTAAGCGTCGTCGGCACCTGCACTCTGCCTGTTGAGAGGGACTCTAGCCAGTGCAGGCCAGCGTCGCCGATCGTCTTGTAGCTCACGCCTGAGACCTGAGCGGACTCGACCCGTATGAGTTTCTCTGCGGAGTAAATCTCTCCGAGGGCAACTAGGATCTCCATCGCCTTCTGCTTGACGGGGCCCTCTTCGCCGACGAGAATCCGCTCCTCTTCGCTCGTTAGATACATGAAGTCTATCCCTTTCTATTTCAGGGTTCCAAGCTTCTTCAAGGCTAACGTGACGCCTTGGATTATCGCTTCAGGTCTAGGCGGGCATCCTGGGACATAGACGTCCACGGGTAAGACCTTGTCGATGGGGCCTGCTAACGCGTAGTTCGGCTGTCCATCGTCGTAGTTGTAGACTCCTCCGGAGATGCCGCAGGAGCCGACGGCGACCGTCACCTTCGGTTTAGGAACTTGGCTGTAGACCCTTCTGAGGAAGGGGGCGATCTGGGCGGTCACAGGCCCCGTCACGAGGAGTATATCGGCGTGGCGTGGGTTGTTCTTAAGCTGGATTCCCATGCGTTCCACATCGTACCTCGGTGTTAGGGCCGCCGCGATCTCGATGTCACAGTTGTTACAGCCGCCCGCATGCGCGTGGAAGACCCACGGCGAGTAGACGCGCGCCCTCCTCTTCAGGAAGCCCATCTCATCATCCTCCTTAGTAGTATCTCCTGGGATGGGTATCCCACTCGTAGCTCATCCTCCTCCGGCAGTTTGGGCAGTAGTAGGAGTACTTCTCCAGGTCGGCTGCGACCCTCTCCCTCTCCGAGGGGTCGATGTTCTTCAAGACGCGTTCCTTGACGGCCTCGATCTGCCGCGAAGGGGCGAAGGCCACCCCGCAGCTCGCGCATTGGGCAAGCCCGGTCTCTACCTTCACCTCGGTCAGCTCCGTGTCTCCGGGGTCCATGTAGGCGAGTTCAAACTCCGGGGTTTGGTCTAAGGCCTCTTGTGGGCATATCTCCCGGCATCGTCCGCAGAAGATGCATCTTCCCAGAGCGATACGGACGGTCCGTTTCCCCGCCTCGTCGTTGAAGGAGTTAGCTCCGCTCGTGCAGGCCTGGCTGCAGGCGCCGCATCCGACGCACTTCTCAGGGTTGAACCTGAGTCTGCCCCTTAGGCCGGGCGGGGCCTGGCCATGCTTGGTTCCCGGCCAGGCTCCTGCAGGATAGTCAACGGTGACAGGGCGGCCGAGGTTGCGGAATGTTTCTGAGAGTAGCTTCAGCTTGCCTCTCAAGGGCTTCATGCCTCCGGGAGAAGGCCTGGGAGCAGGCTGCGTAGCGCGTAGGGCCAGAGGAGGCCTAACGCCGCGAAGGCCAGCGCAACCTTGGCGTAGAAGGAGAAGGCTTGGTCGACCCTCCACCTCGGGCTTGCCGCCTGGACGACCGAGAGGAGCAAGACGAGAACCGCCCCTTCAAACACGAAGAGAACAGCTGAGGCGACTGTAGAGAGGGCGTCGAGGCCGCCTATAGAGGCCCCAACTAGGAAGAGGTCGATGAAGAACGCGGCGCCCACGAAGAGAAGGACTGTTCTAGCGACCTCGACTACGCCGAGAAGCTTGCCACTATACTCCGTAAGGGGGCCGGCGACGATCTCCACCTCAGCCTCAGGGATATCGAAGGGCTTCAGGTGAAGCTTCCCTAGAAGGGATAGGAACACCGCCACGGCGGCGAAGGGGTTCAAGAGAAGGAAGGGGCCTCGACTCCTCTGAGCTGCCACTATATCCGTGAGCGAGAGCGAGCCTGCCATGAGCGCCGCAGAGAAGGAGCCGACCACCAAGGGGACTTCGTAAGCGAGCATAAGCTCGGCCAATCGACGAGCGCCGATCGCAGCCCAAGGCGACGAGCTCCCTGCGCCGCCAACGATGAGGACGAAGGAGACTCCTAAAAGCAGGTATGAGAGGACGACGAGGCTGAACTCGAAGCTGCCTAGGACCGACCAGCGCGCTATAGGGACGAAGAGCGTCGCAGCCACAGCGAAGAGCAGGGCGGCGACCGGTGCAGACCTGAAGAGGAGCTTGTTCGCCGTCTCGGGAACGACCGTCTCTTTGTAGAGAAGCTTCAGAATGTCGTATAGGGGCTGAAGGATGCGGCTGAAACCAAACATCGGTCTGAGGGGTCGGGGAACGAGCAGCCACGGGCCCCTCCTCGACTGCATCCGGGCCTGGAGCTTCCGAAGCTCGAAGCTGTAGACGATGCCCAGCAGAAAGGCTGAGGCTGGAGCTGAAAGCATGTATAAGGCGGTTAACTGAGGGGGTGGATACGACGCCATCTTCTCGCCTCACGTCCTCTTCTGGGCTAGGTCTCTCAGCCTGCCAGTCTCGACCCTGCCTGTCTTGGCATCCTCGAC
>JAWCPE010000139.1:0-5578 GCA_038870415.1 Bathyarchaeia archaeon
ATCGACCGAGGGCTGGAGCGCCTCTGCCAAGCTGTGCGCAAGCGCTACGGTGGGTACAAGGTCCTCGTCGTCAGCGACCATGGAATGCGCCACGTGAGAGGCATCGTTGACCTATGGAAGGGCCTAGAGGAACTGGAGTCCCGAGTGCCCAGGGACTACCTGTTCTTCCTAGACTCTACCTTGGCAAGATTCTGGTTCAAGACCGTCAAGGCTAGACGCGAGGCCTTGGAGATGCTCGACGAAACGAGGAACGGGCATGTGCTCTCCGAGGAGGAGATGAAGCAGCACCGTATCGCTTTCACGGATAACTCTTACGGGGACATCTTCTTCTGGCTGGACAAGGGCTTCCTGGTCTGCCCGAGCTTCTTCCAGAAGGAGCCGGCGCATACACTTGGGATGCACGGCTACCTGAACGACGAAGAGATGCTCGGCCTCCTAGTGGCTTATTCAAGCATCGAAAACCTAGAGGGCGACGAGCGAGAGGTCGCAGATCTAGTGGATGTCTTCCCCACGTTGCTTGATCTGCTTGAGCTCGACGCTCCTGAACAGTGCGAAGGAAGAAGCACGCTCGTCAGGAACTAACTAACTTTACACATCGATAGCGACGGAACGAGCGTGAAGGGTTCCAAGGTGAGGTTTCACGGTGAGGCGGCGACAGTCCCCTTCGGCTGATCCCTCCGTTGAAAGTGGCGGCCTGATCCATTGATGAGAACCGGAATCGGCGGGCTTCTCCCTCGCGTCTACGAGGCTGTACCGCCGCTAATACTCGTCCTGCTGCTGGTAGGTTCCCTTACCACACCGGTCTTCTTCAGGAACACGCTAGGCCCTGAACTGTACCGGGCGGTCTCTCCTATGTTCTGGGCCGCCTTAGGTTACGGCCTCGTCTTTCCCTTCGCCTCAAGGCGCGGTCAAGATGCGTCTGAGGCTCTGCTTTGGGGGACGCTCGTCTTCGGCCTCTTCTGGGGCTACTTCGTCGTCGCTGAGCCTGGGGTCAGGTACTGGGACAGCTTCGCTCACAGCGAGGTGACGTGCCAGCTGGTCACTGCCGGCGTAAAGCCCGAGCTGAACCGATACCTTCTGTGGCCGAGCTCCTTCATCCTGCACGGAGCCTTCGGCGCCCTAGCAGACCTCCCCGCTCTGGAGGCAAGTAAGCTCTTGGCGTTCGCCATGGTACTCTTGATAGGCGCCGCGTTGATGAGGTTCTTCCTCCTCTTCTTCAACCCTAGATATGCCTTCCTCAGCCTCATCGTCTTCAGCCTGACGCCTAACTCCCTGATGCTCCATCACCAGCATTATTCGCCGCAGACAGTCGCCTACTTCCTCTCCTTGCTCATTCTGGCTTTGATGTACCGTGGCTTTGACGAACCTGGGAGGATGAAGGCTCTCTTCATCCTTCTCCTCTTCGGGGTTGTGATGCTACACCCGGTCACGTCTCTTCTGCTCTTTCCTGTGCTTACGGCCCTCCTAGCCTTCAACCGTGTAGGACGCGAACCCTCTGCCGGCGTAGTCACGGGAGGCGTGGCTCTTCTGTTTCTGACCGCCATCGCCGCTTGGTGGCTTGCTCGAGGCGCAGCCCTAGATACGAGCATCTCGTTGCTGTCGCCCAGTCTTCGGAGGCTCTGGGATGCCGTAACGCTGGGAGAGTACAGGTTTACCGAGGGGCTCTTCCGCCCCGTGCACCAGCCAGCCTATTCGCAGGTTATCCGTGACGTAACGTTCGTCCTGCTCAGCGTCGCGGTAGCGCCGTCTCTCCTGCGGCTTGCACGGTCATTCCTCAGAGCTGCGAGGGGAAGCCGCCGACTGAAGCGGGACGAAGCCTTCTTCCTGAGTATTCTCCTCGGGACATCCGTGGGCACGATACTCGTTTGGACTGCCACTGGAGGCCTCTACGGAGACAGATCCTGGGGGCTCGCAGCGCCCGTGATCGCCATCCTCTGCACGAGAAGTCTGGTCTCAAAGCCCGCTGACATGAGGATGAGGCAAGCCGCAGGCGTTCTGGCTGTTCTTGCTGTGGCGCTCGTCCCCCTCAACTTCGTCGCGGTCAACTACATGGAGAGCCAACGGCAGACCTCGCTCGCCGAGATGGCTGCGGTCGAGTTCATTCGATTCCAGGGTCTCCGCTATCAGTGGGTGTTCAGCGACAGCGAGCTGACGCTGATACGGCTGAGGTACGCGTTCCAAGACGGATCGAATATCTTCCTCAAGACTGAACTGCTCCCCGAAACGGCTGGGAACAGCTCTTTCCTAGCCGCGGTACCCTGGACCTACTTCGTCCACACGGAGAGGTCTACGACACTCCTTCTGAGCCATTACGGCGAAGCACCTGACGGCTTCAAGGAGTTCGGCCTCCCCGGCGTAGTCAAGGCCTACGACAACGGCGAGCTGAAGGTCTACCGGCGGGCTGGGCCGCCCTTGTGACGAAAGGCTGTGCCCTAAAAGTTTCTCTAATCCCTCTCTACCCTCGCCTTCTAATAAAGCCCTACCAAACCAGGACCGACGCGGCAAGGACCCCGATGGACTTTCAGGACACAGCCGTGACGAAAGAAACGGCTTAAAGGCGGCCTCGAGGGGCTTTAGGAGGGCGACTCCCATGCCGCGGGCAGAGGCCTCATTGAAGGCCGCGAATGCAAGATAGACGCTAGAGCGAGAAGAGTCTCAGTCGGCATTCCGTGAGCATCGAAGAGAGCAGCCGCAGGTTGCTGAACGCGATTCATAGGATAGAGAATGATGACTCCCGCCCCATGTTCGAAAGCTGAATCGATGTACGCCGCTGTGAGCTTCGAAGCATCCATCCTCCATGTCAGGGCTGGGTCTGGCTCCGTCTTCCCGTTAAGCTCAGCAACCCACCATCCCCTGCTCGGATGCCCGCTCGCGGCGAGGAAGAGGGCGACCCGGTCGAGCTTCTGCTCTAGAGCGGCTGAGTCATACGCGTATAAGTCCACGGCTGGAAAGTCCACTAGCGAGAGAACAGCCCTTTTCACATCTAACCTCACGTTAGTCTCCGCTGTAAGCTTAGATGTTAAGGGTAGGCTCGTCTTCTCCCGTACTGTTCTGAAGAGCCATCTTAGGTACTCGATGAGGCCCACAGCCGAGTAGGAGGAGCCTTCCGGCGGCACGTCGAGTTCGTTCTCAACGGATATGGCGACCACGTTCCGGTAGCCGGTCACGACGTCAAGCCAACGATGCACCCAATCACCCATCGTGTCCTCTCTGCAGCCTTCTAGTTTAATCACAAAGTTGGCCGTCGAGCTTCCAGTCCCTGACGTAGCGAACCCGGGGAGGCCTTTCCCAATGAGGGCGGGGAAGACGAGCATCTTATGCCTGAGCAGCATATCGAGGATGGGCGTGTACAGTTCCTGCTCCCGGTTCTTGCCGACGTAGAAGAGGTCGAGAGCGATAAGCCTTACGCCAATCGATTCTAGGTAGCTGAGTTCTCTCCCGAGGATTTCTAGGTCAGTCTTATCCCAGAAAGCCCTCGGGAGCCCCGTTGTGCCTAGGTCGAAGCCTACCAAGGCCCCTCTAACCCCGTCCAAGTAGAAGAAGCCGCCGGACGCGACCTGGACGTGTTCTCGCGCCCCGTCTGGCCAGCGAATCCATCGGTCGAAGAGGAAGCCGCTTTCATCATTCATCTCGGGCTCACCGGAAGCGTTGACGTTGAATAAGCGTTGGGACCATAGGGCGGAGTGAGCATCGCTCGCGAGCGCGAGAATAACTGAGAGAGCTGGCAGAATGGCGAGAAGTGGAATGTATAATCTGGTGAGGGCACCTCGTCGTGTGACGCGGGACAGTGGCTGCAACCCTCTAGCTGGCTGACCGAGGTGACGTGTTGAGCCGCGAGGCCTCGCAAACGAGCAGCTAGGTAACGCTATCCTCCAACCTGCCATGTCACGAGCGAGCAACGGATGCCCCTTGGCCTAGCGCGCCGGGGTCGCGACGAACGTAGGACAGATAAGCCATGCTAACGTGCTGTATCAGTTTTCGATACAGTCCCGATACGTGCCCGATATAAGACTAGAAGGCGGGGCTCTCTAGAAAACTCTATGCGGTATCTGTTGACGTGCCAAGCCTCTAGGTACGCTGCAGAGCTGCCGTCTCCCATATTCCGAGTGAAGCTATGCCGGGAAGGGTCTCTACAGAGCCGCGGGGGGACTCTCGTGCCGAGTGCTGCTTATCTATCTTTCCGCAGTTATGTTAACGTCCTCACGAAGATAGGGAATGAGGCCTCATAGGTGAGCTGCCCGCATACGCTTTGAGCCTCGCGAGGGCCTCTCCTCGCTTCGTCTCTACGCTTTGTTTCATGAAAGGCTGCCCTCCGCCTTGGAGGCATCCGCCCGGGCAGACGTAGAGCCTTACTCTCCCCTTCTCCAGCTTCTTCTCGCCGATCTCTTCTAGCGTTTTCTTGACCTGTTCCATGCCGGACGCCACTATCTCTTCTCCACTCGGCTCTGTTAGCATTACCTCGTCGAATGGGCTGTCAGGCAGTAGGTCCAATTCGAGGTTGTTCACCAGCATGGCGAGTTCCCTCGTCGTCAAGGCCAGCTCTGTGCCGAGCTTCCGCGCGACGCACGGCGTGAACCAGACCGCATTATTATCCTCGAGTTTCGGAGGCTCCGTCATGTAGCCTACCAGCCCAGGATAGAGCAGCCGGATAAGTCTCGCCTCAGCCTCACTGCTCGGAACGATGAGTAGGCCGTCACCGGAAGCCCGTGGACTCGGAGGGGTCCAGAGAACAGTCCTGCCGAATCCGAGTCTCTTTAGCGCGGTTGCGAGCTTCCCGGCGATCTCCCCATCGGCGTGTCGGGCTTCTCCGAGGGCTGCTATGACCTCGGGTTCTACGTAGGCCGTGAGGCCGCTCTTCGTCTTCAGGAGTCTCTGGGCTTTCTTCACGGAGCTTTTCTCCCTTAGAGCGGCGACGGGGCAGTAGAGTGTGCATTGGCCGCAGCTTATGCAGAGGGAGTCTTCGAAGCTTGTCTCGAATGGGGTAGATATGACGGTCTCGACGCTTCTATGAGCGTAATCTATGGCGGAGGTTATGCCCTCGCAGACCTTGACGCAGGTGCCGCAGACTATGCATTTCTCCCCGTCCAAGGTGACCGCTACCCCGTCAATGTTTAAGGTTTCCTCTCGGCTGAGTTCCAGCCTCCTCTGTCCCTGTTTGAACCATCTGGTCTCATAGAGCCTGGAGAGAAGCTCCGTGAACTCAGCCCTATTTACCGGGCATCCTCTCAGGTGGTAGTCAACCCTTACGAACTTACTGAGGGGAGCCGCCTCGTTCAGGGGCCTGTGTTCAAGCTCGACCCCGCCGTAGATGCGCCTCACTTCCTGTTCGCCGGCGAACCTTCTCAGGCCTGGTATACCGCCCAGGCCCGCGCAGCTTCCTAGCGCCACGAGGACCCTGGATCTGCCTCGGATCTCCGTGAGCTTCTCCTTATCCTCTTCCGAAGCCACAGATCCCTCTACGAAGCATAGGTCGTAGCTTTCAGCCTCTTCAGGTATCCCGAATATTATGCCGTGGGATATCTCGATGTTGAACCTCTGCAAAGCGTCGAGCAGTGCCTCGTCTAGGTTGAGCAACTCG
>JAWCPE010000140.1:0-5542 GCA_038870415.1 Bathyarchaeia archaeon
TTTTCGAAGCGGCGAATCGAAGCATCCACGCAGCGGTCTACGTGGTGAAGTACGACCCCGGAGACCTAGATGACCCCGTGAACGCCCTATTACAGAGCCTCGTCGAGGCTAAGAGCAGAGGGCTCGACGTAAGGGTTCTCGTCGACGAGGAGACGAACTCCAGCTACAGGCAGACCATCACGTATCTTTGCGAGAACGGCGTACCCGTCAAGTTGGACAGAAGCTCCGGCGTCACGACACATACGAAGATCGTCATCATCGACGGACGATACCTGATCGTGGGAAGCCACAACTGGACGGAGAGCGCCCTAAACCGCAACCACGAGTACTCGACGCTTCTGAAAGACAGCCTCTACGCTCAGGAGGCGGACGCGTACTTCCAGACCCTATGGGATGAGGGAAGAAGCCCGTAGCCTCGACCCGTGTCGGCCAGTACCAGTATCAGCGACTGCCTTCCTTGAGCCTATCGTAGGAATACGGAGAAATCTTCCAGCGAATTGTTGGACGGGTAGGACCTTGATCTTTCCGTATTTTTCTAGCCGGAGAAGATGCTCGTCTCTACTTACGATGTAGTTCGCGCCGCCGTCTACAGCACACTCGATAAACTTGTTGTCTGAAACGTCCTCCTGAACCACGTTGAGCTTCGTGCTTACCTCTGTAACCTTTCCTATCCGGGCTATGGTGGCGATGATGTCTTCCTTTCTGAGGCCCGCATCCTCGTAGAGCCTTCTCAACCTGTCGTATGCGAGGACCCGGTTTATCTCTAGAAGAACCTCTTCGGATAACAGCGCGTCGATTCTTCCCTCCTCGGCGGCTTTGACGATCCTTGCCGGAAGCCCTCCCCATACCGAGGCTGAGACCCAGACGTTACTATCAAGGACGACTCTGAGCCTCCGCCTCTCGGATGAGGGCATCTACATCTTCCTCTGTGAGCCCGACCTGCCTCGCTTTGTCCCATACGGGCTTAACGGTCTCCTCGAAGGTCTTTCCCGTCATCCTCTTCAGCAGAATCGTGTCACCGAGGGCTATCACGAGAAGCCTCTCACCTTCCCGTATGCCAACCGCCCTCTTTACATCCGCCGGGATGACCACCTGTCCCTTAGATGAAACCTTAGTGGTCGCGACCTCCAATCCACCAACCCGCAACAGTGTAAGAATCTTCTTACCTATAGGGTTTTCTCCGCATGATATCATTGAAAGCCGGCCTCCCACGAGAGCGGTGTGGAAGCAGCTCTTGCCGCTCACCGATTCAAGACTTGGGCTCTCGGCTATGGACATCGGCGTCGTTGAGGTTCTGTACTACTCGCTGCTGACACTCTTGGTGCTCGTTCTGATTTTCAGCGTCGGAGTGAGGCTGGTTCGACGGTTCTACTACTTCCCGGCCCCGTCCTTCCTCGTAGGCTTCTTAAACAACCCCGTCCGACGCAAAATTCAGTCGCCGAAGAGGATCGCTGACCGGCTTGACATACAACCCGGTATGAACATCGTCGAGGTCGGGCCTGGAGCAGGCACCTTCACCGTGGAGGTTGGAAAGAGGGTTACACCGAGTGGGACCGTCTGCGCGTTCGACATCTCCTTGAGAGCCATAAGAAAGCTAAGAGCGAGGACGGCGAAGGAGGGAGCAACAAACGTTGCGCCGGTAGCCGCCAGCGCCTACAACCTGCCGATTATAGCGAGGCCCGCCGATCGAGTGTTCATGGTCACGGTTCTCGCGGAGATACCTGACCGTCAGAGGGCGCTAAGGGAGTTCGCGAGGGTGCTCAAGCCGAACGGCATCCTCTCCATAAGCGAGTTCCTACCAGACCCCGATTACCCCTGAGAAGAACGGTGACGCGGTGGTGCCACGAGGCAGGCTTCATGGAGGTCTCCCGTCACGGCAGCCTGGTGGAGTATACGCTCAACTTCCGCCCCGTCGACCGACTGAAATGCGGCAGACAAGGCGAAAACCGCTTCGACTGAGTAAACAGGAGAGTGCTATTGTCCTTGGCTCTTAGCTTCGCGCGGCTTTCATAGTCTTGTCTCGGCTTTGAGGCCTCTTCGTGAGTTGAGCATAGAGGTTTGGCCGCTGCTCGTCTAGGGCAGAGCTGGACTCAACTGCCTGTCAACCGGATGGCCCTTCTTCCTTTTGGAGGCGCAGCAGGCTACTCGCCGAGCCCCCTGTCTCGTCTGCGGAGTTCTCCGAAGCTGACCCACTCCAGAAACGGGGACTCGACCGAGGCGTCTCGCCGACTGGTGGCGGTCGAGAGGTATTACCATTCCACGGGAAAAACGCCGAGATAGGGTTTAAATAACCCTCTCAACTACATTGAACTACTAATGGAGGAGTCACGATAGAAAAAGCTAAGGGGGAGTTCAAGATGAGATATGAAATCAAGTATAATCCGGCTTATTCAATGTTGGAGGTTAGTTTGGACCCTAATGAGATGATTGTAGCGGAAGCTGGTGCCATGGTCTACATGACTCCGAACATCAACGTTAAGACGAGGAAGAGGGAAGAGAAGAGCCTTTGGAAGAGCATTAAGACAACCCTTCTAGGCGCAGAATCTTTCTTCGTCAACGAGTACGTTGCGGAGAAAAGCTCAGGAAGGGTCGGCTTCGTTCCAGCGCCTGTAGGAGACATAAGACCTCTCGAAGTAGAAGCCGGGAAGGGACTTATTCTTCAAAAATCTGCTTATGTAGCTTCCACAAAGGATGTTCACTTAGACACGGAATGGCAGGGACTCAAGAGGGGTCTCTTTGGGCAAAGCCTCTTTATGCTAAGGGTTTCTGGAGAGGGCCAGCTGTTCATAAACGCCTTCGGAGCTATGGATCATCACAGTCTCAAGGGAGACGAATCCTTAGTCGTTGATAACTTCCACTTGGTAGCCTTCGACGACACCTGCAAGTACGATGTCAAGAAGTTCGGCGGACTAAAATCTACCATATTAGGAGGAGAAGGCTTAGTTACAGAAATCAAAGGTCCGGGCGAAGTATACATCCAAACCAAGAACTTACGCGAATTTAGTGATTGGCTTTGGGAACTACTCCACAGTAGAGTAGAAGACACCGCCAGAAGAGTCGCTGAGGAAAAGGAGAGGAGGATCGGTCCTAGCTTCAGCGCATCTAAGGGTTTCAGCTTCGGCAGGTCCATGTTCTAATTCAAATCGATTTGAATTAGAAGCTTACGATACTTCCTACCGTTCATAACGGCCTGTTCAGCCCCCGGGGATTTAACCGGCCATGAGCGCGGCTGGCCTCAGCCTCGCTGGACGCTTGAAACTGACCATCATAGACTCAAGGCTCTCCCCTAGAACCTTCAGGTTCAGGGTTCCAAGGCCGAGCTTCTGGCCCTCTCCTCCGTTTTCAGCGTTACGGCTGCAACGCCACGAGCATCCTCCTAACATGTCAGAACTGAGCCGTCAACCTTGCGAGGATGCTACTGCCCCTCGTCTCAGAGAGGCTCTAACGCCGCGGAAGGGGGCCTAGCTACCCGTGTTGAGGGCGTGAAGGAAGCCAGCTACCCGGTTGCCTCAGGCTTCTGGCCCTGCTATCGCTGCTGAAGCATCTCTTCTTTCACCTGAATCCTGGAAGGTACGCTGCTTCTGCTTCGAACATTTCGTCGACCATCTTCTGGGCCTCATCTATCGTCAATACCGCGCTG
Source organism: Bathyarchaeia archaeon (assembly GCA_038870415.1). Classification (GTDB taxonomy): domain Archaea; phylum Thermoproteota; class CALKCG01; order B24; family JAWCPE01; genus JAWCPE01. The sequence goes on from JAWCPE010000140.1 coordinate 3,641, forward strand.
GTCAGCGGGTCTAGAAGGATAGCTTGGAAGGCTAGCCTCCTGCTCTTCTCAACAGCGGCTTTCACGCCTAGCTCGTGCACGTTGATGTTCGTCCGGTTCAACGCCGCGCACTGCGGGGGTAGATTACCCACGTAGCAGGTCCTTAGTCCTGTCCCGTCGACTAGGATGGGGACCTCTACGCAGCACCCGGGCGGGAGGTTCGTGATGAGCCCAGTGTTCCGGACGTTGCCGTTGATGCGGCGCGGGGTATCCGTCTCTATGGAGTGGATGATGTAGGAGCAGTACTCCCGGCTTCGGCGGAGTTCGACCTTCTCACCGCTCTCTAGCAGCCGCCTTAGCTCGTCATCCTGCCGCCTTCGGGCGTCCTCCCAGTCTTCGCCCTTCTCGAAGGCGACGCGGAGCTTGAACCGTTCGAAGAGGTCAGGCCTCTTCCGGAAGTAGGGCACGTACTCCGAGAGGTGTTGGCTCGACTCCGTGTTGAAGTAACCCAGCGCTTTGAAGATTTCGACGCGGACGATATCTGGCCCCGCCCAGTGCGCATCGGGGCGCGAGTACAGGGTTGGGTCCTTGAAAGCCTCCCACAGGAGTGGGTATGCGTCTCGGCCGCGCCATCGGAATTCGAGGAACCAAGCCATATGGTTTATCCCAGCGACCCAGTAGGTCACCTCCTCGTAGGGGGCGCCTATATACCGCGCTAGCTCGGCGGCGGTCCCCTGAACGCTGTGGCAGAGCCCCACATTCTTGACGCGGCTGTAGTCGTTCAAAGCCCAGCAGATCATCGCCATGGGGTTCGTGTAGTTGATCAACCACGCGTCTGGGCATAGTTCCTCCATGTCGTGGGCTATGCTGAGAAGCACAGGGATATTCCGCAGGCCGTAGAAGACCCCTCCTGGGCCGAGGGTGTCTCCGATCCCCTGCTTCACGCCGTACCGGGCCGGCACCTCGATGTCCAGCCTATTCGCGGCGATGCCGCCCACCCGGATCGAGACGACCACGTAGTCTGCGCCCTCCAAGGCTGCGCGGCGGTCCGTTGTAGACTCTATCCTCGTAGGGAAACCCCACTGCTCAACGAGTTTCTTCGCGAAGCCCGTCATCAGCCTGAGTCCCTCGGGGTCCACATCCATCAGGCTGATGGTGCTGTCTCTCAGCTCTGGGTATGAGAGAAGGTCCGTGATGAGCCGCCTAGCGAAGACGTGGCTCCCTGCGCCGATCAACGCCACCTTAACCATGCTCTAATTCACGCTCTGAGGGGAGACGATAACCTTGGCAGCTTAAAGCTTTGACCTAAAGCTTCACGAGGCAGGCTTAAGCAGATTGAAACCTACACGGTCTCTCTCGTGTCAGATATGGGTTCAGGCCTGTCTCCCTGTTTCGGAACTGTACATTAAGGCCTTAAGTGCACGCCGTTTATGCGAAGAGGCTCTCGCTAACTTGTCAGTCTCCAAATCGGCCCAGCGATCTTAAAAAGGATACCGCCTCTTCCCCTCACCAAACCATACTTTGCACAGACCATCGACGAAATACAGAAGGAGAGAGAAGAGAGTACGATGAGCCTAGTATATTCGACATCAGCTCTCTTACAGCGATCTGGTAACGATGAACACGCATGTATCTCTTAAACTGGTCGCATCTGGCTACGACACTCTCTTATAGGAGCCACTTCAGCCGTTTACATTCTTGCTTTGACCGTGGCTGTTTCTCAGACAGCAAGAGCGCTGGTCTTCCCGTAGGTTCTGAGGACGTATAGCCCGAAGGTGACCCAGTACCCGAGCCTAGAAAGGAGCGGCCTGAGGCCGAGGTGCGCCCTAACCATTGGCTAGAGCTTATCTCATAAATAGGGTGGGGGTCTGTGGGGGCGGGCTGTGGACCTTACGGACGAGCAGTGGGAGGTCTTGGAGCCCT
>JAWCPE010000141.1:0-5527 GCA_038870415.1 Bathyarchaeia archaeon
TGACTCAAGGAGAACGACAGTAAACCTCAGAGTAAGGTGTGAAACACATCAGCGAACTCCTTCGAAGACGACTTACGGAGAGAGGGCGGAAGACGCAGACCGGCGGCACCGTTCTACGGCATGAACGCCTAAGGGCAGTGGCGAGTCTAGCTACGGGGCGTCTCCCCTGCGTAGAGAGCGGTCAGTCGCCGGCGAATACGTGAAGTTGGAGCGCGGTAGAGGATTCACTTTCTACTCTTCTTGTTCTTCCTCTCTGCCAGCTGGACGGCCAGCTTCACCGCTTCTACGAGGCTTTGAGGGTTAGCTGTGCCCTCCCTTCGCCCCGCTTTTCCATAGGCGGTCCCATGGTCTACGGATGTCCTGATTATGGGGAGGCCTACGCTGACGTTCACGCCTCCCACGGCCGTCCATCTGCCTACGGTCTGGTCCCACTGCAGCCCAGCCATCTTGATTGGGATGTGGCCCTGGTCATGGTACATCGCGACGACGATGTCAAAAGCGCCTCCGCGAGCCCTTACGAAGACCGTGTCCGGCGGCAACGGCCCGGTCACGTCGATGCCCATCTTCTGCGCTTCCTCGACGGCGGGGGTTATCTGCTCTATCTCTTCCCTGCCGAAGAGGCCGCCCTCACCTCTATGCGGGTTTAGCCCCGCAACCGCAACACGAGGCTTCTCGAAGCCTAGGTCTCTGAGCGTATCATAAGCCAGCCTGATCGTCTTGAGGACCCGCTCTCGGGTGATGAGGCCGGGCACCTGCCTGTAGGCTACGTGTGTCGTCACGTGGATAACCCTGAGGTTACCCGCGACTAGCATCATGGCGAAGTCCCTCGTGCCCGTGAAGTCGGCGAGCATCTCTGTATGGCCGGGATACTCGTACCCCGCCATGTTCACCGCCTCCTTGCTGATGGGGCCGGTCACGATAGCGTCCACCTCCCCGCGCTGCGCTAACCGCACCGCGGTCTCGATGTACTCGACCGAGGCTCTGCCAGCCATAGCCTGAGGTTGACCCATCTTCAGCTCGGCTACATTCACGTTTGCCAAGTCGAGGACATCGATCGTGCCATGAGCGAAGAGGCCCTCGCTTGGGCTCTTCACAGGCCTCAACGCAAGCGAGAGCTTGGCTACCGCTAAACCTTCTAGCAGAGCGGAGACATCGCCTACCACCAGGGGCTTACAGATATCGTACAGCTCTGGGAGAGACAGGGCCTTCACAGTGATCTCAGGCCCGATGCCCGCCGGGTCCCCCATAGTTACTGCGATGACCGGTCTTCGAGGCAGACTCATGGAAAGCTCACCTTCCACGGGGCTCACAAGTGCCGGATTCCATGTGGAAAAGACAGGTAAGAGACTGTTTCAAAACGCGATGCTTCATGCACCCTCCGGGTAAGGTCTTCCTCTCTTCTAGATGCCCTCTCACCGTGATCACCGATGCGTGCAGTAGCTGATAGCCGCCCATCAGGTGGGTAAAAACTGTTCCGGCTTAAAGCCTAAAAGTCTCTCTTTGACGGGATTAACTCTTACCCTTAAGAGTTAATAGCATGTGGCTAACTCCGAGAGTGGAAGGAGCTGAAGGGTAAGGGTGGTTCCGAGGGAGTTCTTCGTAACGAGTGGGAAAGCCACAGATCAAGTTTCAGCCCTTAACGCCTTCGACCTCGCCCTGATGAGGGCTGGCATCGCACAGTGCAACCTCGTCAACGTAAGCTCGATCCTGCCGCCTAACGTGAAGGAGGTCCGCAGGCGGAGAATACCCATCGGGGCCATTACGCACGCGGTCCTGGCGAGGATGGATGGAAACGAGGGCGAGACGGTCGGCGCCGGGATCGCCTGGGTCTGGGAGAAGGAGCAGCGGTACGGCATCGTAGCCGAGGCTCACGGCTACATGGACCGCGGAGCCCTAGAGGAGATCCTCAACTGGAAGATACACGAGATGGCTAAGAACAGAAGCATCGAGCTGGGGAAGATCGCGTACCGGATCGAGATACTGGGCGTGCCGATGGACCACTACGGCTCCGTCGTCTCCGCGCTCGTCTTCGTCCCTTGAATCTACGGACTAGCAGAGAAAGACGGCCGCAGCTTCCGATAAGTGACGTTGAGCGCCTCGGGCAGCACCTTCGTGTCCGCTAGTACGGGCATGAAGTTTATATCCCCAGTCCAACGTGGCACGACGTGAACATGCACATGCTGGTCGAAGCCAGCCCCCGCCGCTCGGCCGATGTTAACCCCGACGTTGAACCCTTGAGGATGCAACGTGGCTCTTAGGCAGGACAGCGACTTCTTCACCAACCTCATGACTTCTATGACGGCCTCCTCGCTCAGGTCCTCTAGGCTGGGCACGTGTGCGTACGGAGCCACCATCAGGTGCCCGTTGTTGTAGGGGAACCGGTTCATCGCCACGAAGGAGAGCCTTCCCCTTTCAAGGATGAGGTTCTCCTCGTCACGGTCCACCTGAGGCATCGAGCAGAAGATGCAGCCTTTAGGCTCAGAGCCGATGTACTCCATACGCCAAGGAGCCCACAGAACCTTACGCGTAGCCTTCCTTCCCTTCATACCCATATCTTCTCGCTAGAGACTTAAAGGTTCCAACAATCCATCGACTACCTGAACGACCCAGACGGTTGACGCCACACCCTCCGCCATACGGGGAACCTGTTCCGGGCCACCCATTCACGCATTATTGTAAGCTTGTAAGCGACCTTAAAGCTCTTCGTACGTTAGACTGGCGCAGCAAGACAGGCCTGTGAGCCTCTCCGCGGGGCGTTACCTAGACTATAGAAGCTACGCTGGTCCCGTCGACGAGTCTTGCGACGAGGCTTGCCCACGATCACCTAGAAGGGGTTTGAACCGATGGCTGCCCAGGCTAGCTAGGAGAAAGAATGACGCAGGTAGAAGCAAAGCGGGTATGCCGCGGTGTAGAGGTACAGGAGAAGCTTCTACCGCGGCCACTTCTAGGCCTAGGCTCTCTCGAGCGGCCACGTCACAGCGGACTGGCACAGCTAGCAGGACGAGGCTTAAGAGAATCGAGTAGGCGGGAAGCACGACCTTCACCCTCTCCCGGAGTCTCTACGTGGCCCCACGTGGTTCTTACAGCGACGCCGGGGAGGAAGGCCGCCTCTGCCCCGCATGAGGATGGGCGGCAGTATCCAAGGCCAGAGCCTCGAGGCGCCCTCAGGAACGAACAGTATCTGCAGCCCGAGGGGAAAGACGACCACGGTATGAGCGAGAAGCGGGAACCTAAGCCAAGCCGACATCTTAGCGCGGCCTGCTCTGCAACGCGAGGGACTTTCTCCTCGAACCCTGAGGCTGCGTTCGAACAGGAAGAGGAGGCTAACCGCCGTTATGGAAGAGAACAGGGTCAGCTACACGACCGCCACCCCTTACCAGCTCCAGTCTGGGGTAGTTGAGAGCCGCCACGAGGATAAGCCCGAAGATCGGCGTCCCCTAGACCAGTACGACCTTGACGGAGTCCCCTTCGCGCTCCCTGAACACTAAGGCTGAGGCGGCCGCGACAGCCAGGAAGATGTATGCGAACATCCGCGTCGCCAGAATCCCCGCGCGGTAAGGCTGCAACACGGAGTCAGGAACAGTCTAGAGCAGTAGCCCCAACGACTGGTAAGAGAGCCATCATAACCGTGAAGTATGCTTTCAGGAGCCTCGATACGGGACCTAACCGAGGACGCATCCTAGCCTACAGTCCAACAGGCGACGGCATATTCGTGAGTGAAGCGTCTACACCGGAGCGCCCCTAGAAACAGACCGAGTGACCAGGAGGCTGGGGGATTCGAATCCCCCTACTGGAACGCTTCCGGTAACGGAAGAGTTTTCTGCCACGGTAGCGGTATGCTCACCGCCTCGTCTGGACGAGTTGTCGTCGGATGGTCGCCTCTCCCCCTTCGGCTGGCAGCCTGAAGTTCAGGCTTGTCGCTTTCGACCTCGACGGGACGTTGACAAGGGTCAGCAGCATCTGGCAGCACGTTCACGAAGCCCTAGGGACGTGGACTCAGGGCGCCCGGTATGCGCGCAGCTTCTTCAGAGGCGAGATAACTTACGAGCAGTGGGCAAGACTAGACGCGAGGCTATGGCGTGGCGTCTCTCTGGAAGCGCTCGAACCGCTGCTCGCTTCCGTGAGATACATGCAAGGCGCCGAAGAGGTGGTCTCCTGCCTAAGGAAGCAAGGGCTAAAGGTCGGCACGATCAGCGCTGGGCTCTCGCTCCTCGCGGATAAAGCAATGAGAGAGCTAGGCCTAGACTTCTCGGTCGCGAACGAGCTCGTGATCAAGGACGGGAAGCTCACCGGAGAAATCCAGGTTAGGGTGGGCTACGACAACAAAGGCGAAGTGCTGAAGGAGGTGTTGCGTTCGCTCGGCGTAGAACGGTTCGAGTGCGCAACTGTGGGGGACGACCTCCCCGACCTGGGGTTGTTCCGCGAATGCCGGTTAGCAATAGCGTTCAACCCGCGACACGCAGCCGTAGAGAGAGCAGCCCACGTGGTCGTCCACGGAGACGACCTTCGCCTCATCCTGCCATACCTCTTGCACACCTCAGGAAACGCCTCACGCCCCTTATCGAAAACGGTTTGCTCGATCAAGGATGCCGCACGCTTTTAACCAGCCAGGTTCGCTGCGTGCTGTAACGCAAAGGTTTAGGGAGCCTATCTCCCTCGATAACGTATAAACGGAAAGCTCTTCGAGAGAGGTAGCCCGTCTGGATTGTCGGCTATGCTCTATGCCTGCAAGATGCTTATCGAAGCAGTCCTCGGAATGAGCCTCGCCTATCGCGTGGTCTTCGTAGACGTGTCAGCGCCACTCTGTCAACTCCCTCCATGAGCCTCGGCAGCTCTACCTGTCGGCGGGCGCGTATCTGCGGACTTGTAGTTCCTCGATCATTAGACTGACCTTCCTCCGAGCTTTCCTCAGCTCAGCGATAGGTTAGCTGAGGTGGCTTATGGCTGACGATGAGCCTTGAGAGAGACCGTCAGCGGCGCTGCTAGGCTGCTTTGAGGGAGTCGATGAGCTTCTGTCTGAACGCGAGGTAGGCGCCTCGGAACTCCTGCATCGTCTTAGCGGCAGGCCCGTAGGAGGACCACTCCTCAGGCTTGAGGCCACCGTTCTCCTGAGGAACCTCTATCCCGACGCAGTTCAACGTCTGGGAAAGCTCCGGGGTGAGCTCGTAGGCTTTCCGGAAGTCCTCGATCCGCAATAGTCTCTCTAGGGCACCAGGGTCAGGCTCGGCGGCGATGCTGTTCTCGTACTCGGCGAGGTTGAAGCCTTCCCGGCGGGACTGCTGCCAGACCTTCAGCTGTTGGTCCGGGAACTCCGTGTTCGTCAGGTTCGTCACGTGTTTCGCTCCTAGCACAAGGTATGTGTCGTCCGCTCTCCGCTTCGAGGACGGCAGGAGGTCCACCTTGTCCACGACCTCTCGGGCCTCATCCTCGGAGAGCCCGAACTCCTCCTGGAGGTACTTCGCCCACTTCGGCCTATGCTCAGGCTTGAACGCGACCTGGAAGACCCTTCGCGTCACGAAGACCCCGG
>JAWCPE010000142.1:0-5500 GCA_038870415.1 Bathyarchaeia archaeon
GCCGGTGATCTCCTGTAGCTTCTCCGCGTCAAGGATGCTGAACTCCTTCAGGTCTACCTCCATGAGAACACCTTCAATCCAGCCCACGGCGTAGCTGAGCGTTAAAGAGCTTTACCCTGCCGCGATACAGCGACGTGAGTAACATCTTCGGCTCCGACTACCTAGACTACGTAGGCTTCACCTTGGAAGCTGTGAGAGGCTCGCCCTACATGACGGTGGAGGTGAAACGCGGGGGTCCTATGGGCTGAACGCGGCAAGGCTTCTTCAGCAACTAGCCTTAGAGCCGAAGCCTCCCTGCGGAGAAGTGCCCCGTCCTCGGCCTGCGGGATAAACTTATCTCAGACAGGGCGTTAGCAGATGGGGGGCTCATTGGTCGAGGTTATGCCTGAGTCCTTGTTCAGAGCCTCGGTGGAGTTCTTCATCGTCATCGACCCCTTGGGGAACGTGCCCATCTTCGTCTCGCTAACGGAGGAGATGGCTGAGGACGACCGACGGAAAGCCTTCCGCTCAGCCACGATAGTCGCCTTCGCCCTGCTGATGCTCTTCTCGCTGATGGGCCAGAGAGTCCTAGAGGTCTTCGGAATAGCCCTGCCGAGCTTCATGATCGCCGGCGGCGCCCTGCTGTTGATCATCGCGATCAGAATTCTCGTCTTCGGCGGATGGCAGCCGCGCCTCGTCTCCCCCGAGAGCGTAGGAGCCGTCCCGATAGCCTGCCCCCTGCTCGTGGGGCCGGGGGCCATCACGACCGCGATTGTTCTGCTTCAGACGGAGGGGCTCCTCGTGACGACGCTTGCCGCCTTGGTGAACTTCCTCGTGATCTGGCTCGTCCTGAGGTTCACGGAGCCCATCTATAAGTTCCTGGGAAAGACGGGCTCCGTCGTCATCGCGGACGTGATCGCGATCTTCATCGCCGCGATCGCGGTCGGCCTCATCGTTCAGGGGGTAAAATACTACTTCCCCTAGCTAGGAGGGGCGTCGCCTCGACTGTGGCCTCCAGTACCGCGGTTTACTTCGGAGAGGAAGAGTTCACCGGGACGGCTTGGGCGTTGACTGCGAACGCCTGTAGCTCCGCCTCCTCCAGGGGCTTGAACTGCATCTCGTACAGCTTCTTGTAGACGCCTCCGGCGGCGAGGAGCTCCTCATGCCTGCCTCTCTCAACGATCCTACCGTCCTCGATGACAAGGATCTTGTCGGCGCTCCGCACCGTGGAAAGCCTGTGGGCGATAATGAAGGACGTTCTACCCTCCAGGAGCCTCTTCAAGGCTTTCTGAATGATCTGTTCCGTGTAGGCGTCCACGCTGGAGGTGGCCTCATCGAGCACTAGGATACGTGGATCGGCGAGGAGGGCCCTAGTGAAGCAGATGAGTTGCCTCTGACCTATGCTCAGCCTAGCGCCACGTTCTCCCACCTCCGTATCGTAGCCTTTCTCAAGGCCTACGATGAAGTCGTGAGCCCCCACGATCTTCGCAGCCTCCACCATTTCGTCGTCGGTCGCGTCGCGCCGCCCGTACTTGATGTTCTCCTTGATCGTGCCGGAGAAGAGGTAGCTATCTTGGGGTACGATGCCCATCCGGCTTCGAAGCGACCTTAACCGTATCTTCTTGATGTCGTGGCCGTCGATAGTTATCACGCCGCTTTGAGGCTCGTAGAACCGCGTGAGCAGGTTGACCACGGTCGTCTTCCCCGCACCTGTGGGGCCGACTAGGGCTATTCTCTCCCCAGGCTTAGCCTCGAGGCTGACATCCTTTAGGACTGGACGTGAAGGGTCGTATCCGAAAGTGACATGGTCGAACCTAACGTGTCCCTCAATTCGGTCTAGTTGAACTGCGTCCTCCGCATCCTTTATCTCCGGTCTGGTATCCATCAGGTCGAAGATCCGTTCTGAGGCCGCTAGGGCCGATTGAAGGTTGTAGTAGAACATCGTCAGGTCTTGGATGGGCATGAAGAACCTGCCGAGGTACATGACGAACGCGTATAAGGCCCCGACCGTGAGGCCGCCTTGGATGACCCATGAGCCTCCGAACCAGTAGACGATCGCGGTTCCAAGCGCGCCTATAATATCTACGAGGGGCATCATCAGCGAGGAGATCCTGGCGGCCTGCATGTTTGCCTGGAGGTTCTCCATGTTCATCTGGTCGAAACGCCTCACGTTCTCGTTCTCACGCGTGAATGACTGGGTGACCTTTATCCCTGCGATGCTCTCCGCGATGCTCGAGGTGACCGTGGAGATCGTTCTCCTCGTTCTCCTGAAGGCTACCCTCGCCCTCTTCCCGAAGATGAGGCCGGTTAGGAAAAGTAAGGGGACCACCACAAACGACAGCAACGCGAGCCTCCAGTCCATGAGGAAGAGAACGATCATTACACCCATCAAGATCAGGAAGTCGTTGACCACGTTGAGGAAGCCCATGCTCAGGAGCTGGTTCAGGTTATCCACATCGTTCGTCACCCTCGACATGATCCGGCCTGCCTCGCGTCTCTCAAAGAAGCCCAGGTGGAGTTCCTGCAAGCGGTTGAACAGCTTCACCCGCAGGTCCATGACCAACGTCGCGCCAAGGAGCGAAACAGAGTAGGTTCTAATGTACGAGATCGCCCACGTGCTAAGGAGCACGCCGAGGTAGATGGCGGCTACCCAGTGGAGGCCGACGAGGTCGCCCTTGCCTATGTAGTCGTCGACCGCGCTCTTCACTAGGTATGGGGGTACCAGGCCGAGGATGCCGCCAGCCACGATCGTGGCCATAGCGGTTATGAAGAACCGCCGGTACGTTACCAGAAGCCTGACAAGCCTAGCGACTAGGACGCGGTCAGGCGTCTTCCTCTCTAACTCCTCCTCGTCCAGCATCATGTGATGGAAGTGGAATCCCATGCTATGCCCTACCCCCGGCGACCAGCTTCGGTGCCAGCTCCCCTCTTCCCTCGGTCAATTGCGTGTAATAGAGCCTCGCGTAGAGGCCGTTCCGCGCAAGTAGCTCCTCGTGGGTGCCCGACTCGGCGACTTGACCGTTCTCTAGCACGACGATCTTGTCTGCGCCCCTTACGGTCGAGAGCCTCTGGGTTATGACGAAGTTCGTCCTGCCCTTCATCAGGGCTCGAAGGGCTCTCTGAATCTCGTACTCCGTATCCACATCCACGCTCGATGTGGAGTCGTCTAGGATGAGGATGCGGGGGTTCATAAGTAGCGCCCTAGCTATCGCGATCCTCTGTTTCTGTCCGCCTGAGAGGTTGACGCCCCGCTCGCCGACCCTGCTCTCGTAGCCCTCTGGGAACGAGATGATGAAGTCGTGCGCCCCAGCCGCCTTCGCAGCTTCAACGATCTCTTCCATCGAGGCGTCCGGCCGACCGTACGCGATATTCTCCCTAATCGTTCCCGTGAAGAGGAAAGTCTCCTGCAGAACAATCCCGATGTTCTTACGTAGCGAGGCGACCTTCACGTCTCGAACGTCATGGCCGTCGACCGTGACGCGGCCCGAGGTGACATCGTAGAACCGTGGGATGAGCTGGATCACGGTGCTCTTCCCTGAACCTGTTGGGCCCAGTAGCGCGACCGTCTCTCCAGGCTTCGCCTCTAAGCTGACGCCCTTCAACGCCATCTGTCCGTCAGCATACTGGAAGGAGACATTCTCGAGCGTGACATGGCCTTTCACCTCGACTAGGTCTATGGCGTTCGGTCTGTCGACCACGTCGGGCGCGGCGTCGAGAATCTCGAAGATCCTTCTTGCGCCAGCCATAGCCTCCTGTACCGAGGAGGCCATGAAGCCTAGGAAGCGAATCGGCATCATGAGGATGCCCAGGTACCCTATGAAGGCGATGAAGGAGCCTAGGCTGAGCTGACCGGCTACCACGAGGCTACCCCCGTACCAGATGATGAAGACGGTACCTGCGGCTACTATGAAATCCATGAAGGGCATGTAGAGGGCCCTTATCTTCGCCGCTGTGACGACCGCGTCCACGTACTCTCTGTTCGCCCTGCGGAACTTCTCCTCCTCATGGCTCTCGCTCGCGAATGCTCTGACAACCCTGACGCCGGCTATGTTCTCCTGTAGCACCGCCGTCAAGGCGCCCAGCTTCATCTGTACGTTGTAGAAGACCTCGTGGACCCGTTTCGAAAACCGCAGCGTCAGGTAGAGAAGGACCGGCGCAGGTGAGAGTGCAAGGGTCATCAGCGTAGGGCTTAAAGAGACAAGAATGGCGAAGGCGCCTACGAACCGGGTGATGGTTCCGATAAGCTCCATGAGTGACCAGGCGAGGAGACGCTGTATGGCGTTAACGTCGGAGGTAACCCTTGACATAAGTTGCCCCGTAGGGTTCCGGTCGTAGAACCTGAACGACTGCCGCTCCAGAGACTGGTAAAGCTGGTTTCGGAGGTCATAGACAACCCTCTGGCCCACGTACTCGGAGTGGTATCTCTGGATGAAACGGGTCACACCGCGGAGTACCGCGACGCCGACAACCGCGAAGGACAGCCATCCCAAGGCCTGGTAGTCCATCTTCGGTAAAGCCTCATCGATTATCGTCCGGGCGATCCAGGGCACGGCCAGCTCGAAGCCAGTAGACGCGACTAGGCAGAAACCGATCAGGAACATGTAGGGCCAGTACTTCTTCAGATAGCCCATCGCGCGCGTAAAGGTGCTCAAGCTTCCCCCTCCGGCACAGGTACTCTCTCAGGTTGGCCTTGAACATCTTCTCGAGGCGAAGGCCTCTCACGCATGCTCTCTAACCGGTTGGAGAGGTCTCTCATCAACTCGTTGAACTCAGGGCTCTTCGCGAGCTCGTGGTACGTGAGGACCTTCGTCAACAGCTTCAGCGAGGGCTGCTCGAGCCGCGTAGGCATCCTCTGCCTTGAGATGACCTGTTCATATGCGGCGTTCTCCATCGTGGCGAAGCGTTCGAGTAGCTCAGTCATGGAGTCCAGCTGGCCCTCAGGCAGCCCGTAGCCGAAAGCTCTCAGGCCGGACGCTGCCATACGGCAGACCTCCCGGGTCCAACGCGCTACGTCCTCAGAGCCGGGCACGAGGCCTTCGCGTAACGTGTAGGATATGACGAACCTCCGAGCTGTAGCCTTGTAATACTTCTCTACGAGGTTCCCTCTCTGCAAGGTTCTGCTGAGCTCGACGAGGCCAGCTTTCCCCAAGGCGTCTAGGTGGTAGACTATAGACGAGACGGGCTTATCGAAGACCTTCGCCAGTTGGGCTGGCGTCATCTCTCGCCACGTCAGGTTATGGAGTATGTCTCTCCTCGTCGCGCAGCCGAAGAGCTTCGCCACCTGAGGGTCCTTCACGACTATGAAGTCACGCAACGAACCACAGCCAACTGATAGCTTCTCCGGCTTCTACATAAAAATGTATCGCTCCATTTCTCTGTAGCAAGCGGGCTGGGGCCGGAGGCTTAATAGCAGCCACGGCTCCTCACAGTTAGGCAAGGTTTAAGCTGCACGTTTCGAGTTGAGGTATCGGCCTTCGTACACGATGCTCGTCGTCTGCCTCGACCCTGACGAGTACATAAC
>JAWCPE010000143.1:0-5463 GCA_038870415.1 Bathyarchaeia archaeon
ACGCTTCTCCGAAAAGAGGGGGCTGACTGGAAACAGATCCAGTCCCTGGTAGGGCATTCGAGCATCAAGGTGACGATGGACTTCTACAGCGGCGTGGACCTAGACGAGAAACGAAGAGCGGTGGAGAGGCTTCCAGCGCTCGGCTGAACGCTCGCCAGGTCAGCTATGAGAACATGGGGTCCCGACCAGAGCTCAGCTCTAGCCTTCCTCGGTTGACCTCGGAGACCCATCAGTTTCCTTAATAGAGACCAGCTGTGGGAGTAAAGTGGCTCGGATAGGTTCGCTTCAAGCCAGAGGGAGGGTTTACGCCGCTCCCCGAGATGGTGGAGAAGGCTGAGAGGCTGCTCAGGCAGGGCAGGGTGGTTCCCCTAGATGAGAGCAGATACAATATCGTAGGGGACCACGGCACCTACCTCGTGCAGGTCCAGCCTGACGGCCACGCCTCCTGCACCTGTCAGGGGTTCCTCTCGAAGAAGAGATGCTCTCACGTAGCCGCCGTCATCATCCTCCGCGACGTGGAACACCGCAGGCCGAGGATGCATTACCGCAGATAGAGGAGACCGCATAGGCTTCAGAAGCGGCTCCGGGAGACTCGTAGAAGCCCCGCTGAAGAGAGCCCCTATGTCAAAGGAGCCCCGGCGCCCGTCTCCAACCGATTCCTTAAGGACCTTGAGGCCCCCGCCGAGTAGCCTTTATCTTCGTGGGGGAAGCGGCGAGTGGACGGGTGTCCTTTATGGGAGAGTCGCTTGACACCGAGGAAGCCCAGCGTAGAGAGGCAGAGGCCTATGGGTCTCCTTACCGTACGCGCTCGGTCAAGGTGGCGGCGACAGTGATGAATGGGGCTCTCTACGCTGTGGTGGGCTATCTGATCTACCTGTATCTTCCCATCATCGTCTATGGCGTACGGTTCTGGCCCTCCGTCATCGTCCCGGCTGTCTTCGCATCTCTCTTCGGTCCCGTGGTGGGAGGCGTTGGTGCTGCCCTAGGCATCTTCATCAGCGACGTGCTCATCCACGGGGAGCCGCTTCTCAGCCTCACCGTCGGTGTGCCCTCCAACTTCTTAGGCTTCTTCATCCTCGGCTACCTTGCAAGGCGAGAGGCGAGGGCAAGGATCCGGGCTGTCTTCCTCCTCTCAGGTGGGGGTATCGCTGTCCTAACCTTGGTTGCGTATGCGCTAGGGAACCTGGCGCCGGAACAGACTCTCCTCGTCTTGGGCATCGACGCCGCTGCTGTGGCTCCAGTCCTTGCGATCGCGCGTTCATGGCCGTTATGGCGGAGCTACGGTATGGCTGCCGTTGCAGGCCTAGGCGTAGGAAGCCTCATCATAGGCTTCGGCGTCTGGGGCTACACTCAGGTCTTCGTCTCTAAGTGGCTCGGAGGCTCTCCGCTCCCCTTCTACGTGTCGCTTGTCGTTACAGCCTGGACCTATGCCTCGGAGATGCCCTTCCTCATCGTCGTCGTGCCGCCCGTCCTGAAAGGGATCTACTCGGCCTTCCCAGGCTTCGCTCCCCCATGGCTTCGCGCAGAAAGCTGAAGAGAACCGACGCGGTCACAGGGCAAAGGGCAGAAAGCCTAAAGCGTTCATGGCTGATCCTCTCCGCGGTCCGATGGGAACGTTGATAGTCGGCATAGACGTAGGCGGCAGCACGACGAAAGCCGTAGCGGTGGAAGGCGAGGTCGTCGGCTTCGCCTCAGTTCAGACAACCGACCCCGTAGCCGCAGCCTCCGGGGTCTTAGGAAAGGTTCTAACGGAGAAGGGGAGGAGACTCCGCGACGTACAGGTCCTCGCGGTCTCAGGGGGTGGGGCCCGGCAGATCGGGGATCAACTCCTAGACCTGCCGATTGTAAAGGTGGACGAGATATCGGCGATCGGGGTCGGCGGCCTCGCCCTCACGGGGAAGAGCCAAGCGCTCGTCGTGAGCATGGGTACGGGAACCGCCCTAGTAGCCGTGTACGAGGGGGGACGCCGCATCCTACACGTGGGCGGCACAGGCGTAGGGGGCGGCACCCTCCAAGGATTGTCTAAGGCCCTCTTACGGAAGGAGAGCTTCGAGGCCCTAGAGCGGATGGCTCAGGCCGGAGACCCGAGCAAGGTAGACCTGACGGTCGGCGACATCGCCGGTGGACCCGTAGGGGTTGTACCTGCCTCGGCCACAGCGTCCAACTTCGGGAAGCTGAGCGACGAGGCAGATGAGAACGATATCGCCGCCGCTCTGGTCAACATGGTAGGGCAGGTCATCGGGATGGTCTCCGTCTTCGCAGCGAAAGCCTACAGGCTGGAGAACGACGTCATCCTCGTAGGTAAGCTCGCGGGAAGCCAGGTGGTCGCGACGCGCATAATGAGCGTCGCGAAGATATTCGGCGTCAACATGAGCGTCCCCCGGAACTTCGACTACTGCACCGCTATCGGCGCCGCGGCGAAAGCCTCACCCCTCGCACTTAACGTGAGAAAAGACTGGAGCCTCCCGGGAGGACGATTAGGCTGAGCTACGAGTTCGCCGTTGTCGCGGTCGGCGGAACCTTCGATAGACTCCACGCGGGACACCGGAAGCTGCTTGAGACCGCCTTCGAGACAGGTGAGAGAGTGCTCATAGGATTGACATCGGACGAGCTTGTCAGAGCCTTGCAGAAGTCGCATCCAGTCGACCCGTACAGGGAGAGGGAACGTGAACTCCTGAGCTTTCTAAGGGAGAGAGGCCTCCTCGCCAGGGCTGAGGTCGTCCCCCTACATGACGCCTACGGTCTGACGACGACCGACCCTAGCATCGAGGCCCTAATCGTAACGCCAAAGACGGCTGAGAGAGTTGAAGAGATCAACTCCATCCGTGCCTCTAAGGGGTTCAGACCCATCAAGCCCATCCTGGTCAGCGAGGTCCTTGCAGAGGACCTGAAGCCTATCTCGTCAACCAGGGTGAGAAGGGGGGAGATAGACCGCGAAGGCCGCCTCCCTGCGAGGTCGAGACCTGCCCTAGCCTAGGAAGAGAAGAACCATGGAAGGGGGCGACTTTCAGGCTATGCTTCTCGCCGACGACTTTTTAGCCTCTCGCACGTAGTTGAGGCGGCAAAGCATGTACGACCTGTTAGTCGTAGGTGCAGGGACCGGCGGATGCCTCACAGCCTGGACCGCGAGCAGACTAGGCTTGAAGACCTGCTTGATCGATGCTAAAAGCCAGGGCCGAGTCGGGGATAAGGCTTGCGGCGACGCTGTGGGCAAACATCACTTCGACAACCTCGGCTTAGCCTACCCTAAAGGCGACGAGTACGAGGGCGAGCTGAGCGGCTGCAGGCTCTACTCGCCCAGCCGTAGAGCTTCCCTCCTCATAGAGGGGCTTGGAGCGAAGGCGTTCATGGTGAAGAGGCATGCCTTCGGACAGAGGCTGCTGAAGGAAGCCCAGGACGCAGGCGCATCCTTCCTTGACAAGACGCAGGCCTTGACACCTGTGATCCAAGGAGGCTTCGTGGCCGGAGTTTCCGTAATCCATCTTGAAAACGGGGAGAAAGAAGAGCTGCTCAGCAGGATTGTCGTAGACGCGACAGGCGTGCAGGGAGTCCTCCGTTCGAAGCTCCCTGAAGAATTCGGGATGGAGAGGCATATCAGCCCCGAGGATATCGAGGTGGCCTACCGCGAAATCCTCCAGCCTAAGCGCCCCCTGGATTCCACCCAGTACGGTGAGATCTACCTGACGAATGAGCTAGCGCCTGGAGGCTACGCTTGGCTCTTCCCGAAGGGGGGAAGCCTCGTAAACGCCGGCCTCGGTGTGCAGATGAGGAGGGGCCATCCGCATCCTCGCGAACGCTTCCTCAAGTTCCTAGAAGCCGAGCGGAGACTCCGAGACGCCCGTGTCCTAGACAGGAGAGGCGCTCAGGTTCCGACGAGAAGGCCGATCGACAGCCTCGTGGCGAACGGCTTCATGGTGGTAGGGGATGCTGCCTGTCAGGTGAACCCGATCCACGGCGGGGGCATCGGGCCGTCCATGATAGGAGGCAAGATGGCAGCGGAGGCCGCGGCGAAAGCCGTCGAGAAAGGCGACCTCACGCGAAGAGGCCTCTGGAGCTACAATGTATCTTACATGCGCGGCTACGGTGCGAAGCAGGCGACGCTCGACGTTTTCCGCAGGTTCCTCCAGGCAGTCGACGACGATGACTTGGACCACGGCCTCGAGCATCGAGTCATCAGGGAGGAAGACATCCTCAAAGCAAGCCTTCAAGGAAGGATGAAGCTGAGCATCTCAGAGAAGGCCCAGATCGTCTTCAGAGCGAGGGGGCGGCTCTCTTTCCTGGCGAAGCTTAGGCGTATGGCGAGGCAGATGGCACTCGTACGCCGCCATTACGAAGCCTTCCCGCCCATCGAGGACTACCACACGTGGCTTCAGAAGACGAGAGCCATCTTTGAACCTGCTGCGGCGTAACGCTCGCTAAGCATGAGGCGTATCTAAGAGGCCTCCCCTGAGGTTCACGTTCTGAAGAGCCGTAGGAGTCCAAGCTTTTTACGCGTCCTCCGCGAGAAACACGCGGTGAACAGTGACGAAGACCGAGATCGAAGCCCAGAAGGAGAGGCTGATCCAGCGATACCTACGCGAGGGGATCCTCAAGACGCCTGCGATAGTTGAGTCCTTCCGTAGAACACCTCGAGAACTCTTCCTCCCTGAGGGGTTGAGGGCGAGCGCCTACGTGGATACGCCTCTACCCGTAGGTTGGGGGCAGACCATATCCGCGCCACTTAGCCTGTCTCCCCGGACCGGCTAGGCGAAACATGGTCTGCATAATGAATGAGGCCCTCGAGCTTCAGACAGGCCAGAAGGTCTTAGAGGTAGGCGCAGGGACAGGCTACCACGCCTCCACGGTCGCCGAGGTCGTCGCCCCCCTCGCCGAGCCTAGGGCGAAGTGGGGCCACGTCTGGGCGGTGGAGATCGTGCCCCAGCTTGCAAACCTCGCCAAGCGCAACGTTGAGCAACTGGGCTACGGGGAGAGGGTTACCGTCATCCAAGGAGACGGCTCGATGGGCCTGCCCGAGTATGCCCCCTTCGACCGGGTTCTGGTCACGGCAGCGGCGCCGGATGTGCCGGAACCCCTCACGGAAGAGTTGAAGCCGGGCGGCATCCTCCTCATCCCCGTAGGCGACCTCAGGTACTTCCAAGAACTCCTCAAGGTCAAGAAGGCCCCTGACGGGTCGCTCTCCTCCGAGCACCTCGGAGGCGTCGCCTTCGTCCCCCTCCGTGGCAAGAAAGGCTGGCGCAGCCTCTAGTCATGGCTTTGTAGAAGCTGAGAGAATGCATAGGCTTCAGAGGCAGCTCCAGGAGGCTGTCGTAGAAGCTCCCCCGTTACAGACACCGAAAGGCCAATTGAACCCTGTGACCACTCTCCTGCTTCCTTAGGGGCTTTAAGGCTCCCGCTAGGTAGACTTTATCTTCGCATCTCGGGCAAGCCGAGATGCGGTTGCTCTTGGTTGAGCTACGTGAACAC
>JAWCPE010000144.1:0-5411 GCA_038870415.1 Bathyarchaeia archaeon
CTTCGATCCCGGCGAGCTGGACAGCCGGAGCGGAGAGGTGGAACATGTGGCTTCCTGCGCCTCGGTCATCCGTGTGGCTCCAGAGCGGCTTCATCGCCACGATGCCAACCCCGTGGTCTCTAACCTCTCGCGCGATGAGGCTCTTCTCCCTGACGGCTCTGCGGAAGCAGTACGCGACGGGGGCCATGAGGAAATCCAGCTCTTCGCCGTGCTTCCTGAGCGCGGCGAGCGTCTCGGAGGGTACGTGGACCGCCGCCCCTACGGCCTTAACCTTGCCCTCCTCCTTCGCCTTCAGGAGCGCGTAGAGTCTCCCCTCATTCTCCTCCCGGTTCTTCCCCAGCACGAACCTGTAGAGGTCTATGTAACCTGTTCTGAAGACCTTCAGGGCGTAGTCTACCTCGTCTAGGACCTTGTCCGCGTCCCAGACCGTGCAGAGCGAGATGACTACCTTGTCGCGTATAGGCTGGAGCAGCCTGCTCATGGGCGCCCATTGTTTATACCCGCTATGGTCGTAGATGTCGAACAGGTTGATGCCATGCTCGAGGCCAGCCGTGACCTGTTCGGCCCTTCGCTTCTCGTCCTTCACGTTAACCTCGTCCATGTGGGCGCCGAAGCTCACCTCGGAGACTACGAGCCCCGTTCTGCCGAGGCGCCTATACCGCACGGATAGCCCACCGTAGCCGTTGTCAGCCGCCCGAGATGGTCTGGTACAGCGTCACGCGGTCACCTGTCTTCAGGACTCTGCCGAGTTCACGCATCGTTAGAACCGCCTGGTTCAGGAGTAGGACCGCGTCGTGCTTCAAGGCGCCGTCCTCCCCGAGTAGGGCGGCCTCAAACCTCTCGCCGAACTTCGCGGTGAGGCCCTGCAGCAGCTCCCGGACAGTCCTCACGGTGGGGAACCTGACGCTGAGGTGGCCGGTGCCGGCTGCATCTCGGAAGCTGCCGTAGAAGTCGACGCTGACCTCCACCCAGTCCGAGTCTGAGACTCCGGTTACGTCCATCTGTTTGCCTCCATTACGGTATGAGTTCGCCCAGCTCCTTCGCGACATCTCCGAGCCCTAGGGCTTCGAGCTTCGCCTTTGTAGGACGGCCCGTCTTGAGGTCCCAGCCTCGGAGCGCGTAGTACTCGTCCAGCAGCCTGAGGAACTGCTTGCGGTCTAGGGCTTCGAGCTTCCCTGAGGGGCCTATGAAGGTTTCAGGAGTCTCGAAGTACGGGATTATCCGTTCGTCGTCCATCCTCGTCCGGGCGTTGTCTCGGACCTGTATGGCTCTTTCCAAGTTGTAGACCCTCTCCGCGGCGGCGTTGAACTCATCCTGGGTGGTCTCCCTGCCCGTCACAGCTGTGTAGAGGCGGTACTCCAAGTCTTTGCCCTCCACCACGCCTAGGCCGGGCACGTTGAGGCGGACGTAGTTGTCCTCGGTCTCCGCCGTGTAGTAGAGCGGAAAGATGTTGTCGCACAGCGGCAGGGAGTCCTTCAGCACAGATTCATGCTGCGTCTGAATCGCGGGCTGAGCCTTCCACTCGTACGGCGTCGCGGGGTCCACTGACCTCCGCGAGCCGTAGAGGTGCTCGCCTATGGCGGAGAGCTTCTCCCACGGGACGGTGCGAGACCAACGCGTGAGGTTCGACGCGTAATCGTGCCCTGAGCTGAAGGGGTCCCTTGTATCCGTAGCCCACTGGAGCGCGGAGACAAGCCAGATGGGGAAGAAGGGCGGGTTCACCTTGTCCCCATGCCCATCCCAGTGGCCGCCGAACCCATACGCTGGATAGAGGCTGTCGATTATCTCCTTGCCTAGACCTAGGGCATCGGAGGCTCGAGGGCCGTCTTCTGCTAGTTTATCGCCGACCCCATCCCTGTACGCGATCTTCTTCAGCAGCGTCGCCCAGAAGACTGGGTCATGGAAGTCGATAGGCGTGCCATCCAGGTCCTTGATCAACCCCCTCCTCTGGCATTCCCTCAGCCACGGTATGATGCCGAAGACGAGCGACCAATGGTTCAGCCCCAACTCGTTCGTGACGGCGCTCACCTCGACCCCAGCCTCGGCCCCGATGTCCCAGTCGTAGAAGGGCGCCTTCCCGGAGAATAGGGGCGCGCAGCACTGGACCCTTGTCTGGACAACCCCTGGGTTGACGGTTCCAGGGACGTTCCCGTAGACTGCGCCGCATCCCATAGCGCAGGCATGTGTGCAAGCCCTCTGCCGCTCCCCGTAACGCCTAGCGGAGACGGGGTCCACGTGAACGGCGCCTTCACGGAAGGCCTTGTGAAGCTGCCTGTTAACCGCGTTCGTAAGCCGTATCAGCTCCTTAGGCTTAGCGACAGGCACAGGTTGGCTGCCCTTGACCGCGACGGCCTTCAGCCGCTTCGAGCCCATCACCGCCCCGAAGCCGCCTTGCCCAGCGGCGTGCTCCGTCCCGCTCTGGACGACCGCGAGCCGAACTAGATGCTCGCCGGCGGGGCCGATGCATATGACCTGCGTACCTTCGCCGTGCCGTTGAACCAGGTACCTCTGCGTCGAGAACGTATCCCTACCCCAGACCTCGTCCGCATCTAGGAACTGGACTTCGTCATCGTTCACGTAGACGTAGGTAGGTCTCTCAGCCTTGCCGGTGATGATGAGCCCGTCGTACCCCGCGTACTTCAGCTCTGCGCCGAAGAAACCGCCCATATTCGACCTCGTATACCAGGGCTTCGGGTAGGCTTGCGGCGCCACGCCGCTGAACGAGACCCTCCCGGATGACGGAGCCACAGTGCCGGTCAAGGGCCCCGTCATGACTATGAGTCTGTTCTCAGGCGCGTATGCGTCTATTCCCGGATTGAGCTCCTCCCAGGCGATCCGCGCGGCTATACCTCGCCCGCCGATGTATTTCGCCGCGTACCTTGAGGTCTCCACGGTGAGGGATGCGCGTTCCGCGAGGTCGAGTCTGAGTATCTTACCCATCCAACCATACTGGCCAACCATGGTTTTCTCATCTCCTCTCGGCGGTAACGTAGACGAGGGCTCCCCAAGGACAGGCCTCAACGCAGGCGGGGCCTTCGACGCGCCCCTGGCAGAGGTCGCATTTGAGGAACCTCCCCGTCGCAGGGTTGAAGCGTATTATCTCGCCGCGCGGGTTCAGGGGGCAGGCCTTCGCGCAGAGGCCGCAGCCCGTGCAGTTATCCTCAAGGATGACGCGGGCGCCCGTCTTCTCATCGATCACGATAGCTTCCGCAGGGCAGGCGAAGTAGCAGCTCGGCCAGTCGCATTGGAGACAGGTCGCGAGCCGAGGCTCCTCCGTGAGTAGGTCCCTTTCCGCGCTGAGCCTTGCAAGCTGCGGGCTGCAGGCTCCCTCATGGTGCAGGGAACAGGCGAGGACGCAGATGGCGCAGGCTCGGCAACGCTCTACGTTTGGCTGGATGAAGCCCGACCTTGCAGGAGCAGGGAACGCAGCCATGGGAACCCTCCGGCGTGGATCTTCAAGATCGATAGATAAGGCCTTCGTAGGAGAGACGGAAGCCTCGGGCATCGAACGTCATCCCAACTAACTAGAACCTTACCTCTAGCGTGTCGTCCACCTCGACAGGTAACGCGTCTTGCGATGGGGTCTCTACAAGGTACCTTGCAGCTCTTCGTGGCCAGTAGAGGCCCCAGGGCTTCGCCTTCTTCACGTCCACAACCCTGAGGCTGCCATCCAGCCAGATCGCTTGAAGCGGGAAGAGGACGAAGAACGTATGGATGCCCGCGAGTATGCGGCTCTCGTAGGGAAGCCTGAAGAAGAGGGGGCCGCTCGGCTTCCGGAACATGTAGCCTAAGCTCTCGGAGAGGAAGGTATCGCACAGCCTTGCCCTCGTCAAGAGTTGGCCGTCGCGGAGGATCTCTACAAACCGCATCGCGACGCGACCCTCCATCTCCTCCGTGGCGGCGCCCTGCTGAGGATGGACGTAAGCCCCTCACCCTAGGCCATGCCAGCGAGGACATGCCGGAGGGAGACCTTTGAGACCTGTTCGTAGGCGAGTTCAGCTCAATGCGTACTTGCGGAGGAGTATCTCCTTAACCTTTGCCTGTACGTCTTCAGGTACGGGTATGAAGGGGCGGCGTGGGTACCCGGCGTTTATGAAGCCGAAGGCGTTCACTATGGCTTTCGAGGCGCAGATCCACGTGTAGCCGCTCAGGAGCCTCCCCACCTCTGGGTCTGAGGCGAAGCGATTTATCTCCTCCTGAAGCCTCGCAGCCCTCTCCCAGTCCTTGCTCTTCGCGGCTTGGTAGGCTTCGAGTACGAGCTTAGGCTTCGTCAGGACGGGGACGAGGGAGAAGACTCCTCGGCCGCCCCACATCATCATCGGCACGAAGAGCCGGTCCACATGCATATGCGAGAGCTTCGTCTCGCGGCAGATCCGCATCAGGTGGCCGAAGTCGTTCACGATCTCCTTGCTTCCTACGAGGTTAGGGGACTCCTGAATCTCCTTGTACATCTCGGCGTCGACCAAGACCTTCATCGTGAAGGGGTTGTTATAGACGACGATGCCAATCTTCGGACAGGCCTCGGCGAGGTCCATGTAGTACTTCACGGCCTCAGTCCTCGTTAAGGCCTGGTAGAAGGGGACGACGTTCATCACCGCGTCTGCGCCGGCGTCCTGAGCGAACCGCGTCTTCATGATGGCTTCGTCGGTGTTGACGCCCGAGCAGCCCGGGACGGTGTAGACGCCGCTCCTCGCCTCCTCCACGAGGGCTTTGATGAGGCGTTGATGGTCAGGCCAGGGGATCGTGTGGAACTCCCCGAAAGTTCCAGTCGTCGCGATGCCGTGAACCCCAGCCTCACAGAGCCTCCGGGTATTCTCCCGGAAGGATTCCTCGTCGAACTCCCCGTTCTTCTTGAACGGCGTCGGCGCCAAGACGTAGACGCCCTCCATCTTCTCACGCGTTAACATGTCCAATCGACCTGCTCAAAGGCTCTCGGTGGAGTCTTCTTATAACGCGCTCTCTCCGCGCAAGCCTCTCGCTGCTTGAGAGACGGAGATGAACGGTCTTCCCGCTTCTCGAAGGCCGGAGCGGCAGTCTTGACAGTTATGGGACGAGGCCTCTCTCCGGCTGGCGCCGAGAGGTTAAGCTGAAGCCTTATATCGCGTCTTCCATGAAGGGCTGCGTTGCCTTAACAGGCATGGGGTATGGCATGGAACGGCCTATCCGCGTAGTACAGTACGGCATAGGAGCGATCGGAAGCGCTCTGACGAGGCTTCTGACGGCGAAGGGCTGGGTAAGGCTTGTGGGCGCCGTCGACATAGACCGAGAGAAGGTTGGTAGAGACCTAGGCATGGTAGCCGGCCTTGGAAACAGATTAGGCATCCCAGTCTCGTCTAGCCTTGAGGAGGCGCTCTCTGAGGCCGAGGCGGACGTGGTGGTCCACTCGACAGTCTCGCGGCTGGGGCTGGTCT
>JAWCPE010000145.1:0-5338 GCA_038870415.1 Bathyarchaeia archaeon
TAAAGGGTATCGGATGTACCAGCTTTTCACACAGATGGATCAGACCCGTCGCGGTCTTATCGGCCAAGAATGGCGAGACCAAGGCGACTCCGTGCACATAGGCAACCTGTGAACTAGCAGACCACAGGAGCCGAATCGAATAGAGAGGAGGGGAAGGGGGGATGCTTTGGATGGTTACGTTCAAGGGCAACCCTCCTAGATTAGCTGCTTGAAGAGGATAACCCGCCTGTCCGCTACCTGGCGCTTACAGGTATCCCACGTCTCCGCCCTCTGCTTTTGGCGTTGGAGAATCCCTTCAGGGCCGGGTCATCTCTCCCTGACTATGCGGGGGAGAAGGCCTGCCCTGAGGGCGTGGTCGCAGAGCGTTATCGCCATCATAGCCTCCACTGCCGGTATCGCCCTAGCGCCGGCTACAAGGTCGAAGCGGCCTCGTCCCCTCAGAGGCTCCATCGAGAGGGTGCGCATATTGACGGTCTGTTGGTCGCGGGGCAGGCTTGAGATGGGTTTGAACGCGATCCTCGCCACGATGGGCAGACCGTCACTCATGCCGCCCAGTATCCCTCCCGCGTTGTTCGTTTCGCTTGTAATCCTTCCCTCCTTGACGACGTATCTGTCGATGGTCTCTGAACCCGTGAGGGAGGCGGCCTTGAAGCCTAGGCCGAACTCGACGCCTTTAACGCTTGGGATGGCGAAGAAGGCCTTCGCTAGGTCCCCGTCTAAGGAGTCGAAGGGGGGCTCCCCCAGCCCGACGGGCACGTTCAACGCGAGAGCCTCGATCACCGTGCCGAGCGTATCGTTCTTACGCCTCGCCTCCAGCAGCCGCCTAGCCATCTCCGAGGCGGCCTTCAGGTCGCCGCAGCCGATCCAGAACTCCCCCCCGTCCAGCTTCAGGGCTTTGTCCACGTTTCGCCTGACCTCTTCAACGGTCGCAGGCGCAGCCTTGACGCCGCCGAGCTCTACGACATGGCCGAGCACCTCTATGTTCGAGAGCTGCAGCAGCTTCTTCGCTACGGCTCCCGCCATGACGATGCCCGCCGTGACTCGGTAGGAGAACCTCCCGCCGCCCCGGTAATCGTTGAAGCCGCCGTACTTTACGAACGCCGGGTAGTCGGCGTGGCCGGGCCGAGCTAGGTCCTTGATCGCCTCGTAGTACTCGGGTCTCACGTCTCTGTTCTTTGTCACGAGGCAGATGGGCGCCCCTGTCGTGCGGCCCTGGAAGACCCCTGAGAGAAGCTCAGGCGTATCCCTCTCCACGCGGGGCGTGCTCACCTCCACCTGTATCTTCCTGTTTCTCCTGTCGAGTTCACGTTGAACCTCGGCCGTGGGGAATTCTAGGCCGGCAGGGCATCCTTCTATGAGGACACCTACGCAGGAGCCGTGGCTTTCGCCGAAGCTCGTCACCTTGAACGCTTTCCCAAACGTGTCACCGGTGAGAGAACTCATGGTGGAATCCACCTCAGCTCGACGCTTAGCCTACGCTCTAGGTCTTGCCAGAAGTCCGGATAGCTCTTCCTCACAACCCAGGGGTCCTTGATGCGGATGCCTGAGGCCCTCAAGCCCATGAGGGCGAAGCTCATAGCCATCCTATGGTCGCCGTACGTGTTAACCACTCCGCTATGCGGCTGGCCACCTTCAACCCAGAGACCTTCAGGTTCAGAGGTGCCAGTTGAGAGCAGTCCGGCAGCTACGCCAAGCCTCGTAAGTTCGGCGACTGTAGCTGTGAGTCTCCGCGTCTCCTTCTGCTCTAGGTTGGCCACGTTCCGGATGAGGGTTCTGCCCTTTGCGAAGGCAGCGACTACCGCCAGCGTCTGAACCGCATCAGGCATACTGTTCATGTCTACCTCAACGGCGTGTAGCTGTCCACCTCGGACCTCAACCCAATCCCCGCCCTTCTGCAGGTGGCAGCCCATCTTGGCCAGGACATCGGCGAACCGGGCTTCTCCCTGCGGGGAGTCCGGTCTTAATGCGAGGACACGAACGGTGCCGCCTGTTATGGCAGCGGCCGCGAGGAGGTAAGAGGCGTTAGCCGCATCCCTCTCGACTGTGAATTCCCGTCCTACATACCTCTGGCCAGCCTTCACCGTGAACCTGCGGTAGCCCTCCTGGAGAACCTCGACGTTGAACTGCCTCATCAACGCGACCGTCATGTCCACGTATGGCTTCGAGGTGAGTTCACCGCTAATGTTGACCGTCACGTCCCTCTCCGCGTAGGGGGCGACCATCAGGATCGAGCTGAGGTATTGACTGCTCGTCTCTCCCCTTAGGACGGTCTCGCCGCCTTCGAAGCTTCCGCCCTCCACGACGACCGGTGGGCAGCCGTCACCGTTGACCGCGTAAGCGTGAACCCCTAGCGGCTCTAGGGCGTCGAGAAGGTCTTGGATCGGCCTCTCACGCATTCTCCGGTCGCCGTTAAGGACGGTCTTCCCCCTCGCTAGGCAGGCGACGCCTACGAGAAACCTCATAGCCGTTCCTGCGTCCCCCACGTTTATCACGCCGCTCGGGACGGCGAGCTTTCCAGCTGTGCCCGCGACTGCAAGTCGTCCATCGTCTTCTTCTACCCTGACTCCGAACTGCCTGAAGGCATCGATGAGCCGCGCGGTATCCTCGCTGAGCGAAGCGTCGAGGAGTACGCTCGGCGTGGAGGCGAGCGCCGCTATGACGAGGGCTCTATTCGTGAAGCTTCTAGACCGTGGCGCCTCCACCTCGGCACTTAACGCTCGCATACAGGGTTGAACCTCGGCCATTTGAAGCTGCTTAAGGATCTCCTCGACGACTTGGCCTGCTGTGAGGTCGGAGACGTCAACGGTAAGGTCTGCTGCACGCTCGTAGAACGGCGCCCTGTAGGCGAGTAGCTCCCTAATCGCTGGGAGGCTCGGTGAAGCCAAGAGGGGCCTCTCGTTCTCGTCGCCTGAGAGCCGACTTACGATAATCTCGGGGCGCGCCTCGAGGAGAACGGTGACGCCGCTCCTCCGCAGTCGGTCGATGTTCAGCTTGTTCAGGACGACGCCTCCGCCGCACGCGATGACAACGTTGCTCCTCAGAGAGGCCTCCTTGACAGCCTCCATCTCCAGCTCTCGGAACCGCATCTCGCCCTCTTCGCGGAAGATCGACGGGATAGGCTTACCGGCGGATCGCTCGATCAGCATATCTGTTTCGAGGAGCTCCCTGCCCAGCCTCTCAGCTAGGAGATGCCCAACTGTGCTCTTGCCGGTGCCCATAAAACCGATAAGAACTATGTTCCCCAAATCCGCAACCTGTTCTCGAAGCCTAGCTGACCCTCTCGTGGAGGCGACGGACCTTACATAAACCTTTGCAGCCGCCACGTCCTGGCTTCAGGAAGGCTTCCCCGCGTCGAGATGGGCAGGGAGCTTATCGAGCGCCTTCAGAGGGTCCGCGTCGGTGGACTCCCTTATCACGTGCCTCCCCCCTCGAGTATCGACGAGCACAATAGGCATGAGGGGTATTCCATGGCTGAAGGAAGCCCCGTAGATGGAGTACGCGCCGGTGTTCGCGAAGTATACGTAGTCGCCCCGCTTCGGCTCCGGGATGAGCACTGCCACTCCTGGAGGCGTCATGACGTCTCCTGCGAAGCAGAGTTCGCCGCCGATCGCGGCGGGAAAGACAGCCGGCCGGTCCGCCCTATTCGCTATCACGGCCTGGTAGATGAAGCTGGAGGCGAGAAGCTTTTGATGGAATTCCTTCGTGGAGATCGACGTGAAGACCCAGCTGAGGCCCCGTGAGACGCGCCTCACAGCGGTAACTTGGCCTAGGGTTCCAACGGCCCCTGCCACAATCCTTCTTCCCGGCTCAGCGACGAGCTGCGGCAGCGGGCCCTCCCAGGCTTCCTGGACGGCTCCCGCGACGGCCTCCGCGTAGTCTCGCAGCGTCAACTCGCAAGCCAGATCAACTTCGGCCTTCAAGCCGTTTCTCCGCAGTTCGTCCTGAACTGAGACTGGAACGTAGGGGTAGGCGAAGCCGCCTCCCACATCTACCCCGGTGATCTCGACGCCAATCTTCTCTCGGAGCTGCATCGCGAATCGGACCAGTCTTCTCGTCGCAACCCTGTACGGCGTGAGGCTGGCTACCTGAGAGCCTATATGCATATGAACCATTGACAACTGCAGGCCGCTCATCTCTTTCATCCTCAGCGCTGCCTTCAAGGCGACCCCGCCTTCAAGCGGAAACCCGAACTTCGACGTAGGACCGGCCGTCAGCATGCCCGGATGAGTCGCTTTAGCTCTTCTAAGCGGGCCCGGGTTGATCCTTAGCGCGACGTGCAGTCGTCTTCCGAGCTTTCCGGCTATCTTGTCCAGTATTCTAACCTCGTCTAGGTTCTCGATGACAGCCGTTGCGCCGGTCTCCGCGATCGCCTTAAGGAAGACTTCGTCTTTCGCCGGACCTGTGCAGATGATATGGGCTCCGTCGATCCCTGTGTCGAGCGCCATGCGGAGCTCCTGAAGCGACCCGACCTCCACGGATGCGTTCTCGAAGGCGGCGAGGGCGAAGAGAGCCCTAGTGTGGAAGGACTTCGCTGCCCAAGCCTCAACGAAGTCGCCGCGGTAGACGCTTCGAAAGGTTTCTTGGAAGGCCCTATGGTTCTTACGCACTGTCTCCTCGTGGACGATGTGGGCTCCGCGTAGGCTCCTGCCGCGATCTCGTTCAAGCCAGGGTAGGATGACGTAGATCGGCTCGTTCATCGGCTCAAGAATAAGGTCGCTTCCCTCAATGCGGAGCGGGCTGCCAGGAGGATGCCCGGGATAAGTGATCTCCATAGGTATCTGCAGCATCTCACGGTCGCCAGACGGCCTCTGCCCTCTACTCACCTGTTCCCTGCCTCTCGCCAGCTCGGCTGGAGGCCCTATGGAGCTGCTAGCTTTCAGAGCCCGAAGTGGTCCCCCCGGCGAGGAATCGAACCCGCGACCAGACGGTGTCCGAGCAGGGGTTGGTGTTGAGGCACGCTCGGTGCCCCACTACAGCCGTCTGCTCTACCACTGAGCTACGGGGGGAGCTAGACCTGGCAGCAGCGGGACCTCATATAAGCCTTACCCTCTCACAGGGCGTGTCCAACAGTTGCCCTATCGCCGAGAATACCGTACGTTTTTCCACGCCTCGGGCATGGAGGTGGAAGGCACGGGATGCCCGACAAACTCGCCTTGATTTCCCGACTCGATGGACGTGAACCGAATTATTGGACACCTATGCAAAACGCTTGTATGGTTGTTAGCGGTCTTTCTACGCGTCAGCCCTCCTGGGCTATTCTACGCATCCTGATAAGCTTTCTCTGGGAGAGCCCTGTGTCCTCGCCCCTCTACGGCTCCCTCCGCTTCAGCATGAACCA
>JAWCPE010000146.1:0-5333 GCA_038870415.1 Bathyarchaeia archaeon
GATGACAGCGTTCAGTCCTTGTCGAAGGCTAAGGATGTCCGGGCAACCCTGGAGAAGCTGGGCGTCTGGGCGGACATCCTAAGGGTTGAAAGGAACGAGAGGTCGAAGACGGGCAAAGCGCGTCTAAGAGGCAGAGCCCACAGGGTCGGCAGGGGCCCGCTCATCGTGGTCGACGAGGATAAGGGGATCGTTAAAGCTGCGAGGAATATCCCCGGCGTCGACGTAGTCAAAGCGGACGACTTGAACGTAGAGGACCTAGCTCCGGGCGCGCAGCCTGGGAGGCTCACCGTGTGGGACAGCTCAACCTTTGCCTCTCTTGACAGAAGGTTCCTGGGAGAGACCTGAATATGTCCATCCTGAAAGCCTCAGAGATAATCCTTTACCCCGTGATGACGGAGCGCACTGTAGCCATGATAGAGTCGCAGAACAAGCTGACGTTCATAGTTGACAGAAGAGCGGACAAGCAGAGCATCAAGAGGGCCGTGGAGGACCTATACGAGGTAAAGGTTGCGAGGGTGAATACGTTGATCACCCCTGCGGGGACGAAGAAGGCGTTCGTCAAGCTCGCACCGGAATCGAAAGCCTCAGATGTAGCCGTGAAGCTGGGCATCCTCTAGGAGGGGGCCACAGGCATGGGCAAGAGGATCCTGGTTCAGAGAAGAGGAAGAGGGGCCCCGCCCTACAGGGCGCCAACCCACCGGAGGTTAAGCCCTTCAGCCTACCCTCCTCTAAACGCCGAGATGCAGTCAGGCTCCGTGACGGGAGTCGTGAAAGCGATCCTGCACGAGTCTGGAAGAGGCGCTCCCTTGGCGCAGATAAGGCTTGAGGACGGGTCTGATTACTACACGGTGGCGACCGAGGGCATTGCCGAAGGCAGCGAGGTCAAGCTTGGAGCAGCAGCCCCCGTTGCGGTTGGTAACGTGCTCCCCCTTGGCGTCATGACGGAGGGCACGGTTATCTGTAACGTGGAGCGCTCCCCTGGAGACGGTGGGAAGCTCATCCGTTCCTCAGGAACCTACGGGACCGTCTCGACGCATACGGCGAAGGGCACGACGGTGAGGCTGCCCTCAGGAGGTATCGTAACGCTCAGCGACCGGTGCAGAGCAACGGTAGGGGTTGTCGCGGGGGGAGGCAGGACAGACAAACCCTTCCTGAAGGCTGGGACACGCCTCCACCTTATGAGAGCTAGGGGAAGGAAGTACCCGAGAGTCCGGGGGGTCGCCATGACCTCGGTCTTCCATCCTCATGGGGGCGGGAGGCACCAGCACCCTGGGAAGCCCACATCCGTATCGAGGACAACTCCTCCAGGCCGTAAGGTCGGCTTGATCGCGGCCAAGCAGACGGGGAGGGGCGGGAAAGCCCGTAAGAGGGAGACGCGCGGCAGCTAGAGCTATTCGCCTTTGAAGCTTTATATGATGCCCACGAACCAACTCGGGCTGGAGGAGGCTCGGGAAGACGCCTAAGGAGTTCACTTACCGCGGATACACGGTTCAGCAGCTCATGAAGCTCTCCAGCGACGAGTTCATCAAGCTTCTCCCTTCGAGGCAGCGTAGGTCGCTTACGAAGGGCCTAACCTCGGAGCAGAGGGTACTGCTCCAGATCATCCGCGAGAGGAAACAACGAGGCGGGCCGCCGCCTGAGACCCACTGTCGAGACATGGTCATCTTCCCCGAAATGGTGGGCATGACAGTCTCAGTACACGACGGACGAGCCTATGTCCCTGTGAAGATAACGCCGGAGATGATCGGCCACTATCTGGGCGAATTCGTTCCCACGAACAAGAAGGTCGTCCACGGTAACCCCGGCATAGGCGCAAGCAGAGCCTCCATGTACGTACCCCTGAAGTAGCCTAAAGAAGCGTGAAGAGCGGCTTCGGAGTGGAAAAGGGGAGATAGACGCGGTTGCTCTGCTAGCGTGAAGATGCGAGGGGTAGGCCTATGGCCGTCAGGGGAAGACAGCCGCTTTGCGCGCTCTACGTCGGTCGGTTCCAACCCTTCCATAAAGGGCACCTCCACGCTGTGAGATACATCCTCAGCAAGGCTGACCAGCTTCTAGTTGTCGTTGGCAGCGCCCAGTACAGCCATACTCGTAGGAACCCGTTCAGCGCGGGCGAGAGGATCACGATGATCTACAGGGCGCTAGACTCCGAGGGCGTAGAGAGGGCTCGTTACTCAGTCTTCCCTGTACCGGATATTCACGCCCACAGCCTCTGGGTCCCCTACCTAATATCTTACCTGCCACGGTTTGACGTAGTCTACACTAACGAGCCGCTGGTGAAGAGGCTCTTCGAGGAGGATGGACATTACCGCGTCGAACCCATCCCTCTGCTGGAACGAGAGACCTTCAACGCTACCGAGATCAGGCAGAGGATGATCACCGAGAGGGACTGGTCTGACCTAGTACCGGACGCGGTCCGAGACTACATCCGAGAGATCAAGGGAGACAGACGGGTACGCGACCTCGCCCAGAGAGACAAGCCTGCGCAAATAGCGTGAATTGTGCCCCTCGACCAGCGCGGATGAGACATCGCTCTCGTATAGAGGCGAGCGCATCCGCTACTTTACGGGCACGTACTCCTCTGAGATTCCTTCGGCAGTCACGCGGAGGATATCGATCCCGTCTCCGCTCGCAGCATCTCTGGCCATGGCAGCTCGCATCCCGGCGACCGCGAGTTCCTTGGCCGAGGACCACTCTAGGCCTTGCCTATACCTAGCTTCGAGGATGCCGATCGCTATCTCGGCTCCTGAGCCTACCGTGGCATAGTCATCCTTCATCACTGAGCCTAGAGGGTCGAGCACGTAGAGGCTGGGGCCCTCGTCATCAACCCCGCCTACCAGGGTCTGCGTCAGGAGCGGGAAGAGCCGCATCTCGAAGAGCATATTCGACATCAGTTTTGCAGCTGACTTGACTGAGGCTTTCCTGTTGATCTCTAACTCCTGCAGTTTCAGGTACGCAGAGGAGACCCGAACGATCGACTGCATATCAGATACGAGCCCCGCGCAAGCCGCTGCAATATGGTCTGTAAGGGGGAAGACCTTCTTCACAGCCTTGCTTAGGACGAAGGAGCCGTACGTAAGCCTCTTCTCCGAGGTTAGAAGGACGCCATCCTTGAAGACGACCCCGACCGTCGTTGCGCCGGGCAGGTACATTACCTCGCTCATAAGGTGCCTCCGAACGCGAAGAGCCTTCTGATGCCATATTAAGGTTTAGCCGAATCCGGGGCTCAGTAGAAACCCTCCCGGGTTTACCTCATCCGTGGCTTGATGGATGAGATGGGGGTATTCTGTGTTTGGGAGGTCTTCTAGGTTCGTCAGGGTGGCCAGGGTTTTATTAACGCAGAGCAGGGGGTGAGACCTGAGACTGACCGCTTACAACGCTCCCAGGCTAACGAGCATCACGCGAAGGGTTTCTAACCGAGCCCCTTGAGTAGACGTTCCAGATTCTCCCCTAGGATGAGTTCCTCCTGGCGCCGCGTGAGGCCTGCGAGCTTCAGGACCTTTACGCAGACCTTGGGCGGCCTTATCGGGGTTTCGCTTCCGAAGATGACCCGTTCGGCGCCGACCTGTTCGACGGCATATCTGATCGCGTGAGGGTTGAAGACGTGCGTCGTGTCCAAGTAG
The DNA here is from genome assembly GCA_038870415.1 of Bathyarchaeia archaeon. Classification (GTDB taxonomy): domain Archaea; phylum Thermoproteota; class CALKCG01; order B24; family JAWCPE01; genus JAWCPE01. The sequence continues at coordinate 3,621 of JAWCPE010000146.1, forward strand.
AGGTTACGGTGCCTTTTCGCGACCTGCACAGCTTGGAGCACGCCGTCGTCGGGTTCGAAGTGTCTGTAGCCCATATGCTCCATGATGATAGGCACGTTGGAGAACTGTTCTGCTAGAGGCGTCAGCTCCAACGGTAGGCCGTGATGTGTGCCGGTGTGGATGGTGACCGGTATCCTTAGCTCTTCGGCTTTACGCATCAGGGGATGTGTCAGGTCGGTGAAGAGGGGCACGTAGTGGCTCGTCGGCATGATCTTCAGCTCGCAGAAGCCCCACTCTTTCACCGCTCTCTCCAGCTTCTCCGCCGCACGGGACAGGTGGGGGTTGATCCAAGCCGCGCCTAGAAGCCGACCCCTATAGGGCTGTAGAGCCTTCGCGTGCGCTTCTAGGTCCGGGTCTACGGCGAAGCCCGGCATCACCACCGCCTTCTCGAACCCTGCCTCGTCCAGGTCGGCGAGGAGCTCCCTCGGCCCATAGCTGCGGCTGAAGTAGTCCATGATGTACGCGGTGTGGTCTATCCTCAAAGAGAGACGCTCCAGGCTTCTCCCGTCAGGTCCGCATATAGCCTTTCTCCCCGGTAGGCAACCTGTCAGAGTAAGCGAGAGCTAGCCGCGCTTGTGGTTTTTTAAACGGTGTACCTGTCCGATCTCCTTGTAGCCTTCCGCCTCTATCTGGAGCGTGGTGTGAGCAAGGCGGAACCTGAGGGCGAGCATCTCCTTGACGTTGTTCATGACAACCTCGGCATCAGCGAGATGTTCCTTCTTCACGACTATGTGAGCGGTCAGGAAGTGCATCCAAGACGCGGTGCTCCAGACGTGCAGGTCATGCACCTCGGCGACGCCCTCTACGCCTTCCAGGGCGCGTGTTACCTCCTCTAGGTCTATGTGGCGCGGCGTCCCCTCCAAGAGGACGTGCACCACCTCGCGCAGCATCCTAAGCGAGCTGAAGGTTATGATGCTTCCTATCACTATGCTCATCGCCGGGTCTGCGAAGTAGAAGCCTGTGAAGTGCATCACGAGCCCCGCGGCTATCACGCCGATGGAGGAGAGCGCGTCCCCCATCACGTGGAGGAAGGCCGCCTTGACGTTGAGGCTTCCAACGCCGCCGCTGATGAAGCCCATCGAGACGAGGTTCCCCACAAGCCCTACCGCGGCGATGATGAGCATCTCCACCGTCCGCACCTCGATGGGCGAGACGAAACGTTCGAAAGCCTCGTAGAAGATGAACGCAGCTATGATGAGCAACGCGAAGCCGTTCGCAAGGGCGGAGAGGACCTCTACGCGGCCATAGCCGAAAGTCTTCCCGACGTCGGCATCCCTACGCGCCATCCTACCCGCGGTGAAGCAGAGCACAAGCGAGAGAAAGTCCGAAAGCATATGCCAAGCGTCGCTCAGGAGCGCGAGGCTCCCCGTAAGGAGGCCGCCGACCGCCTCGAGAAGCATCAGCCCGCCCGTGATTAACATCGAACCGACGAGGCCTCTCTCAACCGCGCCCTGCGAGAACCCGGCCATCGAAGCACCTGACATTCGCTCAGGAAGCGAACGGCTGACAGATTCGCACGGAGGGCTCTTATCGCTCTTTCTCCACGACCGAAGATAAACGCCGGCTGCTTCTCGGTCATCATCAGCCGAAACACCGTCCTGAGCTGCGTTACATACTCCGGACATGGGAACCACATTTCCTCCCTCTGAGGGGGTCTCGTAGTGGTTGGACTCA
>JAWCPE010000147.1:0-5325 GCA_038870415.1 Bathyarchaeia archaeon
GCAGGGATTGGCCTGGATATGACGAGGCCCTGGCGAGGCGTGGTGAGGCCCCCTCGGCCTCGCGGCGCTAGAGGACTGGGAGAAGGTAAGCATCGCGGCCTGAACGAGGAGGACGCCCGCTTCCGGTACTTGGAAGGCCTCGTGAGGCTGCCGGGCTTCATCTACGCCCACCTCCGCCACCCGCCCTTACAGGCAGGCGGATGGCTTCACCCGGAGCCCCGGCTTGGCTTCCGGACGGTCTTAGAGGCTTCCGAGCTGCTCGACCATCGATAGGCGAGTGAGCACGCTTCACGCGCGAAGCTAGAAGCCTCAGGCCTCGACGCTGAGGGGCTTCAACCCTAATGGACGCAGCTCTTAGGAGAACGTGTGTCCGCCTACAGCTTCACGTGAAGATGGTCGAGGAGATGCTCCTCGAGGCCAGCCTCGAAAACCTCCTCGCAGCCATCAATCAGTCCTCTCCAACCCGGCAAGTGCCTGTTCCTCCTAGACCGACAGAGAACCCAGTTATGCAACAGAGCACGCCGGTGTGCCGCGAACGTACTAGGCCACGAGCCTCAGGGATGAAGTAAGGAGCTTCGAAGTCTAGACAGCGTCGAGGGAAACTCGAGCTAAGAGTTAAATCATGGACCATAGGCCGTAGTGCCCTCGGCAAGGGTGGTGTGAGTATTGGGGATCAGTGGCGAAGAGACGCCTCTGCGGATCCTCGAAAGCAGCCTGGGGAAAGTAGTCCTTGTCAGACTGAAGGGCGGTCGAAGCCTCCGCGGGAAGCTTGACGGTTACGACCAACACATGAACCTAGTCCTCGGAGAGGCGGAGGATATCTCCGACCTGAACAACATCCAAGCGCTTGGGTCGCTCATCGTCCGAGGCGACAACGTTGTCATCATCTCGCCGACGGGCTAGTCCCAGCGAGCATCGAAGCCGAAAGCCTCCGTTATGCTGCTCCAGTATCTTCGGCTTTCTCCGTGGCGTGTCTAACGATCGCCTTGTCCTGCCCCCTAGCACACCGTGTGCCCTCATACCTGAAAGATGGGAGTGGGATGGCGCTGGGTGCGCGACAGACCCATCACCTATCCCCCAAGAGGAAGTGAGACGAATTATTGAACCCGCCGGTTCTCTCCGAAAGTCTTAAAGGCACTTCTCAGGCATTGGGTCTGCGTAGCCCTTGGGGGGACTCCGCTTTGCCTTCCTTGACAACTGCGGGAGGCCACGTATCCTCAGAGCTGGCGCTGAGTATGTGGGCTGCAGTCCCACTACATGCGGAGTGATAAGCTTTGACAGACTCCTCATTGCTACTCATGATACTTGTCCCCGCTGTGAGTTCCGTCGCGGTCTTCTTCATCGGGCGTAGGGTCGGGCGCCAGGTCGGCTGGCTTGCGTTCCTCGCCCTGCTCTTCAGCACGCTTCAGGCTCTTCTGGCGATGTCGAGGGTCAGCGCCGAGGGCCCCGTAGTTGAACTCTACAGCTGGGCTCCGGTCTTCAACTTGGTCTTCGGCTTGAGGGCTGACGGCCTCAGCTTACCGTTCGCTGCCACCATCAGTATTCTCGGCACGGTCATCGCGCTCTACTCGATGCCGTATATGAGCCACAGGATCGGCGAGAAGAAGGAGGAGTACGGCAGCTACTTCGCGCTCTACGTGCTCTACGCCGCCGGTATGCTCGGCACGGTGCTCTCCACGAACCTCGTCGAGTTCTACCTCTTCTACGAGCTGATGCTGATACCGTCATACTTCCTTATTGCTCAGTGGGGCTACGGCGAACGTGAACGGATCGCGTTCATGTACTTCCTCTGGACCCACGTAGGTGCCCTCGCCCTGCTCCTGGGCATCTTGACCACTTACGCGGCGGCCGGCTCCTTCGACATCTACGCGATACCCGGGCTGCTCGCAGCGGGCTCCCAGTCCTTCGATCTTCTAAGATGGATATCCATAGCTATGTTCCTAGGCTTCTTCGTTAAGATGGCCTGCTTCGGCCTGCACGTCTGGCTGCCGCATGCGCATGCGGAGGCCCCGACGCCCATCAGCGCTTTGCTCTCGCCTGCGATGATCGGGATAGGCGGCTACGCGACCGTCAGGATAACCCTGATGCTCTTCCCCACGGTCTTCCAGGCTCTGAGCATCGCGTTATCGGTCTGGGCTTTGCTCACGATGTTCTACGGTGGCTTCATGGCCTTGACGCAGGACGATATCAAGAGGCTCCTCGCATATTCGAGCATAAGCCAGATGGGCTACATACTCTTCGGCGTAGCCTCCACGTCGCTCCTAGGCGTCTCAGGCTCGATGTTCCACTACGTCTCGCACGGCACGGGGAAAGGCATCCTCTTCTTGGCCGCCGGCGCAATCATGCTTCAGACCGAGGGCTTGAGAAGCATCCGGAAGATGGGAGGCCTCGCCTCCAAGATGCCTGTAACCGCTACGGCCGCCCTGATAGGGTTCCTAGCGATCATGGGGACGCCTCCCCTCAACGGCTTCCAGTCCGAATGGATGCTCTTCGGCGGCGCCCTCATGGAGGCAGTGCGGCAACAGTCCGTCCTAAGGCTGGTCATAGCCAGCCTCGGCGTCGCGTCGTCAGCCCTCACGGCCGGATACGGGCTTTGGACCATACGCCGGGTCTTCTTCGGGCCTCGACCTGAAGAGCTGGAGCATGTGAAGGAGGCCGGCCCCTTGGTGACGGCGCCGCTCGTTACACTCATAGTCGTCACCGTCGCGTTAGGCGTATACCCCGGCGTGATCGTGGACGCGCTTACAAGTACGGTGAGGAACATACTCCCGGCTTAGAGAGCGGCTCCGCCCTGAGGCGGGGCGGCCTCAAGGGTCTTCTAGAAAAAAGAAAAAGGAGGAACGGGTCCGCTTGGCCGAGCATTCTCCGTCCGCTCCGCGAGAGGAGTTCGAGGAACGTCTAGCCGAAGAGCTGATGGGCGCGGGCCGCGTCTTCATCCTCGGTGTGGGGAACGAGATGCGCGGCGACGACGCTGCCGGTCCGAGGGTCATCCGCCTAGTCAAGCATCTTCGCTCGCGGGCCGTCCGCGTAGTCGATTCTGGGGTTACGCCTGAGAACTTCGCAGAGGAAATCCTGAGTTTCAAGCCTTCGCATGTGGTTCTCATAGACGCGGTGGAAGCCTCCCAGCCGCCAGGCTTCCTAGCTCTCCTTCCCGAAGATGTCATCTCTAACGTGGCGGTCTCGACGCACAGGCTGCCTCTGACACTTCTCACAAGCTACCTGAGAAGCCAAGGGCTTAACGCGCGTTTTCTCTTCATCGGCGTCCAGGTCAGGGACACCTCGATGGGCTCACCTCCGTCGCCGGAGGTGGAAGAGGCGACGAGACGCTTAGCCACCGCCCTAGAACGAACGCTCTCGCATCTTCGCTAGGAGCCGCCAAGCGACCGCATCGAAGCAGCGACGAAGACCCTTACGTGAAAAGGACAACCCCCAGGCCTTTCCTAAAGACGCCCTAAACCTTATCCGGGCGAAGCCCGCGTGAGGGGCGGGAAGTGGGCTTTATGGATCTGCGAGGCATCTACCCGTCTTTGGCCGAGGTTGAGGCCTACTGGAGCGAAGCCCTCTCGGAGGTTCCGACTGAGCCTGAGCTTGTGCAGAAGGTGGACCGGACACGACGCCCTGAGGAGGCTTACGACTACCACGCCGGGCTTGGGACCTGGCTCATGTTCAAGGGCGTCGACGGGAACCCCTTCTGGTGCCTCTGGCAGCCTTGCCTTAGGCCTGGCATTCACAAGGCCCTAGTTCACCTGCCCGGGTACGGGACGGAGGTCTCAGCCCACCCCAGCCTCGTCCACGCGGGCTTTCACGTCCTCCACGTGAACCCGAGGGGTTACTGCGGCCCAGAAGGCTTCGCTAACAGGGAGTGGCGGGAGCCCGACGGCACGCCGTCCGTGCTCTTCCGGAACCTCGACCGGCCTAGAGAGTATGGGTACCGGCTCTGGTTCCAAGACGCGGTCATAGCCGTCCGGTGGCTTCAGCGTCAGAAAAATGTCGGTGACAGACTTGGCTTCTACGGTACAAGTCAAGGCGGCGGCGCCTCGCTGCTTTTGGCTAGCTTAGTCTCGGCTGAAGGCGTCGTGGGGGCGGTCGCGGCGGATGTCCCCTTCCTCACGAACTTCCCAATGGCCTTCGCGAAGCAGAAGAGGGGCGCCTACGAGGTCGTCTTCTCCCGCCTGCCGAGGGGGAAAGACCTTTTCCGGGAGAGCTTCCGCACGTTGGGCTTCGTCGATACGGTGGTCCACGCGCCTCGGATGAGGTATCCGGTGCTTCTAACCGCTGGGGAACTTGATGAGGCCTGTCCGAGCGATACGGTCCGGTCGCTCTACAAGCGGCTGCCCGCCACCCGAGCCCTAGTCGAGTTTCAAGGCCAAGGCCACGCCTACACGCCGAGCTTCCTATCGCTGGCACAAACATGGTTCAGCCTACACCTCTGAAGGGGCAGATTCCTCCGCCTGGGGCTGGGCCTAGTCGAAGTCCGCTGATAAACCTGGGTCTCCGTCCAGCCGACGGGGGGAGCCTTGTGGGAAAGCGTTTAAGCCATGTTTCACGCATGGCTCGTTACGAGGACGATCCCTTGCGCGCCCTGACGAGCCTCGAGATGGCAGCAGAGGAGCTGAACGCCCGGTACTTAGGCGTCACTGAGCTTCAACTGATGTAGAATGCAGGCGCGGAGGTGGCTCGAGAGGTCGCGTCTCGGTTCACGCCTAGCCGTGACCGCGTCGCGGTACTCTCCGGCATCGGGGGTAATGGCGGAGATGGTTTCGTCGCCGCCCGGCATCTCGCCTCTCTAGGATTCAAGGTGACCGTCGTTCTCGTGGGCACGCCTCAGGCGATATCTAATGAGGGTGCGAAAGCGAACTGGGAAGCCCTCACCCGGATGGGGGAGTCTGTCAGGCTGTTCACCGTCCCGGACAGCGAACTGATGCCAGAACTCACAGCGGACGTTTTTGTGGACGCCCTCTTGGGGACGGGGGTGAGAGGCAGCTTAAGGCCTCCGCTTCTGCAGGCTGTGAGGAGGCTGAATCAAGCTGAGGGCTTCAAGGTCGCCGTGGACATCCCCTCGGGGATAGACGCTGATACCGGCGAGGTACTCGGCGAAGCTGTAAAGGCGGACGTGACCGTGGCCTTACACCGGGTGAAGACGGGCCTAGAGAAGGCAGGCCCCTACGTCGGTAAGTTGAAGGCTGCGAGCATCGGGATACCCCCCGAAGCGGAGCATTTCGCAGGGCCGGGCGACGTGCTGCTCGCGGTTAAACCCCGGCCGGCGGGCGCTCATAAGGGTGACTTCGGCCGCCTCCTCATAGTGGCCGGCAGCGGGACCTACAC
>JAWCPE010000148.1:0-5294 GCA_038870415.1 Bathyarchaeia archaeon
CCATCGCTTCCTGAGCGGGGTCTTCTTGCCCCCTGACCTCTTCCGTTTATGGATGTCCGTGTGCCAATAGGCCACCTGTCCTCAGCCTCATCCTGTTAAGTCCCAGTAGGATGCTTCGAGGAGCATCCGAGCCCTATAAAAGATTTCTCGGCCAATGCGCAGCAGCGGCCACGCACCTGCGATGGGCTAGTCTCTATGCGGAGCGGACTCTTGAGGCGTTTCCTCCGCCTGCGTCTCAACCATGGTCTTGAACTGTCTCTTCATCGTCTTCAGGTCGCGGCTCAGCCGGAAGTAGTCCGCGAAGGCGTCCGTCGTGTTTAGCAGCTTCGTCCTGCCGGCAGGTCTCGCCGTGACGAGGCCCATCTTCTCGAGCAGCCGTATATGTTCGTAGACCTGGCCGCCCCGGACCGCCGCGGCTTTCACCTGGGCGACGGGCTGGTTCAGGGCGATGAACGAGAGCGTCTTTAGAGGGCCCTCCCCGAGCAGAGGCTTGATCGAGAGCCTCCTAACCCGAGGGACATACTGAGCCTTGACTTGAAGAACGAACCTACGCTCAGGCAGCTCGAGAAGCTCCAGCGCGCCGCCTCTACGGTCGTACTCTCTCGCGAGCTTCTTCGCCAACTCGTAGACAAGCCGCTTCGAGGCTATCCCCGATACGGAGCATAGCGTAGGGAGGTCCAACGGGCGGCCGGCCACGTAGAGGGCTGCCTCTATAATCGCTAAGCGTTCATTCATCTCGGCGGCCGAGGCCCCCTTTGCGCCTCCGTCGATCACGCTACCACCTTCGCCTCCGTTGGCGGCGTAACGTAGATGTCGCCGGACTCCTCATGCTGCCATAAGGAGACTTTCCTCTGGCAGACGAGGAAGAGCAACGCGATGAAAGTCTGGATCGCTGGGCGGCGCTCAAGCCCCTCGATCAGCCTCGAAAACAAGACCTGCTTCTCGTCCTCGAACAGGCCTAGGAGCCTCTGGTAGAGCGATTCGATCTTCTCCTCGATCTGAGCCATGAAGCCGTCGGACACCGGCAGTGAGAACGGGATGGCAGGCTCGGCGAGCTGAAGCCTCGGTCGCGCCTCGCTCGGAGACTCCTCTCCGCCGCCGGCTAGGACCTCTCGTATCGCAGCCAGCAGCTCCTCTATGGTGAGGGAGCCGTACTCGTACCTGAAGGGCAGGCTCATCGCGACGATGGGGCCTTCGACGGGGCTCTCCTCGACGGGCGGGGGCGGCGGCTCCTCAAGCTTCAAGACGAGCTCAGTCTTCAACCTGTAGATCGACGCCGAAGAGACGAGCGCTATCCCGGGGATGGAGAAGTTGACTAAGCCGAAACGCTTAAGCTCAGCCATAAGCGAGGAGAGGAGACCGGAGAGATCGACATCCCAAGGCTTGAGCCCTTTCAGGCCGACGGGGTCGAAGAGGATAGACCACGGGAACCTGACCCAGGGCGGCTTCCCGGAAGCCCCCGTCACAGCGGTCGTCACGCTGAGACGCCTCCTCTGGATGGAAGAACAGGTGAGACGATGCCTGAGACCCCGTCCTCCACGTATACGCCGTATACCTTCTCAGCCCGGTCGACCACGGCGTCTTTCAGGGAGATGACGATGAACTGTCTGCCGGCTGAGAACTCCTTGATGAGCTCTGCGAGCCTCTCAACGTTCACGGGGTCTAGGTGAGCGTCCACCTCGTCCAAGAGGTAGAAGGGGGCGGGCTGCATATGGCTTATCGCGAAGAGGAAGGCGAGGGCGGCTACAGACCTCTCGCCTCCACTCGCAGAGCTTATGAGCCTCTGCCCTTTCCCAGGGAACTCCGCGAGGAGGTCGACGCCCCCGGCGAAGGGGTCATCCTCGTTCTGAAGCTGGAGGCGACCCACGCCTCCACCGGTTAGCTTCGCGAAGAAGAAGCGGAACTGCTCGTTCACCTTCGCGTAGATGTCTAGGAAGGCTTTCCGCTTCTCGCGTTCAACCTCGTCCATGAAGGCGAGGATCGCGAGCTTCTCGTTCTCCAACAGGTTCAGCCTTGAGGATAGCTGCTTATAGTTGTCCTTCTGCTGGCTGTACTGCTCTATCGCGAGCTGGTTCGTGGAGCCGAGCTTCGCGAGCTCGGCTGCCAGCCGTGTAAGCCGCTCCTTGGCTTCACCGGTCTGAGTTCCCTCGACGCTGAGAGGTCTCTCCCATCCCAGCCGCTTCAGGTCTTCCTCTAGGAAGCTTCTACGCGAGAGCTTAGCCTGTATCTCCACTTCGACTTTCCGCAGCTGCTCGCTTAGGGGCAGGAACCTGGCGTCAAGCTCCCGCATCTTCGCGTCGATCGCCGCGAGTTCCTCTTGGAACTTCCTCGCCTCGTCCTTGACGGAGACGAGGGACTGCGAGAGGATATCCTTCGTCTTCTCCATCTCTGCGAGTTGGCTCCGGAGAGACGCCAGGGAGCTATTCGCCTTCTCCATCTCCGCCGTGAAGTACGCTATCTGGCTTTGGACGCTTCGGAGGTCTATCTCGGCCTTCTCGAGTTCAGGCTTCAGCGTGGACTCGATGTTAGCGTTTAAGGACGCGATGTCGCTCTCAACCCTTGCCAGCTCCTGTTGGGCTAAGCCCATCTCTTGAAGCAGCTCTCCGAGGCGTGCTTCCGCGTTCCTCAACGTTGAAGGCCTGATGAGTCTCCTGAGCGACGAGGCCTCGCTCTGGGCTGCCTCAAGCATCTTCTCCAAGGCGGCTTTCTCTTCTAAGGCCTTGGCCAGGTCTGCCTGTTCTCGCTCCTGCTCTTCGGTCATCTCGCCTATGCGAGCGTCCAGCTCTTCAAGGTTCTTCTGGACGCGCTCGACGCTTCGCGCGACCTCCGCTAGTTCGTGCTGAAACCTGTCGAGCGTGGTTATCTTTAGGCGTCTCTCCTCCCTATGCTTCTCGAGCGTGTCTTCTGCCAGCTTTATATCGCGTTCCCTCTCGCGTAGTATGTCTTCGAGCTTCGCCACGGCTGCGTTCAGGTTTGAGACGTGCTCGTCGCTGGGGATCAGTTGAGCGATATCCATCGGTCTACGGTAGAAGCCGCTCTCGATGACGCCCTCGGCCTCGTATAGGTCCCCGTCCATCGTTATAGCGCGGAACCCTTCGCGGGAGAGTTCCAGAGCGACCTCGTGGTTCTCGGCGACGACGGTATCCCCGAAGACGAAGTTCACGACCGGTCGTATCGATGCCTTGCATCTCACGAAGGAGGAGGCGACCCCGACGACGCCGCTCCTCGACGGGCGCCTTACCGCTTTCACGGACCGTAATTCGCGAACTGGGATTATCTTAATTCGGCCGAGCTGCGTCCTCTTGAGGCTCTCGACGCAGCGTCTCGCCGCCGCGAGGTCTTCGACGACGAGGGCCTTCATCCACCCGGCTGAAGCAGCTTCCAACGCGTTGGCGAGGGAGCGTCTGAACGTGACTAGGTCCTTAACTCGGCCGTAGACGCCCTCTATCGCGCCAGCCTTCCCCATCTCCTCGATCTTCGCCAGGGCCCGGTCCTCCGCTGCGAAGCTCTCCGCGAATTGGAGCTGTATCTTGAACTCGTCCACCGTCCTACGGGCCTTCTCCGCGATCCCTTGGGCGCTCGTGATCTCCGCTTCGAGGAGGGCTCTCTGCTCCTCGTCTCTCTTGAGCGTCTCATCTACACGGATGAGGTTACTCTTCTCCGTCACCTCCATCGTCTGGAGCTGGTCCATATGTTTCTTCAAGTCGTCTAGTATCTCTGTCAGGCTCTTTCTACGTGCCCTTGACACTTCGAGGTTGCGGTTGAGGATGTTCAACCTCGCCTCGCCGCCCTTGACCTCCGCGTCGAGCCTAGCGGTCGCCGTTCGAAGTTCCGCTATCTTCTCGTCTAGCTCCTCCAGCCGTGAGGACCGGGCTTCTAGGCTCTCGCTGAGCCCCTTCACTTTCTCGGCGGCGGAGGCGTGGAGACGGCTCTTCTCCTGAAGGACGGCTGAGGCCTTCTCGCGCGCACGTATGAGCTTAGCTAGGCTCTGGGAGGCCTGCCTCAACGCTTCGCGGAGGCTGGCGATGTGAGCAGCCCTCTCCTCCCTCAGCTTTGCGAGGCCCTTGACGCTTAGCTGATTCGATTCGAGTTGGCTCTCAAGGCGGGCTATCTTAGCGTTCAGGTCTCCGAGGACGGTCTGGACCTCGACGAGCTTCCCGCCGCCCTTTGCTACAACCTCCTCGTCGAAGCTCCGCCAGGCCTCTTCGACCTTGCTCCGGCTCTGGCTCAGCTCGTTCCTGAAACGCGTCAGCTCGTCGGCCTCGCGTCTCCGTAGCTCTAGGTCTTTCAGCAGGGCTTCGGTCTCGCGGACGTTCTGGGCGATCTCCGAGGAGAGGATGACAGCCTTCAGGTAGGCTATCTGCTCCTTGAGTAGGTTCGCTTTCAGAGCGTCGTTCCTTTCCCGTTCAAGGTTCTCCAGCCTCAGCCTGACCTCGTCGATTCTAGCCTCTGCGACTCGGAGGTTGGTCTCCGCACGGGCGAGTTCCTCGCGGGCCTGCGCCTTCTTCAAGTCGTACTGGGCTATGCCTACGAGGTCCTCGATGATCCTACGGCGTTCCTCAGGCGCCAGGTCTGAGAGCTGCGTCACCGTGCCCTGCATGACGATGTTGATGCCTGACGACTTCAACCCGGCGGCCCCCAACAGGTCGACTATAGCCGCGCGGGAGACTCTCTTCCCGTTCAGCCGGTAGACGCTCTCTCCGTCCGGCCTGACCGTCCTAGAGACCGTGACGAGGTCCGCGTCGACAGGTATCTCGCGCAGCGAGTTGTCGAGCTGCATCCTCACGACGGCTTGGCCTCTACCCTCATCGCCGAGACCGTCCGAGATGACGTCTGAGAACTTCTCTGCTCTAAGCACCCTCGGGCTGGCCTCGCCGAGGACGAAGCGTACCGCGTCGATGAGGTTGCTCTTCCCGGACCCGTTGGGGCCTGTGACCACGGTGAAGCCTCTATCAAAGCTCAACGCTAGCCTCTTACGGAATGTCTTGAAGCCTTGAAGCTCCAGCCTCTTAACGTAGACCGTGGACGGTCCACCCTCTTCCGAACACCAACAGTTTCAAGGATGGGGAGCCTTTCAACACGGACTTATGGTCCTCTAGGGGCGAAGAAAAGTTTTGTGCCCCAAGAGGGGGTTCTCAAGTTTTTGACTGGCGTCTCCCGGGCTCTCTGGATGAGCTTTCTTTGAACCCCTTCAGGTCGTGGTGGATAGGGTTGAGAGGCTGCAGCCCGTCCGCCTGCAGGGGAGGTAGTCGTCGAAACACTCCGCCCTCTCCTTTAACCACTACGCAGCCCTC
>JAWCPE010000149.1:0-360 GCA_038870415.1 Bathyarchaeia archaeon
GACCACGTCGAGGACCGGATCATCGGCGTGAAGTCCCGCGAATCGTATGAGTGCCCCGCCGCGGTATGCCTCATTGAGGCCCACCAGGACTTGGAGAAGCTGGTGCTCACGCCGCGCGAGCTGCGTTTCAAATGTGCCGTCGACGAGGAGTGGGCCTCGCTCGTCTATCAGGGGTTGTGGACAGACCCCCTCAGGAAGGACTTAGACGCGTTCATAGACCGCGTCGAGGAGAGGGTCACAGGCACGGTCAAGATGAGGCTCTTCAAGGGCTCATGCCATGTTCTCTCCCGGGCTTCGCCGTACTCGCTCTATGATTACGACCTGGCCACGTACGAGGCGAAGAGCACCTGTAACCAATCC
>JAWCPE010000149.1:370-5171 GCA_038870415.1 Bathyarchaeia archaeon
CGGCCTGTGGACGGATCCCCTGCGGGAGGACCTTGAGGGCTTCATCAACAAGACCCAGGAGAGGGTTTCGGGCGAGGTTAAGTTGAAGCTCCACAAGGGTGGCGTGAGGGTGGTTGGCCGCTCATCCCCCTTCTCCCTCTACGACTTGAACCTGGCCACCTACGATATAGGCACCACCTTCGATCAGAGGGCCTCTAAGGGTTTCATAGAGCTCTGGGGCCTGCCAACGGTTCACGCGCAGAAGGTCCTAGCGAAAGTAAAGGGGAAAGCAGAGAGGTGACTGGGGTTGAACGCGAGATGCCCTGAATGCGACGGTGCCATAGAGGTGCCTGACGACGTGGTCCTAGGGGAGATCCTTCCCTGCCCCGACTGCGGCACCGAGTTCGAGGTCTTCAAGGTCGACAATGGACATGTAGAGCTGAAGGTTGCAGAGGTCGAGGGTGAAGACTGGGGAGAATAACAGCTAAGCTAGCCGAGAAGAGATGAACCGGATCCCTACCTTGTATTTTTACACCTGAAAGTTGAGAGAGGAAGACGCCTATGCAGGTCGTGGTCAAGATAGGCGGAAGCATACTCCAAGCGGGAGCCCCAGACCTGAACCTAGTGAACGATATCAAGGCCATATCCACGACTGAGAGGCTGGTGCTCGTACATGGGGGCGGCGACGAGGTGACCCAGGCCGCTGAGAAGATGGGAAAGCAGCAGGTCTTCACCGTCTCTCCGGAGGGCTTCCGCAGCCGGTACACGGACAAGGAGACGTTGGAGATATACGTCATGGTCATGGCGGGGAAGATAAACAAGGAGATCGTGGCCACCCTCCGAAGCTTCCAGGTGCCCGCCTTCGGCGTGAGCGGCGTCGACGGCGGCCTCCTCACCGCGGAGAGGAAGAAGCGGCTCATATCCATCGACGAGAGGGGGAGAAAACGGATCATAGAGGGCGGCTACACGGGCAGGATCACCGCCGCGAACGTGCAGCTCCTGAGGCTTCTAATGGAGAACGGCTACCTCCCCATCGTAGCTCCGCTCGCGCTCAGCCAGGAGTATGAGATACTGAACGTGGACGGGGACCGTACTGCCGCCTTCCTCGCCGGCGCACTGGGAGCTGAGAAGCTCGTCTTCCTCACAGATGTGAAGGCACTCATCCTCGACGGGCAGCCGGTGCCCAGGCTTACGATGGCGGAGGCTCAGGAGAGACTCTCGTCTATAGGCCCAGGAATGATCACAAAGGTCTACGCGGCGCTCGAGGCGCTCAAGATGGGCGTGAAGGAAGCCATCATAACGTCCGGCCTGAAGCCGCAGCCCATAACCTCCGCGGTGACGAAGGGGAGTGGCACCGTTATCACCCCCTAACCAAGCCGAGACCGTCGAGAAGCTCTCGAAGAGCGAAGAAGAGTTCGCCGTGAAGCTGCTCGAAGGCGCCGTGAGAATCTACAGTCCCTCAGGCTCCGAATCTAAGATAGCCTGCTTCCTAGCGGAAAACATGCGCCAGCTTGGACTTGAGGTCGAGGTCGACGAGGGGGGAAACGTGCTAGGCACGCTGGGCGGAGGTAGGCCCAGGGTGCTCCTCTGCGGGCATATGGACACGGTCCCCGGCATCCTGCCCGTGAGGGTCAGCCAGGGACGCGTGCTGGGAAGGGGCGCCGTGGACGCGAAGTCAGCCCTTGCAGCGATGATTATGACTGCCTCAGCCTTCGCCGGACGAATCTCGAGGGGGGAGTTAACCGTAGCCTGCCTCGTAGACGAGGAGGGGCAGAGCCGAGGTGTGAAGCACCTCGTCCTGAGGAAGCTGAGGGCGGATTACGCCGTCTTCGGCGAGCCGAGCGGCGTCGAGAACCTCACCGTCGGATACAAGGGCAGCCTTCACGTTACGACCCGATGTAGGACCACGTCGGGGCACGCCTCTTCCCCCTGGGCCTACGAGAACGCGATAGAGCGGAGCTACGAGCTCTGGCAGAGGATCAGGCAGGAACTCGTCACGCAGGAGCCCGTGGAAGACCGTTTCCACAGCGTCTCCGCGTGCCTCACAGGCCTGAGGGGCGGCGAAGCCATCAACGTCGTCCCCGGGGAAGCCTCAGCCACCATCGATATCAGGATACCGCCCGGCATGAAGACGAGCGAGGTCGCCGCCCGGCTGGAAGCCGTCCTTCGCATGTTCCAGAGCGACTGCCCAAACGTGAAGGCTGAACTCTCCGTGGACGAGGCCTCGGAGGGCTACGAGGTGGCGGAGAACTCTAGGCTCGTCCAAGTCTTCGCAGACGCGGTCCGAGCAGTCCGGGGAAAAGAACTGAAGCTGTTAAGAAAGACTGGGACAGGCGACATGAACATCTACGCATCCAGCTTGAACGTGCCCTCCGTCACCTATGGCCCTGGGAACTCCCGGCTGAGCCACGGACCCGCAGAGTCAATCCAGATCGCGGAGTACCTTGATAGCATCCGCGTCCTAAGAGAAGCCGTCAAACGCCTTCTAGTGTCCACCTGAAGCAGCTAGAGTACGGGAAGAGAACTGTCGTGTAGAAGGGGGACTTACTTAACCCGCCTCCCTGATGACTGCTGCAACCTCCTTTTCGAGGCTCAGCTTGGCATCTGCAACCTTCCTGAGCATCGCCGTTAAGTCTTCCTTCCATCTCTTGACCAGCCTACGCCTCTCAGTCAGCATCCTTGTTACTTCCTGGGGGCTTGGGCCTCCCTTTGACTTTCTCACCTCGATGCATCTGAGGGGGTCGAGGGACTGCCTGATGATGCTGTCGTTCAGCCCTAGCGGCTTTCCTGTGGTTTTCACGGAGGCTATCTCTAGGTCTTTCGCTGTAAGCTCGAGAGGCTTCTTTCCGGCTTGGATCGCGTCGGTGACCAAGGCGCCGACGATCCTGTGGGCGGTTCTGAAGGGCAGCCCGGTCTCGCGGAAGATCGTGTCTGCCAGTTCTGTAACGGTGGAGAAATCCTCGCGCACCCTGGCCGCCATCAGCTCCCGGTTGATCCTCATAGCCTTGACCGCTCCTGTGACGATGGGAAGCGTCTCCTTGACGGCGTCTAGGCCGTCCCAGAGCCTTGGCGTCACGTCCTGCAGGTCCATGTTATACGTCAGCGGCAGCGCCTTCACCGTCATCAAAGCCGCGACGAGGTCGCCTGTAACCCTTCCAGACTTGGCTCGGGTAAGCTCCATCACGTCGGGGTTCTTCTTCTGAGGCATTATGCTGCTCGTGGACGTGTACGCGTCCGGCAGCTCGACGAAGCCGAACTCGGAGCTGCTCCAGAGGACCAGCTCCTCGGCGAACCTGCTTAGGTTAACTGACAGAATCGAGAGCGCCGCGAGCGTCTCCAGGATGAAGTCGCGTGTGGCGACGGCGTCCATCGAGTTCTCGACGAGGCCCGTGAAGCCTAGAAGCGAGGCGGTCATCTCCCTGTCGATGGGGAAGCCTGTGCCGGCGAGGGCCGCGGCTCCTAGCGGCGAATGGTTGACGCGGCTGTAGGCTCCCTGCAGCCGGGCGAAGTCCCTGGTCAAGGCATCTAGGTGCGCCAATAGATGGTGGGCTAGAGTCACGGGCTGCGCGTGCTGCGTATGCGTGTAGCCCGGCATCACGGTGTCGACGTTCTGCTCAGCTACGGAGAGGAGGGCCCCTGCGAGGTCGAGGAGCCGTGCCATGATCTCTGAGAGGTCAGCTCTAAGCCTAAGCCTTAGGCAGGTGGCGACCTCGTCGTTCCGGGACCGCCCAGTATGCATCTTTCCCGCAACCTCTACGGTGAGAAGCTCCGTCAGCCTCGACTCTATGGCTACGTGGACATCATCGAGGCTGGGGTTAGGGTTGAGCGCCTGGTAGCCCTCTGACTCTACCCGCTTCAGGGCTTGGAGGATGCGCGCGCCGTCCTTGACGGGGATGATGCCTCTCCGCGTCAGCATCACGACGTGAGCTAGGTCAACCTCTATGTCGGCCTGGAAGATCCGTTCGTCCTGCTGGATGGAGGAGGTGTAGGCTGCCACCTCGGGAGGCCGAGGCCCCTTCAGTCTTCCGCCTCTAAGGAGGTCCTGCATAGTTGACGCCGCTTTGAAAAGCCGAGTTCAAGGATGGTAGGCTTGGCTTAAAGATTTATTAGCTACCGGCAAATCGGTCTCTCGACAATACTTGCTGGGGGTAACTATGGAAGCTCAGCCAGAGGCAGGGCCGAGCCGGAAGGTGGTCTCCGCTTACTCAGGCGGCCTCGACTCGACGATGGTCATCATCATGCTTAAGGAGAAGTACGGCTTCGAAGAGGTCATCCCAGTCCTCGTCGACGTAGGCCAGGGCCAAGAGGAGATAGACGTCGCCTGGGAGAGGGCGGATATCCTAGGGTTGAAGCCTATCTTCTTCGACGCCAAGAAAGAGTTCGCGGAAGACTACATCTTCCGATGCATCAAGGCGAACGGCAGCTACGAAGGATACCCCGTCGGCACCTCGATGACCCGCGTCTTGATCTCGATGAAATGCGTCGAGGTCGCGAAGAAGACGGGGGCTACAGCGTTCGCCCACGGATGCACCGGTAAGGGTAATGACCAGTTCAGGATGGAGACGACCGTGAAGTACATGATGCCGGAGATGCAGTGCATCGCCCCGGTGAGGGAACTAAACCTGATGAGGGCGGAGGAAGAGGCCATCCTCAGCAAGCACGGGGTCTACCCGAAGAGACGCCGGGGGAAGCTCGGCGGGGATATCAACATGTGGTCGCACTCGATGGGCAGCGGCCAAGTTGAGGACCTCGTCTCGCAGTACCCGGAGGACTACATATGGTCCGTCGCGCCGGAGAAGGCGCCCGACAGACCTAGGGAGGT
>JAWCPE010000150.1:0-5027 GCA_038870415.1 Bathyarchaeia archaeon
GGATATGCCTCCCCAGGCCGGGTAGAACTGTGCGCCCCGGTCCGTGAGGGCCTGCCGCGGCTTACCGTAACGGTTGATGCAGTCCCGGAGCAGCCTTACCGCGGCCTCAGCCGTAGGCGTCCAGCCTCTCCATACGCCGAGGAGGAAGCCGGCCCCACCATCTGTAGAAGGCGCCTCTACGGACGCCTAGATGGCTCCAGAGGACGACTTTCCAGCCTCCGGCGGAGAAGCCAGCGCTTCCTACGCCTCGAAAGCTCCCCTCCCACATCACTCCACCGACACGCGACTCATCTCTGTACAGTGTCGGCAGTTTATGGGGATAGAACACGACACCCTACCAAGCCTAACCTTTTAGGCTTGAGGTTAGCGGCAGGCGAATCTGGCGCTGCTCATGAGCTGAACGCTGAACTGCAACGGCCGCTTCCGTGGCCTGCCTCGCGTCGAACGCGTCAGCCACTGGCTCCGCCCCTCTACGCACGCAGGCTAGGAAACTCTTGAGCATCTCTTTCCACACGTTGCAGCCCCACGGATACCTGGTAGGCATCCCTTGCGGACGGCCTTGGCCGTGGACTGAGACCGCCTGACTGAACGCATCAAGCCTGACCAAGCCTTCGTTTCCCAAGATTTCCATCACTAGTCTCTCCTCTCCCAGGGTATCGCTACGCCTCGACGGAAGAGCGTCTATCGAGCTGACTACGCCTGAAGCGAAACGCATCGTCGCGGTGAAGCCAAGCTCCATTTTGGATTCCGCGCCGAGGCCCCCAACGGCGGCGGCGTAAACCAGCTCCGGCTCGCTGCGACTGAACCATCTCGCGAGGTCTACGAGGTGGAGGACGCTGTCCACTTGAGCTACCTTGTTTGCGATGCTGCCTTCCTTCGCCTCGTTTGACAAGCCTACAAGTTGACTAGTGCAGGTAATCGAGATCAAACTGCCTACCTCGCCTCGACGGACGGCTTCCCTGCCCATCACGGTCGAGGGCGAGTGGCGCATGGCGAAGCAAGGCTGAAAGATACCACTACTCCCCCGAGAAGCCTTAAACACTCGGTCAGCGCCTTCGAGGCTCGGGGCGATAGGCACCTCGCATAGGACGTTCTTCCCGGCTTCTAACGCCGCGACGGCAAGCTCAACCCGAGCAGAAAGCTTAGAGGCTAGGAGGACTGCTTCCACGTCCCTGCTGTGGAGGATACGCTCGTACTCGTCTACATAGATGGTTCCAAGCCGTTGGGCAGCCTCCCGGCCTCTACTCAGGTCGTCATCCCAGACCGCCGTCAGACGGGCCTCGGGGGTCTCGGCTAGGAACCTTGCGTACCCGTACGCGTGAGGATGCGTGCAGCCGAGGATGGCTACGCTGATGGGTCTCGTAGTCTAGCCCCCTGTATCGATGTGTACTGTTTCACCCGTGGCAGCTGACCTCGCGGCGGCAAGCACGACCTCTAGGCTTCTTCTGGACTCATGCCCATCTGTGGTAGGTCTCTGATCGTTAAGAACGCAATCCGTGAAGTGGCGGGTCTCCGCGTAGAAAGGGTCTATCGGGAACGGCATGCCCTGCACCCACGGTCGGGTCTCAGGGCTGAACCTCTGCGTCCCGTTCCTGTTGACGATCGTCAAGGGTACAGTCGATTCGTTGTCTATGCTCAGCACCCCTGAGGGGCCTCTGACCTCTAAGCTTGTCGTGAAGGGCAAAGCCTGAGGCATAGCCCAGCTTGCCTCAACGTGCGCCACGACTCCCCCTCGGAACCTGAGGAGGATCAAGGCATGGTCGTCCACGAGGGGTTCGCGGGAAACCCGCCTATGCGTGAGGGCGAAGACACGTTCGACCTCGTCTTGAAGACACCATCTCAGAAAGTCGATGTCGTGGATGGCAAGGTCTACGGCGACGCCTCCGCTCTTCGACGGGTCTATGAACCAGTTCTCAGCCCCCCAAGGAGGCATGGAGCCCACCCGCTTGGCCTTAACCATGACCGGGCGGCCGACGACGCCTCTCTGGACGAGTTCCCTCGCTTTCACGTACTCGGCGAAGAAGCGTAGAACGTGAGCTACCATGAGCTTGACGCTTTTGGCCTCCGCCGCCTGGATCATCTCATCCGCCTCTCGTAGGCTTAGAGCCATCGGTTTCTCCACTAACACGTGCTTCTCGGCCTTGATCGCCTCCAGAGCGTAGTCGCGGTGGGTGAAGGTTGGCGTGCAGACGTCAACCACGTCTACGGGCTGTTCCTCCAAGGCCCTCGTCAGACTACTATAGGCAGCCGCGTTGAAGCCGCGCGCCACCTTCTCCGCCTTCGCACGGTCGCGGCCTACGACGGCGAGCACCTTTGCCTCGGGGATCATCGACCAAGCGGTCAGATGCGTGGTGCCCATGAACCCGTACCCGACTACGGCTACGCCTATCTGTCTGCTCAAAGAGACGTCCCCTCTGCTTATCCCCCAGCGGGGATAAGGGGTGCTTTCCAACTTATCTGCTTCTCTTCGTCCGCCCAGAGAGCTTATCTAGGCCGATGCTGGGGTGTCCCCTGTTAAGGACAGAAGCAGCTCTCAGCCGTGTAAGCGGTGACCTAGCCGGTCGGATGGCGATCTCCCTTTGAGTAAACCTGTCGTTTCGGTGGCGAAGTGTGCGACGCGGTTCGAGACGGTTCGCGAGGCGCTGGAGGGCGTCAGAAAGGACGTTGAACCCGGGTTACTATACAAGAAACGGGTGTTGATCAAGCCGAACTTCGTCTCAACGAGCACCGCCCTTTCAGCAACTCAGGCGGATGCAGTGAGGGCCATCCTTGACTTCCTTCAACCGTTCGAGCCGAGGGAAGTCATCATAGGGGAAGGCCCAGCTATGGGGAGCGCGTCTGCAGGTTTCAGGAACTACGGGTATCAGCCCCTCGTTAAGGAGTACGGCGTGCAGCTTGTCGACCTGAACGATGACGATTACGTGGAGATCCCGATCTTCGACGAGAGGCTTCGCGACACCTATGTTAGAGTATCAAAGACCGTGTATGAGGCCGACTACAGGGTCTCGGCGGCGGTGATGAAGACGCATGACACCGTTATCGTCACGCTCTCGTTGAAGAACATGGTCGTAGGAAGCCTCGTAGGAGGCCAGAAAGGCCGCATCCACCAAGGCTACGCGGCGACGAACCTAGACTTGTACCGGGTCGCGGCTAGGATACCGGTCCACCTCGCGGTGCTAGACGGCTTTAAGGCGATGGAGGGAGACGGCCCCGTCTCAGGTACAGCAGTAGACCTGCGCGTAGCCCTCGCGGGAACAGACTTCATCGCGGTTGACTCCGTAGGCGCCTACATCATGGGCTTCGACCCTGACGAGGTTGGTTACCTATACTACGCAGACCGGTACGGCCTAGGCGTAAATGACCTATCGAGGATCGCCACGGTCGGCGTGGAACCGGACAAGGTTCGAAGGAGGTTCCAGCCACACTGCCGTTACGAGAGGCAGAGGCACTGGGCGCTCCCTGAGAATGTCCTAAGGTCCATCGACGAGAGGATGAGGCGTGAAGCCCTCACGCATATAATCCCGTAAGCGCTCTCTTGTCTATCTCGCCTTGAACCTTCCACACTTGTACTTCTCTGAAACCTTCTGTTTGAGAAGGCCGCAGTAAAGTTCTCCCTTCCGCACCTTCACGTTCGCGCAGTTCACGCACGCCTTCCCGCTCACAGCCATCCATTCCACCGCGGCGCCCGGCAACCGTTCGTAGTGGTTCTTCTCTCGGGTGGAGATAAGGATTCTGATGCGCACGCTACGTGTTCCATCCCAGGACGCTGCCCACATTCTTCCGCAACAGAAACGGAGTTCCGGCACTTTCTTCAGGCCTTTGACGAGGTGGGTCATGAGGGGCTTCGGTTTGACGCGGCCTGACGAGACTAACCGGATGGTATGCCCTAGTATGCTCAGGTCTTCGCCTCTGGGGAAGATGAGGCTCTTGCTTCCGAAGCTGACAGGTCCACGATGGGCTCGGAGAGTATGGCGACCTACACGATCCTTCCGCGGGGCTTCACCGTCCTGACGGCTTACATCAACCCCGCGGAGCCTGAAAGCCCCAGCTTAAGGCTGCCGGACGTCTAGCCCTTACCCCCAATCTCCTGAACGGTTTTAGTATAGGTGCTGACGCCCCGCGGACGGAGCAGTACTGGCTTCCATTACCGGCCAGTTCTCCTCAGGCTTACCGTAGCGTTCCACAGTCTTCCTCAGCAAGGCTAGGGAGTCCTCGGCCTCGGCCTCTCGATAGTGGGCTGCCGCAGTCACGTATTGGAATGGTCATCCAAGTAGACATACAACCAGCGCCCTTCTGAGGCCCACTTCCAGTCCATCTGCCATAGCTCGTTGGGGCGCTCCCCCTCCCAGCGTATGTAGCTCCGACACCTAGGCTTCTCTAAAGGACTCTTCAACCCCTCCGCCCCTTACCTTAAGATGCCGTAGACGGTCATGGGGCGGATACCTGTTCCCATCTGCTTCAGCTTAAAGGAGACCTTCTCAGGGCCCCACCCATAGAGACGCCTTACCTCCCAACATTATCTATAGAGCCACCTCGCTACGACCTTTAAGCAGTAGACGATGAGCCTTAGGGGGCCTCGTCTCGCCCGTCTCCTTCCTCCCCGTCTTCATCCTATCCCGGGGCTCTACGGTTAGGGCTCCGAAGAGGCCCTCGCCCACAGCCCTAAGCCTGTACAGGGATTCGTCTAAGAGCCCATCCCTTATCCTCGCCCCATAGCCGCCCGGGCTTACCTTCCCCGGCTTAACCATAGGGACGTAGCCCTTGGAGGCCAGCTCGTTCAGCACAGGCCTGGCATCGAAGGCTCCGTCCGCGAAGGCGAAGCCCACGCCTGAAGGGATGCCCTCCGTGAACTCCGCCTCGGAGGTCGTTAGGTCCACGTATACGGGGGAATAAGGCTTCACCAGCCCTTACCCTTACGCTGAGAGAGGCCTCATGAGGGGCCTTGTACCAATCCGTGAACTTAGTCCAGAACCGTGTAATCGTAGCTCAGAAGCCAAAGGGCTCCGAGGAGCCCCGTGAGAGCCTCC
>JAWCPE010000151.1:0-5023 GCA_038870415.1 Bathyarchaeia archaeon
GCCTGTGCCTGCGGTCTGATATCTTCTGTTTCGCTGTGTCCCGTACCTCGTGGCCGGTGATATGTAGGAAGACGTCCTCAAGGCTGGGTTCAAGGCTCCTCACGGAGGTTATCTTCCCCTTGTTAGCCCTGATGGTGTCGATGATGCTGTCGAAAGCCTCATCTCCGACCGCGTGGACCCTGAGGTGGGTTGAGTCGTCCTGGGAGACGGTGGTGACGCACCCTAAGGACTGTATCAGCAGTATCATGTTGGATGGTAGGTTGGGGATCTCCAGCTCGAGGACGGTTGTTTCGGCTCCTGAAACGAGCTTCTTCAGGTTGGCTGAGGTGTCGAGTGCCATGACCTTTCCGCGGTCTATGATGCCTATGCGGTCGCAGAGCATATCGGCTTCGACCATCATGTGAGTGGTGAGGATGATCGTCGTCTCATTCTCTTCGTTGATCCTCCTAACGAACTCCCTGATCTCCACAGATGACTGGGGGTCTAAGCCGAGCGTAGGTTCATCTAGGAAGAGCACCTGGGGCATGTTCAGGAGCGCCCTTATCACGTTCATCCTCTGCCTCATGCCTGTTGAGAAGGTGCCGACCTGAGAGTCCTTCCACCTCGTCAGTTGAACCAGCTCTAGCAGCTCATCGATCCTCTTTTTCAGGAGTTCTTCTGGAACATTGTAGAGTCTGCCGAAGAACCATAGGTTCTCCTTCGCGGTCAGTCGGTCGTACATGATGATCTTCTCAGAGACAAGTCCAATGAGGCTTCTGACCTTGTCGTCGTCCTCTACTATGTCGTAGCCGCCGATCTTCGCTGTGCCCTCGGTGGGCCTTGTTAACGTGGAGAGCATCCTTATCAGCGTGGTCTTGCCCGCTCCGTTGGGGCCAAGCAGACCGAATATCTCGCCTTTCTTCACGTCAAAGGAGACGTGGTCCACAGCGGTCAATTCCCCGAATCTCTTCGTTAAACCCTGTACCTGAATTGAGCTCATCCATCATCTGGCTCCGCTTGCTTGAGGTGTTCCCGCCTCACTCTGTCGATTATTTCTCAAGTTTCTTTGTTATTTCCTGGATCTTCTTGACGGTTTCATCTAGGGCCTTTCTCGTTTCTTCTAACGCCTCTACCGAGTGTTGATCTCTCAGTCTATCATGGAGTTCCCAGAGGGCCATAGCCAAGTCTGTCATGGCTTTAAGCAGCACTCTACTTTCCGGGCGGAGTTCGAGCCAGGGTGGTCCCATGAAGCCAGGCATTGGCCCGAACGGCTGGAAGCGTTCACGCATTTGCTCACGCGTTTTGGTCTGCTCTTCCAAGAAGGCCTTACCCTTATCCGTTAATGCGTATCGCTTTATCCCCGCCTCTCCGTCGGCCTCTTTGATGTAGCTCTTGTCCTGCAGCCAGGCGAGGAGGGGATAGATGGAACCTGGGCTAGGCCTCCAGTGTCCATCGGTGCGTTTCTCGATCTCAGTCATTATCTCCGAGCCTGACATGGGCTTCTCGTTGAGGAGTCTCAACACCTGGTAGCGTAGGAAGCCCTTCGGCACCATCGCCATGTGCCTCATGAAGTGTCCCGGTCTGAACATGCTGGCTCAACCTCGATATCGAATTCGATATCAATATCGATATCCGCCTAATAAACCCTTCGCTGAACCGTACTGAGCCCCAACCCACGCTCTCCGTCAACGAACCTGCCCGATCGCATCACCGGCGAAGGCGTAAGGCTAAAGAGGAGTGAAGCCTTCTACGGGTCGTGATGGGGTATGGTTATAGATGAACGTGGGTGCTCAGCTCATCATCTAGGGGCAGAGACCTGACACGGACCTTCCAGGCGTCTTAGACGAGGTCGCCTCCCTAGGCTACGTAGGCGTGGAGATGGGCCCAGCGACGCTGGCGAGGTACCAGAACGCGAGGGAGTTCTTCGCCGCGAGGGGCCTCCGTTTGGCGGGGCTTCACATGGGCGTGGGCGACATGAAAACCGTGGACGACTCCCTCCGGTTGTTGAACGCCTTGGGCGGTCGCTACATGATCTTCAGCGGCGCGGGTGGCCGTACGAACACGGAGGAAGAGTATAGACGGAACTCCCGTTTTCTTCAAGACGCGGGGAGAAAAGCTGCCGGCCAAGGCGTCAAGGTGTTGTACCATAACCACGACGCGGAGATACGGAACAACACGTTGGGCATGAGGATCATCTGCGAAGAGACGGCTCCAGAGCTTGTCGGCCTTTGCATCGACGTCTTCTGGGTTCAGGTGGGGGGCTTAACGCCGGCGGAGTACGTGAAGGAGAACTTGGCTCGGACCCCGTATCTTCATCTGAAGGACGGCCGGGACCGGACGTTCTCTGAGCTGGGCCAGGGGACGGTGGATTTTCCGGCGGTTATGAGGGCGATCCAAGGCGGGAACGTGGAGTGGCTGGTCGTGGAGCAGGATCGGACCTTGAAGGCTCCGAAGGAGAGCATGGCGCTCAGCCGGCAGTACCTCAGGGAGAAGCTGCGCCTCTAACTCTGCGGTGTGGCTGACGCGTAAAGCTCATATCCCGTGGGCACAATCTGGGCGTAGGCCTTAACGGTGTCGCTTAACCCGAATCAGTAGAAGGTGCTTCAAGCCCTCTCGAAGAACCCGCGGACACTGGAAGAGATCATCTCCCGAACCTCTCTTAACGCCGTGCAGGCGCGTAGAATTCTCAGGAAGCTGGAGTCGCGGAAATGGATCTCAAAAACGACGACCCATAGAGGCGAGGTCTACCTCATCACCGAGCTGGGCATCGCGAACATCCGCTCCAGGGGCAGCTACCTCTCTCGAAGAGCTTTCCGCTCATAAGCCATCGAGGGAGATAGGGCTCCCACTAAACCTTAAGGTTACAGCACGCCGTCGCGTTGAAGCAAGCCTTTTATCAGATCGACCGACGAGTATCTACAGCCGGGCTAGCTCAGATGGTTAGAGTGCCAGACCCTCATGGAGAGGGAGCTAGACTCATAATCAACCGATGAGCGATCTGGAGAGGCTTCGAAAAGCCGCCAGAGGTCGTGGGTTCGAAACCCATGCCCGGCACCTCTATCCGGACAGAAGTATAGCATGGTTTGCTTAAGCCCTCACTCCGTCCGACGGAAGCGCGTTACTCTAGCTGAGGCCTCATCGCGAAAAGATGCCTTATAGGCATGATGAACATGGTTCGTTAAGGAGCAACGAGAGGAGGCTGGCTACCACTTGACGGGGCTGAACTTTCTGTCCAGCCACTCAGCGAACTTGGCCCTAATCTCCTCGTTCAACTCCGGGTGCCTGTCCCGGTAGAGGAAGAACGCCTTTCTAACCTCGATGATGTCGGGGTAAGCCTCGTCTAGTTCCTTCACCAGATGGGCTAGAACTTCGCTGGGCATAATTCCACTTCCGTCAAGCGATCCGCGGGTATATCTCCGCTCTTAAACCATTTGGACGAGAAAAATCGAGTCTTAACACGAGAAACCTTGACAGCAGCCCTTGGTGAGGAAAATAGCTTGGAGAAAGGCCGGAGATAGAGAGGCGACAGCTTTCCTCTCGTAGACTGCCGTACGCCAGCGTAAGCCGGCTCTGGCTAGAGCCTTCCTCTCAGCATGGGAGGCCCGCAGAGACTGGTCTAGACAGGGACAGCGCTAGGGAGGCCTTTAATCTCAGGTTTCCCTTAAGCCTTTGCAGGAAGCCTGCTCGGACGGTGATAGCGTAGAACCATGTTCCTTCCCACGTCTCCACTCAACCTCGACTTTACGCCTCAACCGGTAAGCCTACGCCTAGAAGGACGGACGTTAACCCCGGCGGTGCGGTTACCGGGCGAGATGAGGGGGGTCGCCATGAGCCCTGACTTTGAGGGCTCCATTCAGGAGCAGAAGCCGCTCTACTACATGTATAGGGGTCTCTCAAGGCCTCAGGACGCCGCCTCATTCGAAGCCTGGAAGGTTCGGTTCGACGTTACCGTGATACCCGCGGCGAGGCTTGGCCCAGAGTTCGTCAAGACAGCTGGGCACTATCATCCCGAGGCGGAGGCGGGGCTGACGTACCCTGAACTCTACGAGGTCCTCGTCGGGCAAGCTCACTTCCTGCTTCAGAAGCCGAACGACGCAGGGGTAAGCGACGTTCTCCTAGTCGACGCGCATCGAGGAGAGAAGCTGCTGATACCGCCTAACTATGGGCATGTCGCTATCAACCCGGGGGCGGAGACACTAGTCATGGCTAACCTTGTCTCTTCAAGGTTCGAGTCCCTCTATGAGCCTTACAGGGTGAAGTGCGGCGCCGCCTACTACGAACTCGCCGACGGAAGGCTCATACCCAACCCAAGGTATGGGGTTTTGCCTCCGCTTCGTAAAGCCCGCGCGCGGGACCAAGAGAGTAGACTGCCTAACGTCAACATCTACCGGTTGTTCGTCGAGGCCCCCGATTCTACGGCTTTTCTGAACAAGCCGAGTAGGCTCTCAGCTATGCGGCTTACCCTCGATCAGCTGCCCTAGCTCATATCCCGTAGAGCCTCTTGATCAGCTCGTTGCCCTTCTTTCTTCATCTATCTCGGCAGGCTCCATGCCAACCGTCCTTGAGACGAGCGTCATCATCGCGGCCTCCTCTAGGTTCTCCATCGCGGTTAAAGCCTCTTGCAGGTCGTACCCCACCGTGACCGCGCCATGGTTCTGCAGCAGGACGACGCGGCTGCCGATCGCGGCTTCCGCGACGGCTTCGCCTAACTCCTTCGTGCCGGGATAGATGAGCGGAGCCACCGGCGCCCTCGCGACCGTCAACGCAGCCTCCAAAGTGATGGGTTTAATCCTGACGTTTGCGAGGGTTAGGCCCGTCGCGACGGGCGGGTGGCAGTGGAGGACACAGTTCACGTCAGCACGTCAGCTCTACGCTTAAGATGGCTACGTGGAAAGACCACTCCATCGAGGGCTTGAAGATACCCTCGACTAGACAGCCGCCGAGGTCGATCTTTAAAAGGTCCTCAGCCTTCAGGATGGGCTTATACAGCCCAGAAGGCGTGATCCAGACCTCCTCAACCCCAAGCAGCCGAGTGGAGATGTTC
>JAWCPE010000152.1:0-4959 GCA_038870415.1 Bathyarchaeia archaeon
GCAGAGGTCCCCCTCCATGAGTGGGTCGGCTTCAAGAGGGGCGTCCGTGATCACGGACGAAAGCATCTGTCTAGGCCCATATTGAGGCGTGAGGAGAAGGTTGCTCCAGCCTATCTGGCCGAGCCCAGCCGCGACCGCAGCGTGTCTATGCGACAGGTCTCCTTGCTCCTTCATGCGGTCATAAGGGTCCTCGGCTGGAACCGGGTACGCGGCATAGCCTTGGTCGTCGATGAATCGGGAAACCTCATAGGCCAGATGGCCTACTTCCTGGAATCCACGGTTGATGACGAAGTGGAAGTAGGAGTGTGAAGACCGTCTTCTCCTTAGAACGTCGATAATCGCATCGTTCATCCGCATCGCAAGGACGACCACAGCCCTCGCGTCGGGAAGATAGAAGCTCGGCTTGGTCCTGTCCGGCGCCCCTGTAAACCTGTCGACCGAGGCTACGCCAACCAGGTCTGCCCCCTTCTCCTTAGCAAACTCCTTAACGAGACCTGTTAAAGTCACCTAGCTCACACTCCGTTGAAGCCTGACGCGCCGAAGCGTGTAGAGGCGTTTCAGTCTCGGCGCGCTCAGCGGCGTAGAGTTGGGCTCCTTGAGCCGACTGGGCAGGCGGTGAGGCATGCGAGCCAGCACCAGGGGATCTCGCCTCTGTTAATCCGGGCGAGGAAGAGGTTGTTCGCGATAACCTCCGGCAGTATGCTTGCCTTGCGGACCTTTTGCAGCTCCTCCCTGAACTTGCCGCACATGAGTTCGCCGACGGGGACCTCCGTCGACGGCATGGGCATTATGCTCGACATGCTGCCGCAGCCCCAGATGCACCGCCACTTCGAATGCTTCCCATGCTCGTACCTTCGCCCCTCGATCTCAAAGCCGTCCTTCTCCTTGCTCAGGGCGCCCGTGGGGCAGACGCCGAGGCAGGCGTAGCCGCACTCCTCTGGGCGGCAGACCTTGCCCTCGTATAGGGGGTCCGGCTCCAGGGGCGCGTTCGTTATCACCGAGGACAGGATCTGTCTGGGGCCGAACTGAGGTGAGAGGAAGAGGTTGTTCCAGCCTATCTGGCCTAGGCCCGCCGCCACCGCCGCGTGCTTATGGGATAGCTCCCCAACCATCACGAGGGGGTCCTTCGGGTTCTGCGCCGGGATCGGGTATACGTCGTAGCCTCGCGCCTCTAGGAACCTCGCCACCCTGTACGCGAGCTCGTCGAGTTGGTCGTAGAGCTTGTCGTTCACGAAATGTTGAAAGGAGTAGGCGGACTTCCTCTCCCTGAGGGCTTCGACCAGAGCGTTGCTGAAACTTTGACCGATGGAGACGACCGCCGTGGCGTCGGGAAGATAATACTGAGGCCTATACCTCTCCGGGCAGGACTTGAACCTCTCTACGGAGGCGACGCCGAGGAGGTCAGCCCCCTCTTTCTCACCGAAGGCCTTAAGCTCTCTTTTAAGCTCCTGCATCTACGGCGCACCTAGCCTTTCAGAGCGGAAAACCCGCAGTTAACCCTTATATAGATTGTGGTTAGTCTACTATACCGAAGTGTGGTTGCTTGGAAGAGGAGCTTCGAAGCCTAGAGCTGGCAGTCCGCGGACTGAGGGACGATGTCGTAAAGCTGCGAGAAGAGCTGAGGAGGATGGAGGCATCAGTCCTAGCGGAGAAGCTGAGAGGCGTAGAGAACGCCGTAGCGCAACGGTTTATCCGCCTATACGCGGAGGAGATAGCAGATGGCATCGAGGAGGAAATCGATCAAAGCGTCAGACAGGACTGCGAGAGACGCGAAGATTGTAAAGAACGCTTTAAGGCTTCCCTACGAGAACTTGTTGAACTGAGCGGCGAAGAAAGCATCGAAGCTATCCATGCAGGCCTCGACGCCAAGACCGCGCAGGTCGAGAAAGCTTTAGAGAAGGCCAAGAATACTCGCTGTGAAGCATGTTTCAGAAGTTACCATAAGGCGTTCCAGAAGCGAGAGAACGGGCTTCGCCGAATTGCCGGGACAGGGCTTCTCCACGGAGAGAGTCAGCCTGACAAGCCTCTGGACACGCCGCGTCTGTTTGAACGCGCGATCGAACCACTAGCAAACCCCACACGGTTGGTCATTCTTACCGCCGTCCATCATGGCCGCAGGAGCTTCTCAGAGCTGTCAGAGGTCACAGGTATGAAAGGCGGTCACCTGACCTTCCATCTGACCAAGCTTGCTCGCGTCGGTCTGATAGCACAGGATGGGAAGAGGGGAGGGTACATCATAACCTCGTACGGAGTACACCTTCTGAACATGCTCCGATCCATCCAAGCGACACTGTGCTCCACACAACAGTAACGAAGTACCATATGAAAGTCAGTATGTCAGTTGCCTAAGTTAACGACCCATCGAGTACCTTCTACTCCATCCGAAGATACTTGGTGGGCCTTCAAGAGTCAGTAGCAACAGGAGACATGCTGTTGACTAGGAAATACCTGCAGCGCATATTCAAGCAGGCGTCGAGGCTTCCACCGAGGCCATATCTTTCCCGCCGTACTCTATCTCGCCTGTGATGTCGCTTCGAGAGTAGACCGTGAAGCCCTCTGTGGAGACCACGTCTCTCGCGGCTGCAATGGAGCTAAGGGCGTTCCTCACAGCAGGTTGACGGGGCGAGGCGAAGGATGCGGTGAGCTGGAACCCGCAAAGCCAGAGACTACCATAAAGAGCGAGAGGAAGGCCGTCGTCTTTCTACCGTTCAGAGACATGTTTCTCCAGCCCCCTCTGCCTATCACGGCTCTCTCCGTTCTCGGCACCGATCTGGTGGGGTCAGGGGAGCTGAACGTACTGGATGACCTCAGCCCCAAGCGTGGTGTGCAGTCTGACCTCGATGCTCTGTCGAGGCGTGTTGCCGCTTAAGGTCAATGTTACGGTCGCGATGCCCCCCACCGGTATCCTGAGGGGGAGGGGCT
The DNA here is from genome assembly GCA_038870415.1 of Bathyarchaeia archaeon. Lineage (GTDB taxonomy): Archaea > Thermoproteota > CALKCG01 > B24 > JAWCPE01 > JAWCPE01. The sequence continues at coordinate 2,923 of JAWCPE010000152.1, forward strand.
CCGTTAAGGCCTCGCCGTTCAGGGTTGAGACGACCTTTAAGATGGGGATGCCTCGTTCGTTTCCCGTCGTTACGGTCACCTCGTCTATGGTTAGGGGGCGGCTGCCCGCGTTCTTCACGCTAGCGATTATCTTGGGATGTCCGGTCTCGAGGTCGGTATCGGCGTACATGTGTACGATGGGTTTCTGGACGAACATGAAACTACTGATGGTGCCGGTCACCCAGAGCGAGACAACCATCACGATGAGTACTGTGACTCCGACTGTCTTGATCTCGCTGATGAGCCCCGAGTCAGCCATCCCTTTGGCCCCACTCTCAGATATTATTAACTGTTGAACTATTTAACTTTGGGGGGCCACATCATTAAATCCCCACAGCTCAGCCTTGATGGCCGGAGGCCATGAGTCGATGCCTATGCTGGGCGTAACGTACCCAGGCAACAACCAGGTTCTTCTGAAGGAGTTCCCTATCCCGAAGCCGGGTTTCCAACAGGTCAGGGTCAAGGAGAAGGCTGCAGGCATCTGCGGAAGCGACCTCCACATGATGGGGTGGCCTGGCTCCCCGGGGGCGGAGAACAGGATACAGGGCCACGAGCCCTGCGGCGTAATCGACGAGCTCGGGCCGGGCTGCGGCTTCGACCTAGAGGTTGGGCAGCGCATCCTGATATGCCACTCCGTGGGCTGTGGGAGATGCTACTGGTGCCGGCAGGGCCACTTCGAGCTCTGCGAGGTGCCGTGGCCAGAACGGAAGGGCTGGCTCTCGTACTCGGCATTCGCGGACTATGTTCTCTACCCTGACAGGAACCTTCTCCCGCTGCCGGACTGGATGAGCTACGAGGTAGGCGCATACCTGGCCTGCGGCGCCGGGACAGCCTACACGTCGATAAAGAAGGTGGCTCCGACGAACCGCGATACGGTCATCTGCATCGGGCTGGGCCCCGTAGGCCTCGCAGGCGTCGCCTGGGCGAAGGCCCTCGGCGCGACCGTCATCGGCGCAGACCTCGCCCCCTACAGGCTGAACCTCGCGAGAACGGTTGGGGCGGATATGGTCATCAACGCGAAGGAGGAGAACCTCGTCGAGAGGGTGATGGAGCTCACAGACCGTAAAGGCGCAGATGCGGCGATAGACTACTCCGCCAGCGCGGCGGGTCGAACCGCTATGCTCGACTGCCTAGGCGTCCGCGGGAGAGCCTGCTACGTCGGCGAGACCGGCCAGGTGACGGTTGACCCAAGCCGCCAGATCCTCGGCAAGCAACTGACGATCACGGGGTTCCGGGTCTTCGGCATCCCTGAACTGATGGAGATGACCGAGCTCATAAAGGAGAAGAAGGTCCCAATCGAGAAGCTCGTAACGCACCGCTTCCGGCTAACCGAGATCAAGGAAGCCATCGAGACGTTCAGAAACGGCAACACGGGCAAAGTCTGCATCGTCTGGGACTGACCTCGGGACCTACAGCGACCTAGACCCGCGAAGCAGTGAGCTACCCGCTTGAGGCTTTACTTAGCTGGGCTACGTTTGGCAGCGTGAACTCTCAGCATTAGAAGGACCCAGAAGTCGATCAGGATTATACCTACGTTTCGGCGGTGCCGGCTGAAGGCCAGTCTATAGCCGCGGCTAGGAGCGGCGCTACGATGCCCGTAGCGGTCAAGGCGGCGCCCATGCTTCTCCAACGCCTGATGAGCAGGCCTATGCCCCAGGTTGCTATCGCCAAGTCGGCCTGGGCGAAGAACCAGACGGAGACGAAGCCGTGCGGCGTCGTACCTTCATGGTATACGCCTATGAGGGCGAGGAAGAGCCCAGCTATCAACGTGAAGGCTCCGCCGACAACCTCAACCTTGTTAACCGCATCCATGATGAGCGTTAGGGAGTAGAGCACCATAAGCACGGCTACGGCTATCAGCCCATAGTTGTAGACCCAAGGCTTCTCGGCGGAGGGGCCGCCTAGATCGCTGAACGCATGCCTAGAGCTTATCTCATAAATAGGGTGGGGGTCTGTGGGGGCGGGCTGTGGACCTTACGGACGAGCAGTGGGAGGTCT